>CACYYN010000033.1:80722-88579 GCA_902778665.1 Oscillospiraceae bacterium | reverse complement strand
GTAAAGAGCCCGGCAGATAAAGTGGGTAAGCTCATGATATTTCCGGATGGTGACGGATTTCTCCTTCCACTCCTCTGCCGGCAGACCTGCAGTTTCTGCAGAGACATTGCTGTAGTCACCGGAACTGAGAAGAATCAGAGAATCGAGATAATTTGCCTTCTCTGCCGTGAATCGCCGGAATTCCAAATCCCAGTCATTTTCTCCGCTCTGCAGATATTCTTTTTCATGGTTATGAATCTTTTCCCAGTTGATGAGGCCCCGGATCGTTGTTGCCCCCACAGAGGCAGGGATTTCCACCGGCTCGCACCGGTGGGCAAGGGCACGAAAAGCGTGCTCAAAGTCTTCCCTGTTCTCGAGATACAGGATCTCCGCCTTCCCTGCCGGAGTTTCCGCGACAGAGAGAGAATCTCCGGGTGAGCCGATAAAGTCCGGCTCTGCAGAAAGCGGAGCCCCGGAAAGAACGGCTGCCCGGTATTCCTCCGTCTCCTTCTCCCCTGCCCGAATCGGTAAGAGAAGCTGAGGATATTTCTTTGCAAGGCGAGAAATCGGGTTTTCTGATGAAACGGTATGATTGTTTGCATTCATGGGTCAGACCTCCCAATATATGAATAGGAAAATTAATCCGTTTTCCCAGCAAGCATACTGACCACAATCAGCACAGGGAAGATCACGGCAGCCAGCAGGCCGGTATGGAGGTTTCCGCCGGCAGCACCGGCGACTAACCCGACCGTTGCAGGCCCGCCCGAGCAGCCAAGATCTCCTGCCAGAGCCAGCAGAGCAAACATTGCCGTGCCGCCGGAAGGCATCCGTTTTGCGGCCATACTGAAAGTACCCGGCCAGAAGATGCCGACGGAAAGGCCGCAGAAGGCACAGGCCAGCAGACCGAACACCGGCAGGCTGCTGAAGGCAGCCGTCAGATAGCAGACAATGCACAGAGCTGCACTGCCGATGATCATGATGCGAAGCGGAACCTTTTCACTGTTTTTGCCATAGAAGGCACGGGAGGCCCCCATCAGCAATGCAAAAGCGCAGGGCCCGAGAAGGTCCCCCAGGGTTTTGGAGACGTGCAGCCCGGCTTCCGCAAAGGTGGACGCCCACTGGCACATCGCCTGTTCGGAAGCTCCCGCGCAGATCATCAGGACGAATGCCCACCAGAAGGTCTTATTCCGGATCAGCTTTCCGATCGGGAGGGACTTCCCTTCCGCAACAATCGGATAAAGCGGCACCAGCAGGAAATAAAACAGATTGGCCGCCGGCAGGATTGCCCAGAGGCAGGCAGCGCAGCGCCAGTTTTCAATGCCGAACAGGCTGAAAAACAGAGTTGTCAGCAGGATGACCGCCACTTCACCCCAACAGTAAAAGGAATGAAGCAGACTCATGGCCGCCTCTTTCTGAGAGGTTGGGCAGGCCTCCACGATAGGGCTGATGAGCACCTCGATCAGGCCACCGCCGACGGCGTAGAAGAAGACCGCCAGAAGAATCCCGGTATAGGGATCCGGAAACAGGGATGGGAAGAGGCCGAGCCCCACGAGGCCGAGAGCGGCAAAGAAATGTGCCGCCGCAACACTCTTCCGGTAGCCGATGCGGTCAATAAACCTGGCTGACAGCAGGTCCACCACCAGCTGGATGGCAAAATTCAGGGAAGTAATCAGGGTTATTTTATCCAGTGTCAGGCTGAATTCCCGGGAAAAGGTCAGGAAAAGCAGCGGAGCAAAGTTGTTGACGATTGCCTGTGTCACATAGCCCAGGTAGCTTGCATAGATGGTATGCTGATAACTCTCCAGTTTTCTCATAGCAGCTCCGAAAAATAAACTCGATGAATTTTATTTCTTTTTAAAAGGTATGTCAAGGGCCTTCCCTTCCCGTTGTTTTTCTTTTCTTCCTTCCTTGCACTCTCCTGTCTTTTCAGGTATAATACGGACATGAATAATAAACCCGAGGCGATTTTTTTATGGTGAAATGGAACGAAAAAAAGGGAATTCAGGTCCTCTATGATATTCTTGTATGTATAATCGGGAGTGCTCTGGTCGGAACCGCCCTTTCCGTCTTCACAATCCCGAATGAGATAGCGCCCGGCGGAATCTCCGGTTTGTCAACAGCACTGGCCTATATGCTGGGCGTGCGTGTCAGCGTTCTCACCCTGGTCCTGAACATCCCGATTATGCTGGCAGCATACCGTCTGCTGGGAAAGCGCTCCTTTTTCTACACACTTCTGAGCACTGCCCTGCTCTCCGGATTTATCGAGCTGGCCTCTTTCCTGCCGGTATATACCGGCAACATTCTGATTGCGGCAGTATACGGAGGCGTACTGACCGGCATCGGCATCGGCATTCTTTTTCTGCGGAATATCACCACCGGCGGGACAGATCTGATTGCTCTGATGCTGCATAAGGCCTTCCCCAATGTGCCGAACGGCACGATTCTCGCCGTAATTGACGGCATTGTGGTTCTGATCGCCGTGCTTGTGTTCCGGAAGATTGAGGTTGCACTCACTTCCGTGCTCACGATCTATTTCTCCTCCAAGGTGATTGACCTGATCGCACAGGGCGTTGATTACGCAAAGGTCATTTATATCGTCACGGATAAGGGTAAGGAGCTTTCCGCCGTCCTCAACAGCAGCACGGACCGGGGCAACACAGTGATCAAGGCTTTCGGCGGATATACCGGGGCCGAGAAACAGCTGGTCATCACAGTGACCCGGAGAAATGTGCTTGCTCAGACCCTGCGGCTGATCCACGCAACAGATCCGGCCGCTTTTACCTTTGTCACCGACTCAACGGAAGTTCACGGTGAGGGTTTTAAAATCGATTATAATTGATATTTCCCCTGGAAAAAATAAACACGGTATGCTATGATGATCAAAAAAACCGGAGGGGATGAAAATGTTAATCGGAGCACTGATCAAGGGTAAAAAAGCAATCGATCACGCTGAAAAGACAGCGAAGAAAAAGACACGCAGGACGAAAAAGATTCTGACCGTTCTGGCGATCGTCCTCGCCTTTCTGACGGGAGCCGGGCTGGTAGCCTATCTTACCTATGCCTATAGGAAGGAATGACTGACGCAAAAGAATGGAAGCCCTGCTGCAAAACAGAATTCTGATCGCTGCCGGCATTGCCTGGGCAGTTTCTCAGATATCAAAAACAATCCTCCACACCATCATAAACGGCAAGCTGGACTGGAGCCGGCTGAAAGGCGACGGCGGAATGCCCAGCTCCCACTCTGCTTCCGTTACGGCATTAGCCGTTGCAACCGGCATGGTATGCGGCATCGACTCGCCATTTTTTGCCATTGCTGTGGTATTTGCCGCCATCACCTGCCACGATGCCATGAACTCCAGGCGGGAGATTGGGAAACATTCGGTCGTTCTCAATGAGCTGATCAAAAAAATCGAACAGGAAGAGCCTTTTGAAGTAGTCCTCAAGGAATTCGTCGGTCATACACCGCTTCAGGTGTTAATCGGCATTCTGGTGGGAGGCATTATTGCTTTTCTGGTCTGCCGGTAGTAATAATTCTACGGCTGCAACAAAAAACATCGGGTATTCAGGAAAATGATCCTGAGTACCCGGTTTTTGTTCATACAAAAAGGACTGATTTGCAGATGAAAAAATCTCTTGAAGTTGCGCTCCCCCTGCCGGATTGCGAATTCTGATATCAAATTTCAGATTTCCTGCGAAATTTGATCATTTTTCATGGCATTTTAAGATGTCTCTCCCACAAAAATCTTATTCTGCAGCTGTGACGGATGCCTGCAGAATCCGGACTCAGGACCTGCTGCGATTTTTGGCAGCAAAATCCAAATTTCCTGCGAAATTTGATCATTTTTCATTTCTGCAGCTGTTGCATGCAAACGGGAGGCAATTGTGTCCAGTTGCGATTTTCGGCAGCAAATTTCAAAAGATCTGCGAAATTTGATCATTTTTCATCTCTTTTGCCGTCGGCATACTGTCTGCTGCCCGCAAATCCGGCTGCGATTTTTATCGGAAAATTCGGGATTCCCTGCGAAATCTGTTCAACTTTGATTGCTATTTGTAATCATTGTAAATCTTTTTGCGAAAATTGATACAACATTTTGAAATTTCCTGCGAATCACCGCCCGAATTTTCTGCGAAATTTGATCATATTTCTGTTGACATAAAAGAGTTGCGATGCTAAAATATAGAAAAAATGATTTGGGGTTGATTTCCTATGTATTCACCTGAGACATATCGCCACAGACTGATTGATGAAAAAATAGAATCCTATCTCTCAGCAACCGGTGCAATTCTGATAGACGGAATGCGTTGGTGCGGGAAAACCACAACCGGGCAGTCACACTGTCTGGCGGACGGGATCGGAGGAAGCTGGATCAGCCTTGCTGATTCCACCAACAATTTCTCCAACCGTCGGCTTGCACAGGCCAGCCCGGATTATGTTGTGAAGGGTGATCTGCCCCGCCTCATTGACGAGTGGCAGGAGGTTCCCCAGATCTATGATGTGGTCCGTAACGCCTGTGATGCTGCTGATCGGAACGGGCTTTTCATTCTGACCGGGTCTTCGAAAGCAGATGTGGGCAGCGATGAGATCTTTCACTCCGGCACGGGGCGTATCGCCACAATAACCATGTCCAGCATGACACTGTATGAAACCGGCGATTCCTCGGGCATGATCAGCATACGGGATCTGTTTGACCATCCCCTGCCCTCCACCCCCACAGGAAAAGTGGAGATTGACAACCTGGTGAGGCTCTGTGTGCGTGGCGGCTGGCCGAAAAACATAGACTGCAGTATTGAAACAGCCCAGATTACACCGGCAGAATATATTAAAACAATTATTCGGGACGATGTCAACAGCCTGAAGCAGTTTAAGCACAAAAGAAGCCCGGAAAAAATTGAAGCAGTGCTGAGTGCTATCGCAAGCTGTGAGTCTACCGCCAGCGGTGTCACGGATTTTGTGAAGATTATTAAGGAGACTTCGAACCAGAATATGGGCAGGCCTGCAGTCAGTGACCTGATTGCGGCATTTCAGGAGCTTTATATTCTCTATAACCAGCCTGCATTCACCCTTCCGGAGGGTGCTTCCGGCAGCAAGCTGCTGAAATCCCCCAAGATCCGGTTTTCCGATCCGTCGCTGGCCATTGCGGCCATCAAATATAAGCCCATGATGCTCTTAAACAACATGGATATGTTCGCACAGTTCTGGGATTGCCTGTGCACCCACGATTTGAAGATCTACAGTGAGTCCATCAACGCAACCCTTTATCATCTGCTGGAGGAACACGGCAATGCGGCCGACTCCCTGATTCAGCTGGAGGATGGGCGGATCGGATGCTTCAAGCATGTGGTTGCAGAGGCTGACACAGACAGGGCTGCACAGCAGCTCTTGCGTGTGAGGACCATACTGGAGAATGCGAAGAAGGACTGCTCGCTTCTCTGTGTCATCTGCGGGATGGCCGATGCCGCCTACACCAGGAAAGACGGCGTAATGGTTGTTCCCCTGACGGCTTTAAAGCCTTAAATATACAAAAAGCCGGGTTACCGTTCGACTTTACTTGAGAAAGGAGGGATCCAAATGACAAATACAGTGCCTGACACACTCCCCGATGAACTGCGGGTAAAGGGAGTATTGAGCAAAGGATACGGTCAGCTGGCCAAGATTGTCATGCTGGATCCCCTTCTCACCCTGGAATCAAAAGCGATTTACGCCTATTTCTGCTCTTACTGTGGGGGCGGAACCAACACGGCCTTTCCCGGAAGAGATAAAATTGTGCATGACCTGCACGTGAATAAAGACACCTATTATAAGCATTTCAAGCTTCTTGTTTCGAACGGGTACATTTCTGTGGAGCAGAGAGCCGGCAATTCCAGTCACCCGGGCTTTCACCACAATATCTATACGATTGAGAGCTTTCCCTTCCGGTTTTCCGATGTGGATATGGAGAGCCTCAGCGAGGCCATGAAGGCAGCAATTTCAAGGGTCCTCACGACCGGGGATATTTCCTCTGCGGGATACGGAAATGTGCCGAAATCCGTCATGACAGGGGAATTCTCCATTCAGGCGAAGGGGATTTACGCCTATCTCAGCACCTTCACCGGGCAGGATTTCTCAGCCTCCCCTTCCAAGGAGGTTCTGCTGCATCATCTGAAGATTTCCCATAACAGTGCCAACAAGTATGTGGGAGAGCTGATCAAAGCAGGCTATGTCTCACGCCGGCAGCTGATCAGGAACGGCAGATATTCCGGCAATATCTATTATCTGGAACAGCATCCTGACAATAAATCCGATGAGAAATCATTTGAGATATCGGAGCCCAAAATTCCGGATACACAGTTTTCCGGTCAGGAACCCAAAAATTCAGATACACAAAATGGGGCTATTCTTCAAGATAATCCTATTAAGGGGCAGACTTTACCGGAGCCCAAAATTTCGGATACAGAGAAGCCGGAACGGTTTGTTGTGATTTCGGACACCGAATTTTCGGACGCAGACGGTTCGGATATACAGGATTCCGTTAAGGATCCCATTTCTTCGGATGCATTTTACTCGGATTCACAGTCTTCGGACGGTAATAAACCCAGCGTAAATAATCCCAAAAGCAAATATTCTGTTGTTTCTTCTCTCAATCTTTCTGCAGAAGATGATTTGGATGGAGCGAGCGAGAAAGAAAACCTTTCTGATACGGTTTATGAAGAGATTTCCGATTCTCTTTCTCTCCCCTATCGCTATACACAGAGTGTCAGTTTGATGACTTGTGCCGTTAAGATTCTTACCGAATGGGACTTTCGTTCTCTTCCGGGATTTTACCTGGGAGAAGAGGCAGAATTCAAGAGAAAGCTTTATCTGTTATTTGTGGAGTGTCTTTCCGAGATGATGTGTGCAGGTTTTAAAACGATTGTGAAAGGTGTTCCGATTTCCTATTCCCGGGTCTATGATGCCGTAACACAAAATTATCTCTCCGCTTCAAAAGAATTCGGAAGTGTGGATCTGGGTTCCCTGCCGGATGATGTGGTGGCTGCCTTTATTGAGGCCGGAAAAAATAAGAGGATCACAAATCTCAAAAGTTATATGAAAGCGATTATCTGGACTGTTTTACAGGACAACGGCCTGAGGAATATGACGGATACAAGCCTGAATCAGTGCTGACGGGTTTTCAATAATGTTTGCTCTGACGCACTGCTCTTGAATTATCAAAAAAGCTATGCAATCAATCGAGGATTACATAGCTTTCTTTCTTTTACAGGTTCCGAAGGCTTATTTGTCCTGAAACAGTACACTTCTGAGCAGTGTGTTGATGGTTTTGCTTCTGTTTGTGTGAAGCTTTGCAGCGAGGTTATCTACTGCTGCGATGATATCGTCTTCCATATAGATGCTGTAGCTTTTGCCTGTGGGTTTAAAGGGTATTTTATCGGCCAGCAGCTGCTCTACAAAATGGTTCTGCTCTGCTGTTTCAATGTGCTCCACCGTGTGTGCATTTCTGGTGGATGAGGGTTTCCTCCCCGGTCTGGAGGTTTCTGATTGCGTTTCAGCCGGTGCCAGGGGAATGTCCGAAGTATACTCGGCTCTCACAGGGTTTTTTTCTCTGATGATTTCTTCCGTTTCTTTCTTATTTCCGGATATGGTGCTTTTGTCAGCAGCCGATTTAAACATATTTGCCATTAGAACACTTCCCTTTCATACAGTTCTTTTACTACGTTTCTTATTTCTTCTGCGGATTGCTCAGCGCCTTTGTATAACGTAACCGGAAGGCGTTGCATTGCCGCTTTCGGGAATGCCACTCTTGACCGCACCGGCTGCGATATCATTAATTTAGAGAGATCCGAATCTGAACCAATATATTCCAGCATATCGGAAGAAAGATTGGTTCTGACATCCAGTTTATT
>CACYYN010000033.1:0-80697 GCA_902778665.1 Oscillospiraceae bacterium | reverse complement strand
TCCCAGAGATATATAAACAGTTCGAGGCCGATTCTGCTGTTGTCATCGATATCTGACACGAGAATAATAGAATCGGAAGCGCAGAACGCATTCTGGTTGACAAGGCCCATGCTGGGATTGGTGTCGATTATGATGTAATCATACTGTTCAAAGAAGTCTCTGTTATCCTCAATATAATATTCGAGTATTCTCTCTCTTGCCGGTTTGGAGCTTAACAGCAGCTCGGTTGCAGTAAGCTGGATATGTCCGGGGATTATGTCCAGGTTTTCCAGTGGTTCAATGGGATGTCTTACAGTTAATTTTTCCGGATCGATGTTCGGATTATCAAAGATGTCTTTTATCGTGTAGGTGTCCTGCTGAGCGATGTTGATGCCTACGTTGTTGGATAGATTGCACTGCGGGTCTACATCCATTAGAAGTACTTTCTTTTCTTCGGCCAGAGCTCCGGCCAGATTGAATGCCATCATGGACTTCCCTGTTCCGCCTTTTAATGTGCCTACGCTGATTATTTTCATTATTTGCTCCTTGCTACTGCAGTTGTAATTGAAATATATTAGAAATCTGTTATACCATATATTCTAAGTGCAATATATATTACCATATTTCTCCTGATTTTACAAGCATGTTTTATTGATAATCTAATCTATATTGCATCATAAAATCTAATAGAAATAGAATATAGGTGTATTATAGATATGGACTGAAAGTATCTTCTTGTTAAACTAATATACTTCTAATATACCACTAATATAATAGAACTCCATTTTAAACAGATTAGAAAATGCCAAACGTTTACATTGTAATATAATCGCAACAGACTTCTAATATACTATATAATATATTTGTCATATGTGTTATATTGAGTTGATGAGGAGATCGAAGAAACTCATCTATAATATATTAGAAATATAACTGAAAGATAACAGAATCATAATAGCAACAGAGCATAAGAAGCATATAACCAAAGATAATTAATAATGCGAAGGAAGAATAGAACAAATAAATGCAATAGGAATATATTAGAAACATATTAGAAGTATATCATACAATGCAGAAGAAATAAGCTCAAAAAAGAAAAAAGGGAACGAGACAATGTGAGAACATGAGAAATGAGTTTCACGTGAAACTGTATGCAAACTCGAAATGGAAAGAGCCCGTTAAAAGGGAAAATTAATGGAAAAAGTGATCAAATAAGAATAAAAAAGACAGGAAAAAGAAAGAGCCCGAAAAAACAGAGGATAGAAGCCCTGAAATACAGAGAAAAAAATCAGAAAATAGTGTTTTTGTGAAACGGTAAGAAAAGTTGAATTTATATAGAAGGAATCATGAAAAGAGCAACTGACAAAAAGAAAAACAGTATATGACAAATTAAAATGTCATATACTGTGAAAGATTGCAGAAAAACGATTATATGAATATTTGCTGCCCTGAATGATATTGTCCCTTACAAATGAACATTGAATTGCGTTGAGAACATGTTTCTTGTCAGCACTCCAAAGGGGGGCTAGCAAATCACGCTTTGCACCGTCTCCTGTAAGGCGATGAATTACCATAGAGGGAGGAATCTGCTCAATACATTGTTCAAGAACAGAGATATAATTGTCAAGAGATAAAGTGTGAAAGAGGCCTGAGAGATAGTCATCAGCAAGGTCGGTGTTTTTTAACACATGAAGAAGCTGAAATTTAATACCGTCGGCTCCGCTCTGCCCGATATAGCGGGCAGTCTCAACCATCATTTCCGGAGTTTCGCCGGGAAGACCGATAATCATGTGCACGATTACATTGATGCCGATCTCCGAGAGATCTTGTACGGCTTTGTCATAGTCTGATAAAGGATATCCGCGACGTATATATTCGGCAGTCTGAGGATGAATGGTCTGCAGGCCCAGTTCAACCCAGACAGGTTTTATCTTGTTCAGTTCAGAGAGAAGAGAAAGGACTTCATCGCTGATGCAGTCCGGCCTGGTAGCGATGGATAAAGCGACGATTTCAGGGTGACGGATCGTTTCCGTATAGAGATATCGAAGCCGTTCGACAGGTGCATAGGTTCCGGTATAGCTCTGAAAATATGCGATATATTTTTTTGCTCCTTTGCCTGCAACGAGAGACTTCGCTGTTTCAATGGCCTGATATACATCATTTTCTACCGGAATGGAAAATTCACCGCTTCCGCCGGAGCAGAAAATACATCCACGAGTTCCCTTTGTGCCGTCTCTGGTCGGACAGGTGAAGCCACCGTCCAGGGAAAGCTTGTATACCTTTTCGCCGAATTGTTCCCGTAGATAGGAATTGATGCTGCGATAGCGTGACATCATAATTTTGAAAGATCAGAGAGGCAGGCGGTTATGGGTTGCTGCGGAAGAAAGATGAAAGCTCATCCTCATTCCGAAGAACAATCTCGGGAGCACCGTGGAGCATTACATTGTCATAGCCGTCTATGAAGCTTCGGGCATCGGTTTTATAGCCGATGCAACGTTTGCCCTTGGCATAGCAGTAACCCAGCTCAAAACAGGCTCCCTCATCGGGAACACGCCCGTCAAAGAGGAAGAGAAGGGTATCACACCAGTCCATATGGGCACAATCCAGCCGGAACAGATACTTTCTCTTTTCCATTCCATCGATGAGATCAGGCAGGTCGGCTACACATCCGCCTGCCTTTTGCGGCAGAAAAACCTCATGCCCGCAAGATTCCAGAATATCGGCAATGTGGGCATTGAAAGAACGCTCGGCTTCATTAAAGAGCGGTGCAGCAATGTATATTTTCAAAGGTTCAACCTCCTGAAATTAAGTAGGCATATTGTATCACGGAATGACAGAGAGAGACAAGCGGAAATCGAATGATAGGGGCGCTCAGGAAGAGAAAAGCCGAAGAAAAATAGCATACGGAATCAAATGAAAAGCTGCCTCCGGAATAAAGAAAAAGCGGCCTCCGAAATATCGGAGGCCGTGCAAAAACTAATAGGAGAAATCAGACAATACCCTGAGCCATCATCGCTTCGGCAACCTTCAGGAAGCCTGCAACATTGGCACCGACCATAAGGTCACCGGGGCAGCCGCATTCAACGGATGCATCGTAGCATGCCTGATAGATCTTCTGCATGATGCCGTGGAGTTTTTCATCCACTTCCTCAAAGCTCCAGGACATACGGATGGAGTTCTGGGTCATCTCAAGGCCGGAGGTAGCTACGCCGCCAGCGTTGGAAGCTTTGCCAGGAGAATAGAGCAGACCGTTGCTCTTGACAATTTCAATGGCACCGGGATTGAGAGGCATGTTGGCACCCTCAAACACTGCCATGCATCCGTTGTCAACGAGGGCCTGAGCGCCTTTTTCATCCATCTCATTCTGAGAAGCACAGGGGAGAGCAATATCGCACTTGACATTCCAGATGTTGCGGCAGCCTTCCACATACTGGGCACCTGCAACCTCATCGGCATAAACGCTGATGCGTGCACGTCTCTTCTGCTTAATGTCAAACAGCTTCGGCAGATCAATGCCGTTGGGATCGTAAACATATCCCTGAGAGTCGGACATGGCAACGACCTTGCCGCCCAGCTGGGTGCATTTTTCAGCAGCATACTGAGCAACGTTGCCGGATCCGGAGACAACAACCGTTTTGCCTTCGAAGCTGTCATTCTTCAGATGCTTCAGAGCTTCGGAAGCATAGTAGCAGAGACCGTAACCGGTAGCCTGAGTGCGTGCAAGAGAACCACCGAAGGTGAGACCTTTGCCGGTCAGAACGGCACCGTCAAAACGGTCGGTGAGACGCTTGTATTCACCGAAGAGGAAGCCGATTTCACGGGCGCCTACGCCGATATCGCCGGCGGGAACGTCGGTGAACTGACCAATATGGCGGTAAAGCTCAGACATGAAGCTCTGGCAGAAACGCATTACTTCAGCATCAGACTTGCCCTTCGGGTCAAAGTCAGATCCGCCTTTGCCGCCACCCATAGGCAGTGTGGTGAGGGAGTTCTTCAGAATCTGTTCAAAACCGAGGAACTTCATGATCGAGAGGTTAACAGAGGGATGGAAGCGAAGGCCGCCTTTATAAGGACCGATGGCGGAATTATACTGCACACGGAAGCCGCGGTTGACGCGAACATTGCCTTGGTCATCCACCCAGGGAACACGGAACTCAATCACACGCTCCGGCTCGACAAAACGCTCGAGAAGGCCGGCCTTTTCCCATTCAGGGTGCTTGTCAATGACGAGCTCCAGAGACTCAAACACTTCTCTCACAGCCTGAAGGAATTCGGGCTCGTGGGCGTCGCGTGCTTCAACCTGTGCATAAACTCTTTTCAGATATTCGTTGTTCATAAGGATAAACCTCCTACAATCAAATTCGGAACGTGGTGATTATATCCCAGCAGGTTAACTTTGAAAAATGTTAATTTAGCATTTATATATGAGAGAAAGTAATAGATAAAAGAATGAAACAATATTATGTAAATAAAAGTATACGCAACCTTTTACTTGAAAAATTATCAGAATATGGTATACTAAACTGAAAATATATACACATAGGCGGATAAAGAGAGATTCGCCCGATAAGGAGCACCATATTAATGGCAAACACAACCACGCAATACGGAAATGAGAGCATACAGCTGCTGAAGGATGAGCAGCGTGTCCGGCAGAAGCCGGCGGTCATCTTCGGGTCGGACGGCCTGGAGGGCTGCGAGCACGCCGCGTTTGAAATTCTCTCCAACGCGATTGACGAGGCGAGGGAGGGGCACGGCAGCCTCGTGACCCTGACCTATTTTGAGGATAAATCCATTGAAGTGGAGGACTTCGGGCGGGGCTGCCCCATGGACTGGAACCCCAACGAGAAACGCTGGAACTGGGAGCTGGTCTTCTGCGAGCTGTACGCCGGGGGCAAATATAAAAACAATGAAGGCGGAGACTATGACTATTCCCTGGGCACCAACGGCCTCGGGTCCTGTGCGACGCAGTACGCCTCCGAATATATGGACGTGACGGTATGGCGTGACGAGAAGAAGTATTCCCTTCATTTTAAAAAGGGCAAGGTCTGCGGGAAGAAGGGCAAGGAGCTGACGATTGAGCCCGCCGACCGCAAAAAGACCGGCACCACCATCCGCTGGCGGCCCGATCTCGAGGTGTTCACCGATATCGACATACCGGTGGAGTATTTTGAGGAGATGCTCCATAAACAGGCTGTGGTGAATGCGGGGGTTACTTTCCGCCTCCGGGTTCAGAAGGGCAGCAGGTTTGAAACAAAGGAATATCTCTATGCCAACGGAATAGAAGACTATGTCAGGGAGTTTGCGGGCGAGAACCCGCTGACCCTGCCGGTGATGATTTCTGCTGAGCGCAAAGGACGGGACAGGGATGACCTGCCGGATTATAAAGTGAAAATTTCCGCCTGCTTCTGCTTTTCCAAGGATACGCAGATTCAGGAGTACTATCACAATTCCTCCTGGCTAGAGAACGGAGGTTCTCCTGAAAAAGCTGCGAGAAGCGCATTCACATCTGCCATCGATAATTATATCAAGCAGCAGAGCAAGTATACCAAAAATGAGAGCTCTGTCAAATGGCAGGATATTCAGGATTGTCTGATCCTGGTGACAAACTGCTTTTCCACCCAGACTTCCTACGAAAACCAGACGAAGAAAGCCATTAACAATCGGTTTATCCAGCAGGCGATGACGGAGTTTTTTAAGGCCCAGCTGGAAGTCTACTTTATTGAAAATAAGCCGGAGGCAGATCGGATCGCGGACCAGGTGCTGGTGAACAAACGCAGTCGTGAGCATGCAGAGAAGGCGCGCCAGAATATCAAGAACAATCTTCAGCAGAAAATTGATATGGCGAACCGTGTGCAGAAGTTTATTGACTGCCGGTCAAAAGACACAGGCCGCCGGGAAGTCTATATCGTGGAAGGAGATTCCGCAGCGGGTGCTTGCCGGCAGAGCCGGGATGCAGAGTTCCAGGGTGTTATGCCCGTCCGTGGGAAGATCCTGAACTGCCTGAAGGCGGATTATGTGAGAATATTCAAGAGCGAGATTATCACGGACCTGCTGAAGGTTCTGGGCTGTGGGGTTGAAGTGAAGGACAAGCACAGCAAGGATCTCAGCACCTTTGATCTGAACAATCTCCGTTGGAATAAGGTAATCATCTGCACTGATGCAGATGTGGACGGGTTCCAGATCCGCACGCTGATTCTCACCATGCTCTACCGACTGGTGCCTACGCTGATAAAAGAGGGTTACGTATATATTGCGGAGTCACCTCTCTATGAGATTGAATGCAAGGACAAAACCTATTTCGCCTATTCCGACCGGGAGAAGGCGGAAATTCTGGAGAGCCTGAACGGGGCAAAGTGCACCATCAACCGCAGCAAAGGTCTGGGAGAAAATGACCCGGACATGATGTGGATGACCACCATGAACCCGGAGACGAGAAGACTGATCAAAGTCCTTCCGGAGGATGCGGAAAAAATGGCAGAGGTCTTCGAGCTCCTGCTGGGGGACAATCTGGAAGGAAGAAAGCAGCATATCGCAACCTGTGGGGCACAGTATCTGGATATGCTGGATGTATCTTGAGGTATAGCAAACCATGGCAAAAAAGAAACAGGAAAACGAAAAGAAGAAGTTTGATAATCCCAATGTGATCGGCCTCCATTCCGAGGTGCTGGAGCAGCCCATCACCGAGACGCTGGAAACCAATTACATGCCCTACGCCATGAGCGTGATTGTCTCCCGTGCGATTCCGGAGATTGACGGGTTCAAGCCGTCCCACAGAAAGCTGCTTTACACCATGTATAAAATGGGTCTTCTGAACGGGCCACGGCAGAAAAGTGCCAACATCGTCGGCCAGACCATGCGCTTAAATCCCCACGGGGATGCAGCCATCTATGACACCATGGTGAGGCTTTCCGCCGGGCATGATGCCCTGCTCACGCCTTTTGTGGATTCTAAGGGAAATTTCGGCAAGGTCTATTCCCGGGATATGAGCTATGCAGCCTCCCGATATACCGAGGCTCGGCTGGCACCGATCTGCAATGAGATCTTCCGGGATATCGACAAGGACACCGTGGACATGGTGGACAGCTATGACGGAACCCAGAAGGAACCCTCTCTTCTGCCCACAGCATTCCCGAATGTGCTGGTTTCTGCCAATTCCGGCATTGCGGTAGGTATGGCGAGTGAGATCTGCGGTTTTAACCTGAATGAGGTCTGCTCCACGGCGATTGCGTATCTCCGGGATCCGGAGTGTGATCTGTTTGAAACCCTCCCCGCACCGGATTTTTCCACCGGCGGAGAGATCATCTTTGACCGGGAGGAGATGGAGAATATCTACCGTACCGGTCGCGGCGGCTTCAAGATCAGGGCAAAATGGCGTTATGTTCCGAAGGATAATATCATAGAGGTCTATCAGATCCCGTATACCACCACCACGGATATCATCATCGATAAAATCGTGGATCTGAGCAAGCAGGGCAAGGTTCGCGAAATCAATGATATCCGCGATGAAACGGATCTGAACGGCCTTCGCATTGCCATTGACCTGAAACGGGGCACTGACCCGGAAAAGCTGATGCAGAAGCTCTTTCGCATGACGACCCTGCAGGATACCTTCTCCTGCAACTTCAATATCCTTGTGGCGGGCAGCCCGAGGGTGATGGGCGTGCGTGAGATTCTGGAGGAGTGGACCGCCTGGAGAATTGAATCCACCAAGCGCCGGATCTACTTTGACCTGCAGAAAAAGAAGGAGAAGCTCCATCTCCTGAAAGGTCTGGAGCGGATCCTGCTGGACATCGACAAGGCCATCTCCATCATCCGGAACACGGAGCAGGAGAGTGATGTGGTGCCGAACCTGATGATGGGCTTCGGCATTGATGAGATCCAGGCCAATTACGTTGCAGATATCCGCCTCAGAAACATCAACCGGGAGTATATTCTCAAACGGACGGCTGAGACCTCCGATCTGGAGAAAGACATTGCCGATCTGGAGGCGACACTCAACAACCGCCGCAAAGTCAAAGCGGTGATCATCGGGGAACTGGAAAAAATCAATGAGAAGTATAAGACGCCCCGGAAAACCGACCTGGTCTATGCCAGTGAGATCCCCGAGACTCCGGAGGAGGAGCCGGTCAACGACTATCCGGTTACCGTCTTCCTCTCGAAAGAGGGGTACCTGAAGAAGATCACGGCCCAGTCGCTGCGAATGAGCGGAGAACAGAAGTTCAAGGAAAATGATTCTCTGCGGCTGAGCTTTGAGGCGATGAACAGCCACGACCTGCTTGTCTTTACAGACCGCCAGCAGGTTTATAAGGCAAAGCTGTCTGACTTTGATGACACCAAGGCCTCAGCTCTCGGTACCTATCTGGCCACGAAGCTCAGCATGGATGAGGGGGAGAAGGTTCTCACGGTGATGGATCCGGGAGATTATAATAAGGATATTATCCTCTTCTTTGAAAACGGAAAGGCTGCAAGAATTGCTCTCAGCGCATATGCCACCAAGACCAACCGCAAGAAGCTGATCAACGCTTTCTCAGACAAGAGCCCGCTTGTCTCGGCAATCCTCCTGCAGGAGGAAACCAACATCACCTGTACCTCAAGCGATGGAAGAATGCTGATCTTCCATTCATCACTCCTTGCCACGAAGACCAGCAAATCCACCCAGGGCGTGGGTGTGATGACCCTGAAAAAGCAGAAGAAGCTGGAAGATGCATCTCTTCTGGAAGAAAAGAAAGTTGAAAATGTTTCCCGCTATCGTGTGAAGACGATTCCTGCCGCAGGGGCAATCCTGAAACCTGAGGACAGGGGAGAGCAGCAGATGAGTCTGCTTGACGACAAGACGTAAGAAAAACCGTTATACTCGAAAAAAAGAGGGAAGACGCTATGCCGAACAGTCATTTAAAATTCCATTCAACCAACGGAAAACGGCTTATCCTGGTAGCAGATGATGAACTCATCAACCGGGAGATCCTCGGCACAATCCTGAAAGCGGACTATGAGGTGATCTTTGCCAATGACGGGGCGGAAGCCCTGCGGATGATGCGTGAGCACAGAGAAACACTGTCTCTTGTGCTGCTGGATCTGCTGATGCCCGTAAAATCCGGCACGGAGGTTCTGAAAGCCGTCCGGGAGGATGCATCTCTCGCCGCCATTCCCATTATCGTGCTCACTTCCGAACAGGAGGCGGAGATCGAGAGTCTGAAGCTGGGTGCGGCTGATTTTATCCCGAAGCCCTATCCCGCCGCCGGCGTTATTCTCGCGAGAGTGGAGCGAACCATTCAGTTTCATGAAGACAGAGAGACGCTGGAATCGACCGAGAGAGACCTGCTGACCGGCCTTTACAACAAGGAATTCTTCTTCCGCTATGCTGAGCAGTTTGACCAGTTCCATAAAGACACGGCAACGGATGCCGTGATGGTGGATGTAAACCACTTCCGCATGCTCAACGAGCGCTACGGAAAGGGATACGGCGATCAGGTCCTCCGGAGAATCGGAGAAAAACTCCGTGAGATCGTGCAGGAATCCGGAGGGATTGTCTCCCGTCGCGAGGCGGACACTTTTATGGTCTACTGCCCCCACCGCACGGATTATAAGGAGATCCTGGAAAACGCCTCCGTCGGGCTTGCCGGAGAGGAGCTGGCCAATAACCGTGTCCGGCTCCGTATGGGGATTTATTCCGATGTGGATAAGGGCATTGATATCGAGCGCAGATTCGACCGGGCAAAAATGGCCGCCGATACCGTCAAGGGGAGTTTCACCAACACCATCGGCTTCTATGATGAGGCGCTGCATGAGAAGCAGATTTTAAATGAGCAGCTGATTGAGGACTTTCCTGCAGCCGTCGGAGAAAAGCAGTTTGTCGTCTATTACCAGCCGAAATTTGATGTGACAAGAGAGCCGCCCGTTCTTGCAAGTGCTGAAGCGCTGGTTCGATGGAATCATCCGAAGCTCGGCATGGTGAGCCCGGGGACGTTTATCCCTCTCTTTGAGGAAAACGGCCTGATCCAGAGGCTGGATGAATTTGTCTGGCGGGAAGCGGCTGCCCAGATCCGCCATTGGAAGGAGCTTTACGGCTTCTCGATTCCGGTATCCGTCAACGTTTCACGCATCGACCTGTATGATCCGAACCTGATCGGAACCCTGAAAGCGATCCTTTCGGAAAACGCTCTTGCACCTGCCGACCTGGTGCTGGAAATTACGGAGTCTGCCTATACGGAGGATTCCCAGCAGATCATAGACGTGGCACAGCAGCTTCGGGCACTGGGCTTCCATATTGAAATGGATGACTTCGGCACGGGCTACTCCTCGCTGAATATGATCTCCTCTCTGCCGATTGATGCCCTGAAGCTGGATATGAAGTTTGTCCATATGGCATTTCGGGAGGGCGGAAGCACCCACATGATGGAGGTTATCCTCCAGATTGCCGGTTACCTCAATGTGCCCGTGATAGCGGAAGGTGTGGAAAATGAAGAGCAGATGGACGCACTGAAAAGCCTGGGCTGTGAATATATTCAGGGGTATTTCTTCTCAAAACCGGTTCCTGCAAAAGACTTTGAGCCGTTCATCATGCAGCGGAAAGAAGTAGAGAAGATAGAGAACATAAAGAAGGCTGCCCGGGTACAGGCTATAGCAAATCAGGTTTCTGCCTCTGAAAAGGAGGGGAAGCAAACAGCAGGAGCAGATGAACCGAAGGAATCCGATTTTAAAAAGAAGGATTTTATGAAAGGACGGGTGCAGTCCCGTTCAGGAGGCGGTCTTCAGCTTCGCACAGCCAACATTTTCTTTTCCATCATGGCGTTTCTTGCTGCGGTTGCCCTGTTTGTCTCAGACATTTCCGTTACGAACGGATATCGCAGAATGGAACAGGCGAGTGACCGGTATATCGCTGCCCAGTTTGCGGCTTCCGATATGGAGTCCGGCTCCGATTATCTGACCGACCGTGTCCGGTGCTTCGTGGTTACGGGTGAGATCAGCTATCTGGAGGACTTCTTCGAGGAGGTCAACGTGACCAAACGGAGAGACCACGCAGTGGAAAATCTCGAGCTGCTCCTGGAAGGGAAGGACAGCACGGCTTTGCAGAGCCTGAACACGGCCCTGCAGCTGTCCAACGATCTGATCGATACGGAATATCATGCCATGCGCCTCGTGCTTGAGACGGGGGACTACGACCGGAGCAGAATACCGGATGAGGTCCTTTCCGTTTCGCTCGCCCCCGAGGAGAAAGCGCTTACGAAAGAGGAGCTCAGAGCAAAGAGCGAGAATCTGGTCTTTGACAATGACTACATGCATTATAAAGACCGGATCCGGGAAAATGTTGCGCTCTGCACCCAGTCTCTGATTCGTTCCTCCAGCCAGGAACTGGAAGCGGCGTCCTCAAAGATGTCTCTTCTGGTCCACATCCAGACGGCGATGACGATTCTCATCCTCCTCATTGTGACCGGCTTTGTGGCGATCATCCGGGGACAGATTCGAAGACCTCTCTCCATCATGGTGGAAAAGATGAAGGCGGAAGAGGAGATTCCGCCTACGGGAGCAGAAGAGCTCCGTTTTGTCACGGAGACCTATAATGCGATCCTCCGGGAGAATAAAGACGCGAAAGAAAGGCTCAGCCATGAGGCATCCCATGACGCCCTGACAGGCCTGCTGAACCGTGGTGCCTACGACCTTCTGATGAAAACCGTGGACACTGCGCATATGGCACTGATCATCGTGGACGTGGATTATTTCAAGCAGATCAACGATACCTACGGCCATGCGGTCGGTGACCGGGTGCTGAAGCGGGTTGCAGAGATCCTGCAGCAGAACTTCCGCTCGGTGGATATTATCTGCCGTTTCGGCGGGGATGAATTTGTCGTTGTCATGACGCGATCCAACAGTTCTATGCGTCAGCTGGTGCTGAACAAAATCGCCCATGCCAATGACCTGCTGCAGCATCCCAAGGATGACCTGCCGCCGGTTTCTCTGAGCGTCGGCGTCGCATTTTCAGACCGTGATAATCCGTCGGGAGATATCTTTTCCGATGCCGACACTGCCCTTTATCGGGTCAAGGAAGCCGGCAGAAACGGCTGCATGATCTATTGATTTATGCGGATTGGTCCCGCACACAGGAATCTTGACCGGCTGCAAAAAATTCTGTTGACGAACGGACGCATTTATGCTAAACTATCATTCGCTGTCGAGAAAGACGGTGAATGCTGGATTAGCTCAGCCGGTAGAGCGCCTGATTCGTAATCATGAGGTCGCGAGTTCGAATCTCGCATCCAGCTTTAAAGAAAAGTTCTGAAACTGTTAAGGTTTCAGGGCTTTTTTCTTTTTGCCGATTATCTCTTGAGTTTTCAGGCATTTTAACATATAATACAATCGTATAAATATGATAACTTATCATCCTGACAGAGTCCAATCACCAATGGAGGATTTCAGAATGTTTGGAGAACATTTTCAATTGAATGAGCAGACGCTCTCCATTGTGGAAGCAATCGGCAGGCATATGCCCGGCGGGTTCTTCATCTACCGGGCGGAACAGCCCGGAGAGCTGCTTTATGCCAACGGGGCCGTTATGAGCATTTTTGGCTGTGAAAATGCCGAAGACTTTAAAACACTGACCGGCAACACCTTCCGTGGGATGGTCCATCCCGACGATTATGAGGCCGTCTGCCAAGATGTGAACGCTCAGCTCCTTGCCGGGAAGGAAAAGCTGGACCATGTGGAATACCGCATCATCCGGAAGGACGGGGAAGTCCGCTGGGTGGATGACTACGGCCACTATACGGAGACAGAAGCCTACGGCGGGATTTTCTATGTCTTCGTCTCAGATATCACGGATAAAAGGAAGCAGATGGAGTCCGTTCTGGCCGTCCGGCAGGCGGTGATTGAGGCCCTCAGCGAGTCCTATCACACGGTCTGGCTGATCAATGATGTGGAAACCGAGACCTTTTCCCTCTATCGCGGGGATACTCGGGGTGATACCACCCATGCAGCCCCCATCCGGGACGCCCTCGGCCAGCTGAAATACTCCAAAGCCAAGGAATATTATATCCGGACGACTGTGGCTGAGGCTGACCAGGCCAGGCTCCAGGAGGACCTGACCCTTGACAGCATTGTCCGCCGGCTGCAGGACAGGCCCCAGTATACCGTCAATTATCTGCGTAAGATGGAAGACGGCAGTGAGCGCTATTTCCGCATCGAATTTGCAAAAGTGAATATGCCCGGCGGGAAAATGGGCATTGTCTGCGGATTTAAAGATGTGGATGATGACGTCAGACAGGGACAGGCCGTGCAGAAGGCACTGAGAGAGGCAAAAAAAGCCGAAGAGGAGAACCGCCGTCTGATAGAGGAAGTCCAGTCTGCCGCCAAACTGGCAGATCTGATGGGCTCGGTGCTCTCCCTCATGTCCAACATGCCGGCCATGAGCTTCTCCAAAGAGGCTGCAACAGGCAAGTATCTCGCCTGCAACCAGGCGTTTGCCGAGTACGCCCATAAGGATTCTCCCGACGGCGTGGTCGGGCTGACGGATTTTGAGATCTTCGATCCCAAGACCGCAGCCCACTTTGTGGAGGACGACCGGAAGGCGCTGGAGATGGATGAGCCCTATATCTTCTTTGAGGATGTGCCGGATGCGGCCGGCTCTGTTATCCGGAATCTCCAGACCACCAAGCTGAAGTTTACAGACCCCTCCGGCAGGCTCTGCACCCTGGGCATGTGTGTTGATGTTTCGGAAATCACCCGATACAAGGAGGCTGAGGCCCGGCAGGAGGAGCTGGAAAAACAGCTCGCCCTGCAGGAGGAGCTGCTGGAAAACACCAAGATGATCACGGCACTCTCCTCCGATTATCGCGGGGTCTATTACGTGGAGCTGGATAAAAACGAAGGCATCTGCTATCAGGAATATCCCGAGCTGGAAGGCGGGTTGTGCCTCGGAGAGGCCTTCGATTATAAAAAAGTCATTTCCGGATATGGGGAGAAGTACGTCACGCCCCAATATCGGGAGGACTTCCAGCGTTTTATTCAGCCGGATGCCATCCGGGAGGGATTGCGGCAGGAACGTGTGATCACCTTCCTCTATCTGGTTTCTCATCACGGGGAAGAGTCCTACGAGATGATCCGTTTTGCCGGTGTGAGACACCCGGAGGACCGGGACGATCATCTGGTGCACGCAGTCAGTATGTGCTTTTCCAATGTGGATGCGGAAACCCGCAAAAGTCTCGCCCAGGCCCGGGCATTGGGTGAGGCACTGAAAGCCGCGGAAGAGGCGAATAAAGCGAAAACCGCTTTTCTCTCCAACATGAGCCATGAAATCCGCACCCCCATGAATGCCATTATCGGGCTTGACAGTATTGCCCTCAATAACCCGGATCTCTCCGATGAAACCAGAGACTATCTGGTGAAAATCGGAACATCGGCACAGCATCTGCTGGGCATCATCAATGATATTCTGGATATGTCCAGAATTGAATCCGGCCGGATGACGATCAACCATGAGGAATTCTGCTTTGCCAAAACCCTGGAACAGGTGAACACCATGATCAGCGGGCAGTGCAGAGACAAGGGGATTTCCTACGAGTGCCGTGTTCTGGGCAATGTGGCTGACAGCTACATCGGCGATGACATGAAGCTTCGCCAGATCATGATCAACATTCTCGGCAACTCCGTCAAGTTCACCCCGCCCGGCGGCAAGGTGTCTCTCACCGTGGAGGAAACCGCCCGGTTTGACGATAAGTCGACTCTGCGCTTCACCTTCCGGGATACGGGCATCGGCATGAGCAAAGAGTATCTGCCGAAGATTTTTGAAGCCTTCACCCAGGAGGACTCTTCCTCCACCAGCAAATACGGCAGCACGGGGCTGGGCATGCCCATCACGAAAAACCTGGTGGAGCTGATGAACGGCCACATCGAGGTGGAGAGTGAAAAGGGCAAAGGCACCACATTCATTGTCACTGTGACGCTGGGCGATGTGGATCAGAAACTGGCAGGTACGGGCAGTGAGGATCTGCACCCCCACGAGCTGTCCGTCCTTGTGATTGATGATGACCCGGTGGCCTGCGAGCATGCAAAGCTTGTGCTGGGGCAGGTGGGCATCAGCTGTGATGCTGCCCTTTCCGGGGCGGAAGGGCTGGAGATGGTGAAGGTCCGCCATGCGAGGATGGAGCCCTACAACCTGATCCTCGTGGACTGGAAGATGCCGGAAATGGACGGCCTCGAAACAACCAGAAAAATCCGCTCGGTGATCGGCCATGAGTCGGCCATTATTATCCTCACCTCCTATAACTGGGATGAAATCGCCGATGAGGCAAAGAAAGCCGGGGTAGACACCTTCGTGCCCAAACCCCTCTTCGCCTCCACGGTGATGGATGAATTCCGTGAGGCCTTCCGCAAGAAAAATGCCTCCCTCCGTGACAGAAAGGCCGACCTGAAGGGCCGCAGAATTCTTCTGGCGGAGGATGTGCTGGTCAATGCCGAGATCATGACCATGGTTCTCGCCATGCGGGAGATCACCGTTGACCATGCCGAAAACGGCAAAATTGCATTGCAAATGTTTACTGACCGAGAAGAAGGCTATTATGACGCCATCCTGATGGATATGCGCATGCCGGTGATGGACGGGCTGGAGGCCACCCGGGCAATCCGCTCTTTGAACAGGAAGGATGCTCTCACCGTGCCCATCATTGCACTGACGGCCAACGCCTTTGATGAAGACGTTCAGCGCAGCATGCAGGCCGGGCTGAATGCCCATCTGAGCAAGCCGGTGGAGCCGGATGCCCTGTTTGAAACACTGGAAAGACTGATTCGCTGATCAATAGAGAAAGGGAAAACTATGCCGGAAACACATCTGAAATTTCATTCTGTCAACGGCAAACGCCGTATCCTGATTGTTGAAGACGAGCTGATCAATCAGGAGCTGCTGAGAATCATGCTCTCTGAGACCTATGAGATTCTGTTTGCAGCCACGGGGACGGAAGCACTGAAAATCATTGAATCAGAGCACCAGACCCTCAGCCTGATTCTGCTGGATCTGAATCTGCCGGACATGAAGGGCATGGATATCCTGCGGCAGCTGAAGGCTGACCCGGCTGCTGCCAAGGTCCCTGTCATTGTCATGACGTCGGAGAGAGAGTCTGAGGTGGAAAGCATTGAAGAAGGTGCGGTGGACTTTATTCCCAAGCCCTATCCGCAGGCGGAGGTGGTTCGCGTCCGCATCCGCAGGACGATTGAGCTCTCGGAGGACCGGGATATCATCGGCCAGACGGAGCGTGACCAGCTGACCGGCCTTTATAACCGGGAGTTCTTCTACCGCTACGCCGAGCAGTATGATCGCTATCATAAAGATCTGCCCACCGATGCCATCGTGCTGGATATCAACCACTTCCACATGATCAATGAGCGCTACGGAAAGGCCTACGGTGACGAGGTGCTTCGCAAAATCGGCGAAAAGGTCCGTGACGTGGTGAAGGATGCCGGGGGCATTGTCTGCCGCCGGTCGGCCGACACCTTCCTGGTCTACTGCCCCCATCGCTGTGATTATCCCGAGATTCTGGACCGGGTGTCCGTCCTGCTCAGCGGCAGTGACAAAAAGGAAAACCGGGTGTGGCTTCGCATGGGGGTTTATGCCGATGTTGACAAGAGCATCGACATTGAGCGCCGGTTTGACCGGGCCAAGCAGGCGGCCGACACCGTGAAAAACAGCTTCGCCAAAGCCATCGGGATCTATGATGATTCCCTCCTCGAGCAGGAGCGGCATGCGGAAGAGCTGCTGGAGGATTTTGCTGCGGCCATCCGGGAAAAGCAGTTTCTTGTCTATTACCAGCCCAAGTATGACATCACCCGGAGTGAGCCGGTGCTCAGCAGTGCCGAGGCTCTCGTCCGCTGGAAGCATCCGAAGCGGGGCATGGTGAGCCCGGGGGCGTTTATCCCCGTTTTTGAGAAGAACGGGCTCATCCAGGAGCTGGACAATTATGTGTGGAATGAAGCCGCCGCCCAGATTCGTGACTGGAAGGAACGGTTCGGGGTGTCGGTCCCGGTTTCGGTCAACATCTCCCGCATCGATATGTACGACCCCTACTTTATTGAGAAGCTGGACGACATTGTTGCTCGCAACGGTCTGGAGCACCGGGAGCTGCTTTTGGAGATCACGGAGTCTGCCTACACAGAGGATTCCGCCCAGATCGTCAGCACCGTGAAGCAGCTGAGAGGAAAGGGCTTCCGCATCGAGATGGACGATTTCGGCACGGGCTACTCCTCCCTGAATATGATTTCCGATCTGCCCATTGACGCCCTGAAGCTGGACATGCAGTTTATCCGCAACGCCTTCCGTGAGCGGAAGGACACGAGGCTCCTGGAGGTTATCTTCCATCTGGCCGAATCGCTGGAGGTGCCCACCATTGCCGAGGGCGTGGAGACGGCCGAGCAGATGCTCACCCTCAAGAGCATGGGGTGCGACATTGTGCAGGGCTACTACTTCTCCCGTCCCCTCCCAGCAGATGAGTTTGAACCCTTGGTGGCGGAGAAGGAGGAGCAGGAGGAGAAGGTTAATGCAGGCAGGCTTCCCACGGGGAAGAATGAGTTCACCTATGATGCCCTCCACGATCCTCTCACCGGGCTTTATAACCACACCGCCTTCGAGATTCTCTTCCACGACTCTGACAAGGACCATATTGCCGTGCTCCTTGCCGATATTGACGGGTTTGAGAAGTTCCGTGCGGAGGAAGGGAGAAAGCGTGCCGAAGAGGTGACCAAAAAGGTGGCGTCGGTGCTTCGCAGCAGCTTCCGCTCGGTGGATGATATCTGCCGCCTGCGGGATGACGAATTTGTCGTCATCATGACGCGAGTCACAAGCGCCATGCGCAGCCAGGTCATCGACAAGGTGGAGATGGTCAATGAAATCCTGCAGCATCCGGAGGACGACCTCCCGTCTCTCTCCCTGAGCGTAGGCATTGCCTTTTCCGACAGAGAGAATCCGGAAGGGGACATCTTCCAGGATGCCGACACGGCACTGGCACGGATGAAGGAAGTCCGTCAGTGCGGTTGTGCACTTTTCTGATCAAAACGTTATTCCTCCCGAAGGGGAGGCTGCAGGCGGAGGCGTTGGCAGTATGAGGACGAAAAGAAAAAACACCCTTACCGTAGCGGTTGTCGGGGGGCTTCTGGTGCTGATCATTTTTGTGCTCGGCACCGTATGGATGACCTTCGAGGCGAAAAATGACACGGATGCCGCCGTGCGTTCCGTCAGCCTTCTTTATCTCGACGAGCTGGCCGGCAGAAGGGAGCAGGTGGTTGCTTCCAATCTCCGGCAGAGCATCGATGATATCAACATGGCTGTCAACCTGATGACGGCTGATGACCTGAGCGATGCCGAGCATCTCCAGGCCTATCAGACCCGCATCAAGCAGCTTTTTCATATGGAGAAGTTTGCCTTCGTCAAGGCTGACGGCTGGCTCTATACCTCCTCCGGCCCACTCCGGGATGAGAACAGCACCCGCTTTGATTACGCCGCCCTCACAGAGGCTCAGATCGGCATCTCCAACCCGGACAGCACAGACAAAAAGGTCTGCTTCGCGGTGCCGCTGAAGGGGATTGATTATCACGGCATAGAATTTATCGCCTGCTTTGCGGAAATCGACATGGATAAAATGCTGGAAGGCGTTTCCATGCACTCCGAGTCAACCGACACCACCTTCTGCAACATCTACACCGCTGACGGCATCGCCCTGAGCAATACCGTTCTCGGCGGTCTCGCGGTGGAGGACAATCTGCTGGAGGCCATGAAGCGTGCCCGGTTTGAAAAGGGCTATTCCTACGAAAACCTGACCGCTGACTTTGCCGAAGGCAGGCGAGGTGTCGCTTCCTTTAATTATGGCGGCATCCGGGAGACTCTCAGCTACGCCCCCGTCCAGGGGACGGACTGGATGCTCACCTATCTCATCCGGGAGAGTGTGATCAGCGACAATATCAGCGCCATTTCCAACCGGATGATCGGGCGGAGCGTGGTTCAGTCTCTGCTGATGGTCGCAGCTCTGGTTGCCATGTTCCTGTTCATCCTCTCCCAGACACGGAAGAATGCAAAGCTCCTTCTGGAAAAGGAGACCTCGGAGGCTGAAAGCCGTGTCAAGCAGGAGGAACTGGAGCACCGGCTTTCCCTGCAGGATCAGCTCCTTCAGGAAAAGCAGAGAGGCGAACAGCTGGAGAAGATGATGACGGCCCTGGCGGCCGACTACTGGAGTGTCTATTATCTGGAGCTGGACGAGGATAGGGGTGTCTGCTATCAGTCCCATGCCGATCTGGAGGACGGCTTTCGGGTGGGGGATCACTTCCCCTATCTCGCCTCGGTCACGGCCTACGCCAACCGTTATGTGGCCAAGCCCTATCTGGAAGACTTCCTGCAGTTCATTCAGCCCGACGCTATCCGTCAGGGTCTGCAGAAAGAGCCCGTCATCTCCTACCGCTATAAGGTTGCCCGCCACGGGAGGGAATCCTATGAGATGGTCCGCTTTGCGAGAGTCCCGGATACGGAGCACCCTGACGATCACCGCATTCACAATGTGGGCGCCTGCTTTACCGATGTGGATGAGGAGACAAGACAGTCTCTCGCCAAAAATCAGGCTCTCCGTGATGCCCTGACGGCAGCGGAGGAGGCCAACCGGGCCAAGACGGCCTTCCTCTCCAACATGAGCCATGAAATCCGCACCCCCATGAATGCCATCATCGGGCTGGACAACATTGCCCTCAACGATCCCGAAACGCCGGAAAAGACCAAAGCCTATCTGGAGAAGATTGACGCCTCTGCCGAGCATCTTCTGAACCTGATCAATGATATTCTGGATATGTCCCGCATCGAGTCCGGCCGGCTTGTGCTGAAAAATGAGGAGTTCTCCTTCTCCCGCCTGCTGGAGACCATCAACACCATGTTCAGCGGGCAGTGCCAGGAGAAGGGGCTTGATTACCAGTGCCATATCAACGGCGAGGTGGACGATTATTACATCGGCGACAATATGAAGCTTCGCCAGGTGCTCATCAACATCCTCGGCAATGCGGTCAAATTCACCCCGGAGGGCGGCAAGGTCTCCCTCACCGTGGAGCGGACCGGGCAGTTCGGCGGCAAATCCGCTCTCTGCTTCACCATTGCCGACACCGGCGTCGGCATGAGCAAAGACTTTCTCCCCCATCTGTTTGACTCCTTCACCCAGGAAGACACCTCCGTCTCCAACCGTTTCGGCAGCACCGGCCTGGGCATGGCCATCACCAAAAACATTGTGGAGCTGATGAACGGGCACATTGAAGTGCAGAGTGAAAAGGGCGTCGGCACCACCTTTACCGTCACCGTCACCCTCATGGATACCGACAGAGTGGACACCGGAGACGATGAGGAGATACAGCCTCATGAAATGAGCGTTCTCATTGTTGACGATGACCCCGTAGCCTGCGAGCATGCAAAACTGGTGCTGGAAAAAGCCGGCATTTCCTCCGAAACGGTTTCGAGCGGTGCGGAGGCTCTGGAGCTGGTGAAGCTTCGCCAGGCCCGGATGGATCCCTATAACCTCATCCTCATCGACTGGAAGATGCCGGATATGGACGGGGTGGAGACCACCCGGCAGATCCGTTCCATCGTCGGCCATGATTCTGCCATCATCATTCTCACGGCCTACCGCTGGGATGACGTGCTGGAAAAGGCCATTCAGGCTGGGGTGGACAGCTTCCTGCCCAAACCCCTCTTTGCCAAAACCGTGATGGATGAATTCCGCGATGCGCTCAAACGCAAAACCAGAGCTTCCGGAAAAAAGAAACCCAAGGCGGAGCTGACCGGCAGAAGAATTCTCCTTGCCGAGGACATGGCCATCAACGCCGAAATCATCATCACCGTCCTGCAGATGCATGGCATGGAGGCGGACCTCGCCGAAAACGGCCAGATCGCCCTGGATAAATTCTCCTCCCACCCGGAGGGCTATTATGACGCCGTCCTCATGGATATGCGCATGCCCGTTATGGGCGGCCTGGAGGCCACCAGAGCCATCCGTGCCCTGCCCAGAGATGACGCAAAAAAAATCCCCATCATCGCTCTCACGGCCAACGCCTTTGATGAGGATGTGGAGAAAAGCATGATGGCCGGCCTGAACGCTCACCTGAGCAAGCCCCTCCAGCCCGACCTTCTTTTCGAAACCCTGGAAAACCTGATCCCCGAATAGATCGGATTTTCCCATATCGATTCGTCGGATATAATGAGCCGCTGAGGACAATCCTCAGCGGCCTTTTTGCGTGTCAGCATGATGTTTTTTTATTTCTCCAGAAGAAGAAATTCGGAATCGTAAAAAGCCGATTGTTTTTGCAGCTCCTCTGCCAAAAACGTATAGCCGTACTGCTCGGTCAAAGTTTCCCGGTCAGAAAACAGATTTGTGCCGAGGCCCAGCTGCTCACCGTCTATCTTTACACCTAAAGCGGCTAACGTAGTGGGGAAGAGATCCATCGTGCCGAACATCCTGTTCTTCTCTCTCACCGGTTCGGTAGGTGCATGAATCACGCAATTATACACCGTCCTGATATAATCCGGGTCGATGTCCTCCATGAATCCGCCGTCCATCGTGAGATGGTCTCCGCTGATCACAATCGTTGTGTTTTCATAAAAGGGCTGTTCCTGAATCCAGGCGATGAAATCGGCAACCTGCCTGGAAGAGCAGGCCAGCACGTTTGCGTAGGGGATATCATACCTCTCTTCGCACAGTCTGCAGGGGCAGCCGTCCGGAAAATGGGTGTCAGCCGTCAGCATCGTCAGGTTGAAAGGCTCCTCCGCCTCAGCCAGACGCGTCAGCTCCTCTTTGGCATAGGCAAACAGCTTTTCATCCTCAAATCCCCACCAGGCTTCATAATCTTCAGGCAGGCGCTTTGCTTCTTTCAGAGCGTCTGTGTCAAGAATCTCATAGTTCCCATGCTCCGTGAAGTATACTTCCCGCCCGTGGAATTCGGCGTTGGATCCCAGCAGCAGCACCTGGTTGTATCCCTGCTCTTCCAGAATCTGGCCGATGGATACGACTCCGGGCAGAAAAACATCTCCTGCCCCGTAGGTGTCTGCCTGCAAAGACACCTTCACCGGCACGCCTGCGGTCTGTGTAACCATAGCGGCGGCCGTCCAGGTCGTCCCGGGATATGACAAAGCACCGCCGATCCCCTCATTATGAGAAAAGTTGGTGTTTTTTTCTGCCAGTGCTGCCAGTTCCGGAATATAGCAGCCGGTTATCATCTCTCCTGCGGATGCATCGGTAAAGGTGCTCTCCATAGATTCCAGAAAAATGTAAATCAGGTTTCTCTTCTTCTCGGGAAAGTGCAGGATATTCTCCTCGGGCTTTACGTAGTGGCTTTGTATAAAGTCCGATTCTTTAAATTCCGCTTTCACAAACGGGAAAATATGAACCGTCGCCCCGCAAATAAGCAGCGAAACAACGAATGCCGTAAGAGAAAAGGACAAAATATTCTTTTTTATGAAAAACAGATCGTGTTTGCCGGTCAGGCTGCTGTAAAGCCAGATTTCCAAACCGTATAACACCAGCGAAAAAACCCCCACCTGCATCACCGCACTGCCCCAAAGTGCTCTGGGCACCCCTGTGGAGGTGGTTTTCAGCTGGAAAAGGAGCTGGTCAAAATCCACCTGCACATACGTGTGCCCCAGAAAAACAGCCAGAAAAATCAGCACGTCTGCCAGAAACAAAAACATGGCAGCGGTTTTTTCTTTTTTTGAATAACCTCTTTTAGTCATCTGTGTCTCTCACCAAATTAACACATTCTTAGCGGTGATGATTATAATGAAAATCATTTATCCAGTAAAGGTATATTTTGTGAACAAGAGAAAAAAAGACGGGGCTTTTCGCCCCGCCTGAACTGTTACACCCTCTTTTACCGGACGCCCTCGTACTCTGCCGAGCCGAGGCCGAGAATCGGCAGGCCGATCCATGTAAAGAAGAATGTGAGCACGCCAAATCCGGTTCCTTTCCCGAAAGCCTTCGCGAGCTTAATGTCGGTGTAGATCCTGGTAACCGGCAGAAGAATGTTCAGCACGGTCCAGAGCCCTACACTCTCGGCAAGGGAAATTCTGCAAAGGTCGTACGTGTTCAGAAACGGAATAATCGCATGCCAACCGGGCACCCCGGCCTTCTCAAAAAGCTTCCAGCAGCCGATGACAGCAACAATCAGCAGCACCAGAGCCACATATCCGCTCCAGGGGTTTTCCTGAACAAATTCATAACTGTAAGAATGGTATTCCATCTTCCTTATTTCCTTTCATTTTCTGGAATATTACCATTATAAGAGTTATCTCTCCGAAAATCAACACAAATGAGTACCGCGATACAGAGAAGCAAAAACTGTTTCGACAGCATCGGTGAAGCAGTCTCTGCTTTTCCTAAATAAATCTTGTAGTAGAAAATATTAAAATCTTTAGGTTTTTGTGACAGATGTGTGATAATGCCTATGCTATACTGTGCCCGTAAACAAGAGAAAAACAAATCAGCCCACAGAGCTGAAGAAAAAAATGAAAATGAACGAGGAGAAATCAAAAATGTTCAAATCAATTCTTACCTATGTCGCTGCAAAGAAGGTTATCACCTGTGTTGTCCTGGCCGCTATGCTGATCGGTGTTATGGCTGTTGCATGTGTGGCAGCGGTGTTTGCCCCGAAGGCTTCCGCCGATGAGATGAACCCCTATGCCGGCAAGACCTTTAAGATGGTTGACCCCAGATACGGAACCTCCACGATGTACGTGACAGAAGACGGCAGAGCCCTTGTCAAGCTCCCGGACAATGCACGTGTCGGTTACTACTTCGATGCTTATGTCGGAGACAATGGGAAACTGCTTGTAGTTGACGGCAACAACACCGTGTTCTCCGCATTTATGAATGATAACGGCACCCTTTCCGATTACGACGGTGCCACCTGGTTTGATATCGACTGAACCAAAAAACACTCTTCCTCCATAATTAAGACTTACCAACCCGGTTAAATGGTCCGGAGCGAAAAATGAATATGCGGAACACGGTTCAATGCTCCGGTTCCTATAATCCTGCAGCAGTGATGAGAACGACGATCACATGCTGCAGGATTTCTATCTTTCTGCATAGTCAAATTCGTAAGAGAAAGCTGCTAAGGGAGATCTCGCAGTAGCAGGACAGGGCCTGCAGGGAGACTCGTAGGGCCGGCGGGGGAATTGGGCTTTACGGGCAAGGCCGTCCTTGACAGGGTTCGGGAAGCACTGTATAATACTTTGATTCTTACAGGAAAGGTTTAAGGTTTTGGCTATGCTTACGCTGGAAAGAGCCCGGGAATTGAACGGAACGATGGTTTCCGAAGATCATCTGATTCTTCATGCACTTAATGTATGCTACGCGATGGGCGCAATGGCGAAACATTTCGGAGAAGACGCGGAACACTGGCAGGCGGTCGGTATGCTCCATGACTATGATTATGAAAAGTATCCGGAAGAGCATCTTCAGCATACGAAAGAGCCTCTCCTTGCTCACGGCGTGCCGGAGGAGGATGTGCACGCGATTCTCTCCCACGGTTACGGGATTGTGAACGATGTGAAGCCGGAAACGAATCTGGGAAAATCCCTTTTTACGGTGGATGAGCTGACCGGAATCATTCAGGCCTGTGCCAGAATGCGTCCCAACGGGATTAAGGATCTGGAAGTGAAGAGCTTCATGAAAAAGTTCAAGGATAAGAAGTTCGCCGCAAAGTGCAACAGGGAGCTGATCCTGCAGGGCTGCGAGATGCTCGGCATGGAGCTGAAAGACGTGGCAGAGATCTGCATTGAAGGCATGAAGGAACACGCGGACGAGCTCGGCCTGGCGGGGACGCAGGAATAAACAGCCTATCATATTATAAAATACGGAACAAGAGAGATACCTGCATGCAGAACAGCATTTTTGTTAAAGGCGCAAGAGAAAATAACCTCAAGAATATCGATGTGGAAATCCCCCGGAACAAGCTGGTGGTGATCACCGGCAAATCCGGTTCGGGAAAGAGCAGCCTGGCGTTTGACACGGTGTATGCCGAAGGGCAACGGCGGTATGTGGAGAGCCTGAGCTCCTACGCCAGAATGTTCCTCGGCCAGATGGACAAACCGGATGTGGATTATATTGACGGTCTCTCTCCGGCCATTTCCATCGATCAGAAGACGACGTCGAAAAACCCCCGGTCCACAGTCGGAACCGTTACGGAGATTTACGACTATCTCCGTCTTCTCTGGGCCAGAATCGGCATTCCCCACTGCCCGAAATGCGGGAAGGAAATCCATCAGCAGAGCATCGACCAGATGGTTGACCGGGTGATGGAACTGCCGGAGGGCACCAGGCTCCAGATTTTTGCGCCGGTCATCCGGGGCAAGAAGGGTGAGCATGTCAAGGTTCTGGAAGACGCCAGACGCTCCGGCTATGTCCGGGCAAGAATTGACGGAGAGATCTATGATCTCTCAGACCCGATCTCTCTTGCGAAGAACAACAAGCACAATATTGACATTCTGGTGGACAGGCTTGTGATCAGGCCGGATATTGTCCGCCGCCTGACAGACTCTTCAGAGACGGCCCTTGCTCTCTCCGGCGGAATCCTGTACGTGGAGACCGCCCCGGAGGGCGAACGGATGACCTTCTCCCAGAACTATGCCTGCGAAGACTGCGGCATCTCTCTCGAGGAGCTCTCACCCCGTCTCGGCATGCAGCTTCTGGTGGATCCGGACCTGATTATACCGAATCCGGAGCTCAGCATTCTGGACGGAGGCATCAAGGCCTCCGGCTGGGGCAACGCAAAGGGGGATTCCATCTCCCGCATGTATTACGACGCACTGGCGAAGCGGTATCATTTCAAGCTGTCTGACCCCATTAAGACGCTTTCCAAAGATGCCCTTCACGCGATCCTCTACGGAACAGGAAGCGAAAAGCTGGATCTGCATTACGAACGCAGCGAGGGTTACGGCACCCTGAAACGGGAATTTGAAGGGCTTGTGAACAACCTGAACCGCCGCTATGCCGAGACCACCAGTCCCGCAATGCGGGCGGAAATTGAAGAATGCATGGCGGAGATCCCGTGCCCTGAGTGCCGGGGCAAAAGGCTGAAAAAAGAAGCCCTTGCCGTTACCGTCGGCGGGCTCAGCATCTCGGAGTTTACGGATTATTCCATCATCAGGGCAAAAGAGTTCGTCGATAATCTCACGCTGACGGATACGGAGAAAATGATTGCCGGCCAGATCCTGAAAGAGATCAGGGCCAGGCTGAACTTCCTCATCAGCGTGGGCCTGGGCTATCTGACCCTCTCCCGCCATGCGGCCACCCTGTCCGGCGGCGAAAGCCAGCGGATCCGCCTGGCAACCCAGATCGGCTCCGGTCTGATGGGTGTTCTCTACGTGCTGGATGAGCCCAGCATCGGCCTGCATCAGCGTGACAACGCAAAGCTCCTGAAGACGCTGTGTGACCTGCGTGACCTGGGCAACTCTCTGCTGGTGGTGGAGCATGACGCCGAGACCATGGAGGCTGCGGACTATATCATCGATATCGGTCCGGGAGCCGGGCAGTACGGCGGCCAGGTGGTCTGTGCCGGAACCTATGATGAGATCTGTGCCTGTGAGGATTCGGTAACGGGCAGATATCTCAGCGGAAAAGAGATTATTCCGGTGCCCGGAAAACGCAGGCAGGGGAACGGGAAGAGCCTTGTGATCCGGGGTGCAGCCGAGAACAACCTGAAGAATATCGATGTGGAATTTCCTCTCGGGAAGTTCGTATGCGTTACGGGTGTTTCCGGCTCGGGGAAGAGCAGCCTGGTCAACGAGATTCTCTATAAGACAGTTGCAGCAGTGAAAAACCGTGCCAAGACCAGGCCGGGCATCTGCAAGGGCATTGACGGGCTGGAGAATATCGACAAGGTGATCTGCATCGATCAGACGCCCATCGGCAGAACGCCCAGATCCAACCCGGCCACCTACACGGGTGTCTTCAACGATATCCGAGACCTCTTTGCCTCCACCCAGGATGCAAAGCTCCGGGGCTATACCGGCAGCCGGTTTTCCTTCAATGTCAAGGGCGGTCGGTGCGAAACCTGCGGCGGTGACGGTCTGCTGAAGATCGAGATGCACTTCCTGCCGGACGTATACGTACCCTGTGAAGTCTGCGGCGGAAAGCGGTACAATCGGGAGACCCTGGAAGTAAAATATAAAGGAAAGAATATTGCCGATGTTCTGGACATGACCATTGAAGAGGCGTGCTCTTTCTTTGCCAACCAGAGCAAAATTCTCAATAAAATCCAGACGCTGTATGATGTGGGTCTCGGTTATGTGAAGCTTGGTCAGTCCAGCACCACCCTCTCGGGCGGCGAAGCCCAACGTGTAAAACTGGCTACAGAGCTGTCAAAGCACGGCACCGGGAATACCCTTTATGTGCTGGATGAGCCCACCACCGGCCTCCATGCAGACGACGTTCGCCGGCTCCTCGGCATTCTTGACCGCCTGGTGGATGCAGGTAACTCGATTGTGGTGATAGAACACAATCTGGATGTCATCAAAACCGCAGACACCGTGATTGATCTCGGCCCAGAGGGCGGAGACGGGGGCGGCAGGCTTGTTTTCTCCGGCACGCCGGAGGAGTGTGCTGCCTGTGAGGAGAGCTTTACGGGACAGTATCTGAAGAAAATGCTGCAGGCTGTCTGAAACTATTTTTCATTTCATCAGGATGGAAGACTTTATGGATCAGGATGTTGAACTTCAGGAAGAACTGAGCGGAATTGTCACGGCCGTGCTTTACAGCAATGTGGAAAACGGCTATACGGTGCTCCGCCTCAGAGATTCCGACGATCAGCAGCAGACCGTTGTGGGATGCTTTCCCTATATGGCCCCCGGTGAAAGCATCATTGCCACCGGAACCTGGGTGACCCATGCCACCTACGGGAAGCAGTTCAAGGCGGGGTATGCCATTCGGATGCTGCCCACCACCACGGATGAGATTTATGCCTATCTGGCCGGCGGAGCCGTAAAGGGGATCGGAGCCGCAACAGCATCTCTGATCGTCAACACCTTTGAAGGCAGATCACTGGATATTCTGGAGAACCATCCGGAAAAGCTGGCGGAAATCAGAGGCATCAGCCTTTCCCGGGCAAAGGAGTTTTCCGAATTCTACAGACAGCAGGCAGGCATGCGGCATCTGATCGATTTTGTCTGTTCCTACGGTGTTCGCCCCATTATTGCGGTCCGGCTTTACCGGTTTTATGCCGAGCACGCGCTGGAAACCCTCCATACCGATCCGTATATTATCGCCTCAAACCACATCGGCGGCACCTTCTCGGAAGCGGATACCATGGCGTTGCAGCTGGGATTTGCAACCGACAGTCTGGAGCGAGTCCGGGCGGCCATCCGGTTTGAACTGGTCCATAATCTCAACAACGGGCACTGCTTTATTCCGGAGCCTGATCTGCTGCAGGCATCCTGCAGGCTGATCGAAGTGGAGGAAGAGGCTGCCATGCACGGGATGGATGATCTCGTGGAAAGCGGCCAGATCATCCGGGAAAACATGCGGGGTAGGAACATCTGCTACCTGCCGGAGCTCTACGAAGCAGAGACGTATGTGGCCTCCCGCCTCGTGAGCATGAGCAGGCAGCCTGTTTCCGGCAGCACGGACGTCACCGCACTGATTCGGAAAATCGAGCAGAGTGAGGGCATTGCCTATGCTTCTGCCCAGAAAGAGGCCTTGGAGCTGGCTCTTTCCAACCGCCTGCTGATTATCACGGGCGGGCCGGGAACCGGCAAAACCAGCTGTATTCGTGCCATTCTGGAGCTCTTTGATGCCATGGGCGTGAAGGCTTTTCTCACAGCGCCCACAGGGCGGGCGGCAAAACGTTTGAGTGAGCTGTCCGGCAGAGAGGCCTCCACCGTCCACCGGCTGCTGGGGGCAAAATATGACGACACCGGCGAAAAGGTGCTGTTCTCCAAAAATGAGAGAGACCCTCTTGACTGCAATGCGGTTGTGCTGGATGAGAGCTCCATGGTGGATCTGCTCCTGCTCGCGGCACTTCTGCGTGCCATGCCGGAAAATGCAAGGCTCATCATGGTGGGCGATATTGATCAGCTCCCGCCGGTTGGGCCGGGCAATGTGTTCCGCAGCATAATAGAAAGTAAGACCTTTCCCACGGTCCGCTTTACCGAGATTTTCCGGCAGTCCGGCGAAAGTCTGATCGTACGCAATGCGCATCTGATCAACGAGGGCACCCATCCGGATTTCTCCGCGAACACGGCGGATTTCTTCCGTCTGAAACGGCTGGAGGCCGCTTCCTCCGTGGAGACGATCACCGAGTTGTGTGCAGTGAGACTGCCGAACCGCATGCACATTCCGCCCGAGGATATTCAGGTGCTCTCTCCTACACGCAAGGGAGAGCTGGGCACCATCAACCTGAACAGAAGCCTGCAGCAGGCACTCAACCCTGCCCGTCAGGATAAGGCCGAGAAGCTCTACGGAGATACGGTTTTCCGCGTGGGAGACCGGGTGATGCAGGTCCGAAACAACTATGACATCATCTGGCAGACCGTTGACGGCAAAACCTCCGGAACCGGCATCTACAACGGGGATATCGGGTATATCCGCAAGCTGGATGCCGTGAATGAATCTCTGGAAATTGATTTTGACGGAAAGCTGGCATTATACAGCTTCACCAATCTCAACGAGCTGGATCATGCCTGGGCGGTGACGGTGCATAAGGCCCAGGGCTGTGAATTCAGAGCGGTTGTTTTCGCCCTGAGTGCCTCCTCCCGTATGCTTATGACGAGAAGCGTTCTCTACACCGGCATTACGAGAGCAAAGGAGCTGCTGATTCTGGTTGGGGATGAGAATGTGGCTTTTCGCATGATTGACAATCAGCGAAGAGATCCCCGCTTCACCTTCCTGAAGACGCGTATTCTTGCTGCCGCAGGCGGATCGGAAGGAAATATCAGACCATAAATAATTTGCCCTCAGCAACATTTCCCGTTGCTGAGGGCTACGTTCTTTTGTTCATTTGTACCTTCCTCTATATAAACCGACGCCGCCCCACCGGCTTTGTCGGGAATCAACTTTGTTTTTTATGAGCAGAGTATAGCACAGGAAGAATCGCAAAACTGTCACACCATTTTCTCACGATCAATGAATTCTCCTTGCTGAATTGAGGCAGAGATGATACAATCGGTATATAAAAATATAAGGAGAGAACGATAATGAAAAGAATTGCAGGTTTCTGGATTGTCCTGACTCTGATTGTCAGCATTTTCAGCATGGCGGCATCTGCTGATGCGCAGGAGGCTTTTTCGGCAGACGGCAGCGTGATTTTTGAGAAAGAGGGGCTGAAAGTCACCACGTGCGGGCTGGACACAGACCCTACCGACAGTAATGTTCAGCCGATTATCCGGATTGAGATTGCCAACGGCAGAGAGACAGATGCCTATTTCGGCGTCACAAACGGGTCTGTAAACGGCTTCATGAGTGATGTCCTTCTTGTGAACTTTAAGGAAGAAGACGGGAAGATAATCGGGGCGGACTACACGGACATGCTCACTCTCCCCGCAGGCAGCACGGGGAATTATGCCCTCAGCTATTATAAGCTGGACGTCCCCGGTGTGAATACCGAAGAGCTCAGAACCATGGAGTTCTGCTTCACGGAGGCGGAAGGGGAGTATATCTGGCCGGACTATGTTTCCGATCCGGTTGTCATCTCTGTGGGAGAGGAACAGCCTGTAGATCTTGCTTCTCTCGGCACGGTCGGTGCGGACAACGATCAGCTCACGCTTGTGATCGGGGAACAGGACTATGACGACTGGTTCGGCCCGACGGTCTATGTCTATGCGGAGAACAAAACAGACAACTGGCTCAACATTGCCGCCGATATTGCCGAGGCGGACGGTCACCTCTGCGATTATATCTATTACGGCACATCCGTTGCTCCCGGCAAAAAATGTGCCGGCTGGATGAGCTTCGAAGGCGAAATCAGTCAGCTGAAGGGTTTTGAAAACTTCACGGTCAATTTCAGCGTGTCGGAAACGGAAAACAGGGATGATCATGCCGAGCAGGAAAAGACAGCGCTCGAGCCCATTTCTGTGCAGTATCCTGCCCAGGTATGGGGTGAATACGAAAACGGCGGTATCCGTCTGGACATTCAGCCGAAGTATAATGATCTGATCACCGTTGAAGTCCCTGCAGACGATGCTGACGGTGTTCTTTTCAAGGTCTCGGAAACCGCATCTCTCGAAGCAGGGAAATTCGACGGCGCCGGCTGGCTCTTCTCCATCGGGAAGGTGACGGAAGACAGACTCCACGAGATGATGTGCTCTGACATGTCCGGGGCACAGGTGTTCGCAAAAGACGGCGAAGGCAGCTATTATATGTATTATCATCCCACAGATGTTCGTTTTGACCGTGCAAATCCCGAAGAATTTGATGCCGGGATAGCACAGTGGACGATGCTCTGCGAGTGGGCCAATTCCGTGCCGGACCGTCTTGCAGACAAAAACAATCTTGAATATGTATCCTACAACAACTCCGCCGTGGATATCTATGTGGCACGTGCTGCCTATATGGACAGTGTCAATGCAACCCTCAGCACCACCGAGTACGGCCCTGTGGATATTGCCGGCGTGGACGGGAGCAAATACGCAGAGATGATCATGGGCGGCTGGTTCAATTATTCCGATGCCAAGGAAGCACCTGACGGGGAATATATTGTTTTGAATTTCCCCGATGAGAACACCAGGGTAGACTTCTTCTTCGCGCCCGGGGCCTACGCCCGCATTGTGTCCGGCGACAGGGAAACCCTCTTCCAAGCGGCATGGGTTGATGACAACATGTCCTATGCCGAGATTATGCAGGAGTGGTATTATGCTGCAGCAGAGCATGCAGGGATCAGAGAAGCGAAAGCCGGCTGAGATGCAAAAGCAGCAGGGAACGAGGACACAGAATGCTTTTCAGATATGAGACCCACTGCCATACGTCGCCGGTCAGCTTCTGCGGCAGAGCAACCGCCCGGGACACGGTTCACTTCTATCACGCCATCGGCTATGACGGCATCTTCCTCACCAATCATTTCCTGGATGGGAATATCAACCCGGATAGTAAAAGCCTCTCTTACGAGGAACAGATTGACTATTATTTTTCCGATTATGAAGATGCCCTTCAGGAGGGGGAGAGAATCGGCTTCAAGGTATTCCCGGGGGTAGAGCTGTCCTATAAAGGAACCGATTTTCTGATTTACGGCCTGGACAAGGCCTGGTACAAGGCTCATCCGGAAATAATGGAAATGAAAAAGACGGACGAGCTTCCCGTGATGATGGAAGCCGGGGCCCTCGTCATTCAGGCGCACCCCTACAGAGAAGCCCATTATATCAATCATATCCGATTGTTCCCCAGAAGTGTTCACGGGGCGGAAATAATCAATTCCAGTCAGGCCGAGCTTTCCAACCGGATGGCGGAAATCTATGCAGAGCAATATCATCTGCTCAAAACCGCAGGCTCTGACAACCACTGGGGAAGCAGGGTGTTTGAAAAGTTGGCGGAGAAGGGTTACAAGCCGGAGATCGCCGGGATGTGCTCGGAAGAGCCCCTCGAATCCGTCCGGGATTATATCCGCCTTGTGAAGGAAGAAAAGATGCGTCCCTTTGTCCAGACCTCGGATGGATCGTATATGCCACTGGTGCAGGGTAACCGGACGATATGACAAACGAAGAATGGCTCTATGCCAGAGACGGGCTCGTGAGGGAGATTGTTCATCTCGGGTTCCCGGCAGAGCTGGGGCAGAAAATCGCGAAGATTCTCGGGAGCCCCGGTGCCATCGAACGCATGACGATGTACCTGCAGTATTCCGGAGTGCAGAGCGTGGAAATGATTGTGGATGAAGCACTTGCCATCCGCTCTGAAATCGACACCTGGCGGGAGAAAAAAGAAGCCCAGGAATCCAATGCGGCCTACAACATGCTTTTGTGGTACGGGCTGGATGACGGGGAAGAATGACGTTGGGTCCCGGCCTGAAAATCCCGTAAAAAACCTGCCTCATTTCCTATTCAGATGAGGCAGGTAATCATGAAAATATAACGGACAAAAAAGAAATAACCCTTGACTTCGCCTTCGAAAACTGGAGTCAAGGGTTATTTCCGTTCTGTTTTTGTATCTAACATCCTGGTTACCTCTTCTTTCTTCAATTTTATTCGTGTCGCATGAATTGCCGTAATGGTTCTTTGCTGCGATGCCTTTACCCTTTTACACGCTTGCCTTTCATTAGCGGGTTATGAATTAAATGCTCCGGCATCCGATACGGCGGGTTCTGTTGAAATTGCCGCTTCATTCTGCAGATTCCGCTTACCAGTATTTACTCTTATTTCCATTATCCCAAAGCGGGTTATCCCTAAATCATGAAGCTTCTTATGCAGAATGATTTGCGGCTATATAAAAAAGGAGATTCGTTTGAGTGCGTGTAATATATCAGAAAAAACAACGTTTGTCTATTGACGGATCTGTACAAAATGGGCAATATTTGCTGAAAATAAACCGGAAAAATCTTCCTCCGATTGTGCAAAAAGTGAAAAGAAAACACCGGGGACGTCTGAAGATCGATCAGACGGCCCCGGTTTTATGCACTTGTGCTGTGGGAAAAAACTCAGCCTGCAGCCGTGAACGGCGTCGGAATGCCGATTCTGCCCTCCCGGTTTTCTGCTGTGTAAACTTCACAGTTCCCGATATATTTTGACCAGTAGCTGCCCTTTGACTCCGGCGTGCAGTATTCCAGAATCCCTTTCATGGCAATGGCATGGGTGGAGATCAGAATATTCCCCGGAAGATTCCGGACCTCGTCCAGAAAGCTGCCTGCCCGCTGTACAACGGAAGACAGCTGCTCCATGCCTTCCGGGGCAGGGTTATGCACAAAGTCACTGAAAAAGGTGAGAATCTCCTGCGGCAGATGATTCAGATCGGTCCCCTCATAGGGGCCGTAATCCATTTCAATCAGCCGGTTGTCCAATGTCGGACTTCTGCCGGGGGCAAGGATTTCAGCGGTCTGAACTGCCCGGATGAGAGGGCTTGAAAATACATGGTCAAAGAAAATGCCTTCAGACCGAAGAAGCCTTGCGGCCTCGTGGGCCTGCCTGAGTCCTGCCTCGTTGAGAGGATAGTCACTTCTGCCCTGAAGCACCTGTGCCAGATTCTGTGCTGTCTGGCCGTGACGAACGATGTATAGCATGTCTGCCTCCAAATTTCAGCTGCCTGACGGGTTCATAAACTGCCTGCTGTCGCCTGCTCCAGCTTCCGGATTTCCGCTTCAATCTGATCCCAGTTCTCAACCCGGATCATGCCGTTTGCCTTCGCGTCATAATCCCGGTTATGGGGTGCCGTCATCAGGATCTTCGCATAGTCTCCGCCTTCCAGATTGTGAATGCCGTCATCAATGAGCACATCACCCCGGATCATCTGCTTGTTTTTGGTGATAATCACCTGGTCCCAGCTGAGAAAGGGAAAATAACGAAACAGCAAATCATCCATCTTTTCCGGAACAGACCGATAGGTGGTTGCCGTGACGATATACACATCATGCCCGTCCCGCATCAGCCTCTGCAGAGCTTCAGCCGCTCCGGGGATGGGTTCCACCGTCTTCCAGAAGCCGGGCTCAGCCGTCACGCCGTATACCTGTTCCCATGTCAGATCCGGAAACGCAGCCGACACATCCCATGACCGGATATCCTCATACCTGGCAGACTGCCGATACTTCTCGTTCACAGCCCTGACCCAGGCCTGAAGCAGCTGCTCGATGGTGTCATCCATGTCAACAAGAATGGTCATTTTGTTCCCTTTCGGAGATTGAAATAAGCTGCCGGAATATGGCAGTATCCCTTCGGGTTCTTTTCCAGATATTTCTGGTGGTATTCCTCTGCAGGGAAGAAGTTCTTCAGGGGCATGAGCTCAACAGCCAGCTTCGCACCCGCCTTTTCTTCTTCCGCAGCGTAGACAGACTGAATTTCCGGCAGCTGCTCTTCTTCCGTATAATAGATGCCGGTCCGGTACTGAATGCCGGCGTCCTCTCCCTGCCGGTTGACCGACAGCGGATCGATCACCATAAAATAAAACTTCAGAAGCTCCGCCAGAGAAATGGCGCTTTCATCATATTTGATGAGCAGCGTTTCGGCATGGCCGCTGTTTTTGCACACATCCTGATAGCTGGGGGCGGCGTCCGGGCCGTTGGCATAGCCCACCTCTGTCTGAATGACGCCCTCAAACTGATCGAAGAACTTCTGCATACCCCAGAAGCACCCGCCCGCAAGATAAATTGTTTTCATATCGGTTCCTCCCTGTTTTCTGCTGACAGATTCAGCAGGACACTTCATCCGTTGCATTGTCCGATTTCGCCTTTTTTCGGGATGCAGCGGTCTCTTCTAATTTTTGCCGGACCTGATCCACAGCATTCTGAAATGCCAGCCGGGGCAGTTCGGTAAGCACCTTTTTCGTGAGCTCACTGGACGCATCAATCCGTTTCAGGATGGCATCTATATCGCTCCAACTTCCACGCAGGATCCTGTTGAGATCGGTTGTTCCGCCCACCGAAATTGCATCGAAAAACTCCTCCACAAAAACAGGCCTGTCGTTCTGCGGTATATGGCCGATCCACTCATTCAGCGATTCGCAGAGCCATTCACTGACGGCGTCGTTCTCTTCCGCATAGGCAAGCTTTCCGTGATCAATTGCCCATGTGGCAAGCCCATGCTGGTCAATGCCCATGCCGAAGGATTGGACGATTCTCGTGTCGGCGATTTCCGGCTCAAACAGCTTACCGACGATTGAGAATTCCGGTATGATCCGGGTGGCCTTCCCGTCAATCCGCTTGGTGATATCCACATCGGTAACCTCCGGGCAGAGGCCGGGCCCATCCAGCAGGTAGATGTGTCTGACTTTGTTCAGCGTTTCCTCCGGCAGCATAGCGGAAGCGTACAGCACCTCGTTCCCGCCTTTGGAGTGACCACCCATATACCAGATTCTGTCATCGGTGAGATGGTCTTTGGCATAGTTCAGGGCCAGCTCCTGGGCTTCCGTCTTTGTGAAGCTGATCATGAAATCCTCTTTCCAGCCGGTCACGGAGCTGTCCGTTCCCCGGTAGGCGATAAAGGACCAGTTACTTCCGTGGAAGCATACCGCCGAGAATTGAACCGTGGGAGAGTCGTCCAGAAGATCCACATAGTCTGACAGAATCAGCTCGCCGAATCGCTTTGACTTCGCGGCGGTTTCATAAATCTTCTCATGCTCTTTGCTGTCGCCTGTGATCATAACCCGGAGCCCGTTGCCCTGCAGAATGGGCAGGGTGTCCTTCAGGGGAATCGACCGTCTTTCAGCCGTGAACGCGGGGCGAAAATCAATGTAGGAGAGCAGACACAAAATGACGGCGTCCGGCTCATGAAAGCCGGTCAGAGAGATGGGGTAATCGCCCATCCATAGAATATAATCTGACAGATTGTCCATAAGCTCCTCCCCGTGATATGGTGCATAAACTTAAGTTTATCGTAACACGAAAGCGGCTTTTTTTCAATAGCCACCGGATTTTCCTTGCCAATCGGCGCCTTTCTACCATATAATAGGAAACCGGCGGAAGGGGTGACAGAAAATGGAACGTTTACGCTGTGTCGTGGAGAGAATTACCTACCAGAATGAGCAGAATGGTTATTCTGTCATCAAATGCAGGGCAAAGGGGTATAACGACCTGATCACCGTGGTGGGGACCATGCCGGAAACCCATGTGGGAGCGGTGATCCTTGTGACGGGCAACTGGAAAATGGATCCGAAATACGGGCGGCAGTTTTCCGCCGAGTCCTGTGAGGAAACGCTGCCCGCCACAGTGGCCGGGATCGAAAAGTATCTCGGGTCCGGCCTGGTGAAGGGCATCGGCCCGAAATTCGCCGGGCGTATCGTCAACGCCTTCGGGACGGAAACCCTGGATGTGATTGAGGAGAGGCCGGATGAGCTGCTGAAGGTTCCCGGCATCGGCTCCGTCCGGGTGGAGCGGATCAAAGCCAGCTGGCAGGAACAGAAGGAGATCAAAAACATCATGCTGTTTCTCCAGTCTCACGATGTCTCCACGTCCCATGCCACAAAGATCTACAAAACCTATGGGGAAGACAGTGTCAGGGTCGTGCAGGAAAACCCCTATCGCCTTGCGGATGACATCTGGGGCATCGGGTTTCGCACAGCTGACACCATTGCCGAAAAAATGGGTTTTGACCACAACAAATATGTTCGGCTTCGCAGCGGCCTGCTGTATACACTCAATAAACTCTCGGAGGAAGGGCACTGCTACGCGACCCGAAAGATGCTGCTGGAAACGGGAAGCGAGCTTCTGGATGTGGACGTTTCCCTCCTCTCTCAGGCCCTTGACCGGATGCTTCAGGAGGAGGACGTAAAGCACGAGCCTGTTCCTTCCTCCGGAGAGACCGCAGTCTATCTTCCGCCCTTCTATTATGCCGAGATCGGCGTGGCGAAACGGCTTTGGGAGATTTACGGCGGAGAGAGAAAAATCACCATCTCTCCCCAAGGCCTGGAGGAGCGCATCCGGGTAAAAACCGGCATGGACTATGACGAGATTCAGCTTAAGGCGATCTCAACCGCCGTGAAAAGCAAAATCCTGATTCTGACGGGAGGCCCCGGAACGGGAAAAACCACCACCACCCTCGGGATAATCTCCGCCCTTCGGGAGGCAGGGGCATCCGTCCTGCTGGCTGCACCCACGGGCAGGGCTGCAAAGCGGCTTTCGGAGGCCACCGGTATGGAGGCAAAAACCATCCACCGCCTGCTGGAGTTCAAACCGCCCGAGGGCTATCAGAAAAATGAAAAGACATCGCTGGAAGGCGATGTCCTCATTGTGGATGAATGCTCCATGATCGACCTTATGTTGATGTTCAGCCTGCTGAAGGCCGTGCCGGACTCCATGAGCCTTGTTTTCGTGGGAGACATTGACCAGCTTCCCTCCGTGGGGGCGGGCAACGTGCTGCGAGACATGATCGACTCGGCTCAGTTCCCGGTTGTCCGCCTGACGAGAATTTTCCGTCAGGCCCAATCCAGCAGAATCATTACAAATGCCCACCGGATCAACCGGGGCCAGATGCCTGATCTCAGCAACGGGCGGGGAAGTGACTTCTTCTTTATTGAGCAGGAGGATCCGGATGCCGCTGCCGGAGAAATCGTGGAGCTGGTGAAAAATAGGCTTCCGAAGCACTATCATGTCCCGCCAAACGCTGTCCAGGTGCTCACCCCCATGCAGAGGGGCACTGTGGGTGCCGCAAATCTGAATCAGATCCTGCAGGAGGCAGTTAATCCCGGCGGTGAAGGGTTGAGGCGGGGAGGCACTCTGTTCAAAGCCAATGATAAGGTGATGCAGATCCGCAACAACTATGAGAAGGAAGTTTTCAACGGAGACATCGGCATTGTCAGCGCTGTGGATCTGGAGGACCGGGAACTGACCATTGTCTATGACGGCAGAGCGGTGACCTATGATGTCACGGAGCTGGATGAGGTGGTTCTGGCCTATGCCACAACCGTGCACAAGGCCCAGGGCTCGGAATACCCGATTGTGGTGATGCCCGTGCTTATGAGCCACTTTGTGATGCTGCAGCGCAACCTGATCTATACCGGCTGTACCAGAGCCAAAAAGGTGATGGTGATTGTGGGTACGAAAAAAGCCCTGGGAATCGCGGTGCGGAATATGACGGTCCTGAAGCGAAACACCATGCTTGCTGAGCGTCTCAGGTCTGCTGCAGGTTCAGATAAGAGCATTCTTCCGCCGTCAGAATAATGTTGAGAGCCTCCATGTTCGCCTGCATCCGCTCTCTGCTGGAGGTGCTGACAATGGCAAACAGATTCATGGGCTGGCGGAAAAACCAGGCGAGTGCAACCTGAGAAACCGTAATTCCTTTTTCTTTCGCGAGCGTCTCACATCTTCTGAGACGCTCAAAGTTTTCTTCGCAGGCGTATCCCTTCCGGGCGGGTTCATCCATGAGTTTCGCGTAGTCGGCCATGTTCCCGGATGTGATCTTCCCCGATAAAAGCCCGCGCCCCAGGCTGGAATAGGCGATCACGGGCATGCCGTTCTCTTGGTACCAGGCACGGGCCTGTTCGTTGTCCTTCCCGGTTAGGGTGACGCAACCTCCGCCCCACGGGTCCCTCACCTGCTCTGCCAGACTGAAGTTGGGGCTGGAGACGGTCAGCGGGATAAGGCCGTGCTCCTGTGCATACCGGTTTGCCTCTTCGATGCGGGTGTGGGTCCAGTTGGACCCGCCGAATGCCCGGATCTTCCCCTCCCGGTAGAGAGCATTGAAAATCTCCACAATCTCTCCTGCCGGCTTTCGCGGGTCATCCCGGTGCAGCAGATAGATATCAATATAGTCCGAGTGAAGATTGCGCAGGCTGCACTCAATGTCCTTCCGGATTTCCTTTTCATTGATGCGTCTTCTGCCCAGCAAATCGGGATGCCCGCCCTTGGTCAGAAGGACCACCTGCTCCCGTTTTCCGCTCTCCTGAAACCATCTGCCGATGGATATTTCGGAAGACTGATAATTGCGTGCACTGTCGATGGTCTGAATGCCCAGGTCAAACATTTCATCCAGCAGGCGGTTGCAGTTTTCCCCTGCGAGAAAGGGCTTTGAGGCGGTCCCGAAGAATAGTCTGGAGACCGGCTTGTCTACTGAGGGAATCGTTGCATACAGTTCCATTTTGTTCTCCTTTCCTGAATGCCTTAAGAGTGGATTGTCAGATCTGCCGGCAGTGCGTGCTCCATGCAAAGATCTGCATTATATAGATCACTGAATGTCACGTGTGCCTCTGCTTCTTCAAGAGAGAAGCCGCTGGCGGCCTTCCTTGCTACGAGCCGCTCTTTCAATATCTTCCGGTCCGGGGGCATCAGGCTGACGGTCATATCGGCATATTGCTTCAGGTCCCTCCATCCGGGCGCATCCAGCAGCAGATAGTTTCCTTCCAGCAGAATGATGTCTCCGTTCACCTTCACGGCGTTTTCCACCGGGTCATGCAGAATGCGGCTGTAAGTCGGCCACATGCAGTCTTCTCCTGCTGCGATTTTCTGAATTCCTGCCGTAAGCTTCTGCAGGTCGAAGGTTTCGGGGGCTCCTTTTACCTTGATCAGAGGAATTTCGGTTCCGTCCCTCACGGTTGTGTGCGTATTCAGGTAGGTTTCGTAGTGATGAAAACCGTCAATCCCGATTGCCGTGACTCTTTTGAGCCCTTCCGTTGTTTCGGAGAGCATCTGTAAAAACATCGCCAGTGTTGTTTTTCCTACACCCGGCGGTGCCGCCAGAAAAATAAGAATTCTTCCCTTTTTATTCTCTTGCATTTGCCGCAGCTTCCGGAGCAGAGGGATATAGACCTCCTGAACGTCCTGATCGGAGAATTCGGCCTCTACTGGAATGTCGTTGATCATGGCAGAATAAATCATGTTCAAACCTCTGTTACCACCGTGGGTTGATCCACGTTTTGTGCACTTCATGACAGCTTCATTATATTCTCTCTGAAGGCCGCCTGACAAGCTTTTTTTCCGACAATTGGATTTGACAATGTCTCCCGTGAAAGGTATACTGAATCATAGCAACCGGTAACAAAATCACATTGTAAGGAGATTAAATCCATGGAATTCAAAGAAGTAATCAGAAAACGGTATTCCTGCAAAAAATACAGCGAAAAAAAGGTGGAGGAGGAGAAGCTGGCTGCGATTCTGGAAGCCGGCAGACTGGCCCCCACAGCGAAGAACCTGCAGGAGCAGCACGTCTATGTTCTCCAGTCGGAAGAGGCCCTGGCTAAACTTGATAAGATCACACCATGCCGTTACGGCGCTTCTACCGTTCTGGTGGTGGCGTATGACGGCAGCAATGTGTTCACTTATCCGGGCGGAACACAGGATTCCGGCATGGAGGACGCCACCATCGTCGCCACCCACATGATCCTTGCCGCAGCGGATGAAGGGATAGACAGCTGCTGGATCAATCGTCTGGATCCGGATGAGCTGGCCACTGAGTTCGGCCTGCCGGAAAATGAAAAGGTTCTCATGGTGATGGACCTCGGCTATGCTGCCGAAGATGCGGGCCCCCTTCCGAACCATGAAAAACGCAAACCGCTGACGGATACGGTCTCTTATCTTTAATACGAAAACCGGAGTGTGCACCGAAGGGGCCTGTTGCCGGCAGCCCCTGTCGGTGCCCTTTTGCAAAAACAGCCGGCTGAAGCGCAGGCCTGCCAGACTATCGGCCTGATCTTTGAGGGGGGAATCATTCTTATGAGTAATGCGGGAATTATCGGCATCGATGTAGGCGGGACCAATTTCCGGATCGGAACCATCGCCACGGACGGAACCGTGCAGCAATTCCGGAAGATTCCCGTCCGTGAAGTCTTCCGTTCTGCCGGGCCGCTGGAGGATCTGTGTACGTTTCTGCATCGCTACATTTCGGAAGGCCGAATAGAAATTACTGCCATCAGCATCGGTTTTCCTGCGACGATAGACCGGGATCGGAAGAGGGTCCTTCAGGCACCGAATCTCCCCTATATGGAGAATCTCCCGGTGGTGGAATACCTGACAGAGGAGCTGGGAATCCCTGTTTTCATCGAACGGGATGTGACCTTTGTCCTCTGCTATGATATGATTGCCTATGATATCCCCAGGAGAGGCATCATCTCCGGCTTCTACTTCGGAACGGGTGTGGGCAATGCCATCTTTCTGGACGGCTCCCCCCTGATCGGAAAAAACGGAACGGCCGGTGAGCTTGGCCATATCCCGGTAGACGGCAGCACCTTAATTTGCGGCTGCGGGAACGTCGGCTGTATGGAAAACCTGGCCGGCGGGAAGTATCTCGCCTCTCTGACGCAAACCGTTTATCCCGATACACCCATCGGAGAGCTCTTTACCCGGCACTCGTCCGAGCCTCCGCTGATCCGGTATGTCGACCGCATGGCACAGGCTGTCGCCACGGAAATCAATATTCTGGATCCGGACTATGTGCTCATCGGCGGAGGCGTCCTCGCCATGAAAGACTTTCCACGCCGGACGCTCGAGGAGATGCTTCTGAAGCGGGTGAGAAAACCGTATCCGGCGGAAAATCTGCAGCTTCTTTTCCCGGAGGACAGGCCGGAAAAAGGTGTTGTCGGCGCAGCGTATTTTGCGATGGATCTGATGAAGCAGACGCCGCCGGAGACAGAGGGAATACGGATCGGATGATCAGGTGATGCGGGATGAAAAAAACGAAAATCAGACTGACTGCCGTAAGCACGTGGCATTATTTCAGGCTTGTTTACAGATCTCTGCTCTTCCTTATCCTTCTCGCCGTTTATATTTCCAACCGGATCCGGCAGAGCAGAGGCATCACAGAGCATCTGGAAAGCCGGCCTGTCATCCTGGGCATCATCTGGCTGATCTTCATGGTTGAAATGGTGTTCCGGTTTTTCCCCTCCAGGCTGGAAAGCCCCGGCTGCCAGAAGCAGTTTGCAAAAAACTATATCAGAAGCGGCCGAACGGACATCTCCATTCAGGAAAACAACGCCACCGTTCTGGTGGCACTGATCTGGATCAGCTTCAATGCCGTTTTCGGCGCTCTTTATATGCTCGGCATATTTGATGAGGGCATCATGGTGCTCATCGCAAGCGCCTATTCCGTCTGCGATATGATCTGCATTCTGTTTTTCTGCCCGTTTCAGAGCTGGTTTCTGAAGAATAAGTGCTGCAGCGCATGCAGAATCTATAACTGGGATTATGCCATGATGTTCACGCCTCTCTTCTTTGTCAGAAAGCTCTATGCGTGGAGTCTTCTTGCCACCTCCGTCATCCTGCTCTTCCGGTGGGAAATCACCTTCTTCCGCTTCCCGGAACGTTTTTCGGAAAACACGAACGATTACCTGAAGTGTGAAAACTGCACGGAAAAGCTGTGCAGCCATAAAAAACAGCTGCACAGCCTCTGGAAGCATATCGCGAAGTTTACCGCAGAGCGGACAAGGAGACTCCGACGAGGCTGACCAGCCTTCTGCCTCATTGCTTAAAAGGTGGGCTTCCAGACAAAAAGACCCTCGCCGGAAGCAAGCTGCCTGATTAGTTCCAACAGTTGTGAATCCGGATTAAAAACAGTCAGATGCGTGTCATCAGGTTCGGAAAGGATCATGCTTTCGCCTGTCATAATATAGAGATACCTTTTTTTCATCTCGTCGGCTATGTGCTCCGGTAACGGATTGATCACATTTTCATCGCCTATTGATATGTCCCTGTAGCAGTTCAGCTTCAGAATCAGGTCGATATGTTTTCGTTTTATCTCTTCTATCCGATCGCCCTGCAGAAAAAACTCTTCAACAGCAAAGTACTGTCCGGGGCTGCCTTCAGGTACCTGTGACGGCAATATATCAATAATCCAGTATGAGCATTGAAGCAGTTCCTCAACAGTTTTCTTCATTTCACAGACCTCCAAACATCCTGATTCACAAATTCTGAGCTGTAGTAATGATTATATCGCAAACGGAGAAATCCGGCAAGGGAATCGATAACGGGGCGTTACAGGATACGGGCGGGGTAAAAAAATTCACGAATCATAAATTTTTATCTTGACAGTGGTAGGAGAAAAGAGTATATTTAAGTAACAAATAATTACGAATCGGTAAAATTATCGGTTCGAATAGAAGAATCGGGAGGCACTCACATGGTTACTGCAGCGTCCAAGGATTTTCAGGCAAATATTATGGATTATTGTGACATTGCCTGGAGTGGGGAAGATGTTTTTATCCCGAGATCCGGCGATAAAAATGTGTTCATTATTTCAGAGAGAGCATACCGTCAGCTGCAGGAAGCCAGAAAAACCTCTGAGTTTCTCTCCGGCCTTACAGATGACCCGTCCTACCACCGCAACAAAGAAGTTCTGGCGAGAAGTGTGGAAGAATTGAGACTTGACTGATACCTGTTCATAAGTTATGATGAAACCCGGCTCATTTCGAGCCGGGAATTTTTTGTATGCAGGTATTATATGAATATTACAGTCTATCTCGGGGCGAATGAAGGGAATGATCCGGCACTGAAGACTGCGGTGGCAGAGCTGGGGAAATGGATCGGCGAGAGCGGAAACACCCTTGTATACGGCGGGTCAAAATCAGGGCTTATGGGTGTGCTGGCCGAGAGCGTCCTCACAGCCGGCGGAAAGGTAACCGGCGTGGAACCGAGATTTTTCGTGGAAGCCGGATATGTCTATGATGACATCACCAGGCTCATTGTGACGGAAACGATGACGGAGCGGAAAACGAGAATGATCGAGCTGGGCGACGCCTTCATCGCGTTCCCCGGAGGAACCGGCACGCTGGAGGAAATCGCAGAAGTTATGTCAATGGTTTCCATGAAATATCTGCGTGCTCCCTGCATTCTCTATAACCTGAACGGCTATTATGACGGGCTGCGTCAGCTCCTGCTGCACATGACGGAACTGGGGCTTTCCTCCGAAGAACGGCAGGAAGGAATCTGTTTCGCCGAAAATCTCAGCCAGATTATTCATATTCTGCAAAACCAAAATGATAATTTATCAGGAAAAGAAGGAGAAAAATGATGGAAATTGTTATTACGGTAGACGACATTGACTACGGCTCTTTTGTGGAGAAATATTACCCTCTCGTGAAAGACAGAATTCGCGGCGGGGACGGAATGGGGGGCATGCTTCTGAGTAAGCTCAGCGAAGTTCCGCCCGATCAGGTTCGAAAGGTAGTGGAGATGCTGCCGAAGGGCATGAAGGACGATCTGGCGGTGCATCTGCTGAATGCCAACAAGGAAAGGCTCCTTTCCCGGGCAGAGAAGCTGCTGGATGAGCAGGACATCGGGATAAAAATCAGAGACGTGGAGATCAGAAAATAACGGGTTCGGTGCACAACTGTTCATTTCGTCACTTGTACAGGAAATGTGCTTGTGTTATGATAACGGAAAAACAACAGGAGGAATAAAATGCTTACCCATTCTTTTCAGGATCTGCAGCTCTCCGCCCTCGGCTTTGGCACGATGCGCCTGCCCACCGACGAATCGGGAGAAATTGATCAGGCCCAGCTGGACCGGATGGTGGACACGGCCATTGCTTCCGGCATCAACTATTTTGACACGGCCTATCCCTATCACGGCGGAAAGTCTGAGATCGCCGTCGGTAAAGCTCTCTCCCGCTATCCCAGAGAGAGCTGGTATCTGGCGGATAAATTCCCCGGCCATCAGAATGTCCCGGGCGTAACACCCCTTGACCCGGAGGAAGTTTTTGAAGATCAGCTGAAAAAATGCGGGGTGGATTATTTTGATTTTTACCTCCTGCATAATGTGAATGAAAGCTCTCTCCGCTATTACGGGAATCCGGAAAACCGCTTCATGGACTTTTTCCTGGAACAGAAGCGAAAGGGCAGAATCCGCCATCTCGGCTTTTCCTGTCACGCAGCGGCTGAAGCACTGTCTGACTTCCTGAATCTTTACGGGCAGTATATGGAGTTCTGCCAGATCCAGCTGAATTATCTGGACTGGACGCTGCAGAATGCAGAGAAGAAATGTGCCATTCTGAAGCAGGCGGGAATTCCCGTGTGGGTGATGGAGCCTGTTCGCGGCGGAAAGCTCGCCTCATTTGATGCGGAAACCGAAGCGCGGATGCGTGCCCTTCGCCCGGATGAGAGCATCCCTGCATGGGGCTTCCGTTGGCTGCAGACGGTTCCGCAGCCTACCATGGTTCTCAGTGGCATGTCCAATCTGGAGCAGATGCAGGACAATATCAGGACGTTTTCGGACCTCAAGCCGCTCAATAATGAGGAGCAGGCTCTTTTAAAGGAAATTGCAGGGAAAGTTGCAAAATTTATCCCCTGCACCGGTTGCCGTTACTGCTGTGCCGGCTGCCCCATGGGGCTGGACATTCCCACGCTTCTGAGCATGGCGAATGATATGGCCATTCACAACAGCATGAACACGGTCGCCCGTTACGGCGGTCTGGAAAAAGAAAAGCGGGCGGATGCCTGCATCGGGTGCGGCCAGTGTGCAGAGGCCTGCCCCCAGAAAATCAATGTACCGGAGGAGCTGCATAAGCTCAGCGTGATTATGGCCGGCCAGAAGACCTGGGATGAGATCTGCAGAGAAAGGGCGGAAGCCGCTGCCCTGGCAAAGAACAGCTCCCGCAGCTGAAAAGAGAGAAAGCCTGTCCGGAAAGGTCTGATGCTGCAATGCGTTCCTGGAAGGAACTGATTGAAATTGAATCTCAGAAGCCGTACTACAGGGAGAAACTCAAACCCTTTGTCGAGGCAGAGTACGCCGCTTGCAAGGTGTTTCCGGAGCGGAGAAACATCTACCGTGCTCTTGAGCTGACGCCGCTTCAGGAGGTCAGCGTTCTCATCTGCGGGCAGGACCCATACCATGAGGAACATCAGGCGATGGGGCTTGCGTTCTCGGTTCCCGACGGGGTGCAGATTCCGCCCTCCCTGATGAATATTTATAAGGAAATCGACCGGGAATATGCCTGCGGCATCCCTGCATCCGGCAATCTGGAACGTTGGGCGAAGCAGGGAGTGCTGCTGCTCAACACCGTGCTGACAGTGCGGGAGCATGAGGCGAATTCCCATGCGGGACACGGATGGGAGCAGTTCACCGATGCGGTGATCCGCACACTCTCCGAGCAGGACAGACCGATGGTCTTCCTGCTCTGGGGAAATCCTGCACAGCGAAAGGCGGAAAAGATCCTCAAAGGGACAAGTGCGAAGCATCTGATTCTCAAGACGTCTCACCCCAGCCCCTTATCCGTGTACAGGGGGTTTGACGGCTGCGATCACTTTATGAAGGCTAATGCATTTCTGCAGGCTAATGGGATAAAACCGATCGACTGGCGGTAAAGTCAGAAAATCTGGTACAGGAAAAGCTTTGCTTTTTTGTTCCTGCTGTGTATAATATCGCTACAACCCCAGGAAGGAGACATCAATGGATATACTTGTAACCTACTTCTCACCGACCGGAACGACGAAAGCAATTGCAAGAGAACTGGCAGATCAGATAAAAGCAGATTATTTTGAAATCCAGCCGGAGAAACCCTATACTGCTGCTGACCTCAACTGGAAAAATCCCCTGGCCAGATGCAACAGAGAAAAGGTCTTTAACAGGGGTATTGCCTGCAGGGAGAAAATCGGTAATTTTTCCGATTATGAAATTGTTTTCATCGGCTTTCCGATCTGGTATTATCAGGAGCCGGGTATTATTGATTCCTTCGTGGAAGGATACGACTGGACGGGAAAGAAAATCATCCTCTTTGCAACCTCCGGCGGCAGCGATATTCAGAGAGCCAGAAAAAGCCTGGAGGATAAAATTCAGGGCAAGATCATCGCCGCGAAAGTGCTTTCCGGCAGCGCTGAGATTGAAGAATGGGTAGACCGGCTTGACCGGATTCTTGATTTCGGTGAAGAGAATCAATAATCTGAACAAAGGTATAAAACACAGCCCGCAGCAACTGAAAAGTTGCTGCGGGCTGTCTGTTTCCGGCATGAAAGATATCAGCCGTAGGACGGATCGTCCGGATAGATCGGGGTATAGACGGAGAGATCCTGTTCCCAGTGCTCGGAGAGCAGGGAGACATCCACAATCTTCATGTTGACAGGCTCCACATCATCCCCGTGGGGTTCCAACATCGGGTCATTCCAGGAAAAGGCGTATGCCGCCTCCCCGTGATGATACTCGAATGCCTGGTAGGCAACCTTGAAATATCCCAGAGGCCTCTGCTCGGGGAAGTAGTGATAGACTTCATAATACTGCCAGTCGGCAGTCAGCTGCTGCTGGTAGTACTTCCAGCCCTCTGCCGTATAGCCCTCAGAGATCAGCTCGCCTCTCTCATCCCGGTCAAGGCCGGAGGTGACAGTCATGTTGACCTCACACTCCGGGTGCATGCTCTGATAGGTTTCCATCTGCTCTCTGGGAACGGAAGTGTATGTTCCGATCCAGAAACGCAGCAGGGAGCGGTCATACATGGGGGTGATGTCAGATATGCCGAGGTTTGTGCCGATGTTGAGGTGCTTGAGCTTGGCACACTGGGCAAGGGGAGCGATGCTCGTAACATGGGTGTTGCCCATTTCCAGATACAGCAGCTCCTGGCAGCTGGCAAAGGGCGTCAGATCGGTAATACCGGTCATGGAGATTACCACGATCTGCAGATCCGGCATATAGGAAACAAAGGAGAAGTCAGAGAGATCGGAGTTGTGCCCGAGGTCCAGATACCGTACCTTCGTGCAGTATTTGAGGCCAGCGGTGTTGCTGTTGTTCAGCCGTCCGCCCTTGGATGGTTTTGAGGCCAGAATCTTCACAACGTCGGTTCGCACGCTGTAATCCGTTCCGAACCATATACGCCATACCACATTCACGTTGGGGTACGCATCACGAATCTGAGCCATCACCTCGTCCGGCACGCCGCAGGAATCCATGTCCAGGCCGGAGAGATTTTTCATATAAGGGAGAAAAGCTTTCAGCTGTTCTGCGTTGTCGGTGATCGGAATGTGGTTGAGATCCAGCACCGTGTCTGCCAGATTGAAGGTTTTGCCGTATGCCTGAACTTCCATGGCGATGCCGGCATTCGGGCAGGCGGCGGATATGGCTGAGAGATCCTCAAAGGTCCATCCGTTCTGATAGGATCCCAGGTTGATGGTCTGCAGCTGGCTCATGCCGGAAAGAATGGCCACCAGGCTTGCTCTTTCGGATGGGCTGACGGAGCTGAGGTCAATGGCGGTGTCTGCGGTGGTTATTCTTGTGCCGCCGATGGAGAAGTTATAATCCAGTGCAGCCCCCGGGGCGGCCTGCGCAATTGCCGTGAGGTCATCCCAGGTCAGGCTGCCGTCGGTCACGGCGTTGTCGGCAAGCTTTACTGTTTTCAGATTGGGCAGCATGGAGAGCCCTGATACGGCCTGCGATACCTGTGCAGAAGTCAGTCCGGACAGATCAACCGACTCTGTCGAGATCGGAAGCGCCTGCCCGAGAAAATCAACGGAATAAGACACGGCCGCACCCGGAAATGTATTCTGAATCAGGTTCACATCGTCACCGGTGAGAGGTGCGGATGACTGGGAGGAGCTGCCGAGATTGATGGCGGAAAGAGAAGGCAGCTGCTGCAGAGACTCAATCACAGCACTTACGGTGTTTCTGTCCAGCCCGGAGAGATCAACCGAGGTTGCAGTGCTTTCTACAGCCGTTCCGTTGGGGAGAGTGACGGTGTATCGCACCGCTACCTCGGGATGGGCTGCAGCCCAGGCCCGGATATCCTCATAGCAGGTGCTGCCGGAAAAATCTGCGGCAGTCAGAGCAGTGAAGGTGTCCAGAATCGGCAGATCTTCCGGCAGGATCACAGCTGTCAGTTCTGCCGTATCTGCCGGATAGCTCCCGGAGGAAAGCTCCACCCGGGGCGTGCCGATAGTGGAGATGTTCCCCAGCAGATTACCCGAGTAGGACGGGCCGAAAGCCAGGAAGCAGCCGAGAATAATCAGGATAAGGATTACGGTAAGGAAGTAGGGGATATTTCTTTTTAATTTCATGATTCTCTTATCCTCTTTTGCGGGAACCGCCAGTGGTTTGAATGGGGGATGCCGAGATATGCATAGGTGTGCAGATAGTTATCTACGAGCTGAAAACAGTCTTTCCTGGAGATGAAGCAGGGAGGGGTGTCTTCCCCGGTGTAGAGGGCGATGCCCTCCAGATCAACCTCATCACGCTGCTCATGAAAGCTCAGCAGCAAGCTGGTGACGGAAACCTCCATCAGCCGGTAAAATTCCGTCTCCAACGCGTCTTCCGGATGAATGAAAAGCAGGAGAAAGTGCTTTCCGTGCACCTCCACCATGGCCTGCCGGGAATAGTTTTCATCTTCACACGGTTCGTAGGATATGGTCAGGTGTGTGCCGTCCTGAAAGCACCGGGAGAGGATGCTCATGAGAACCCGATGGTTTCCTGCACTCCTGTCTTTGCTGTATTCCGCTGCGGCTGAGGCGAGAGCCGGACGATGATCTTCTTTGAATAACGGGGTGCTGTCCATTTTGAAAACCTCCTCAGAGATTTTTCGGCAAACATTATAGCGGATGTTTCGCATGAAGGCAAGGGGTTTTCTTGCCATGAAAACCGATCCGAACGCAAAAACCGATTGACACGGAAGAATCTCTTTTGTACAATTTCCCTTGTATAAAAGAGAAGGAGCTGAAGGTAAGAATGAATAGACGTTTTCCTGCTTTGATGCCTGCGATTATCCTGTCCCTTATCATCTGCCTTTTTTTCTGTGCGGCAACGTTTGCCGATGGGGAGGAACCGTCCGGGCAGGCGGAAACTGCCTTTGCGGACGGGTTTTCCATAGCAGGCACCCATTATCCGATTGATGCGGAAGAAATCGATCTGTCCGGCATGACCGAGCAGAATATCCCGGATATCGAAATACTGAGGCAGGCGGCGCCCTATGCCCGCAATCTCCGAAATATCAACTTAGGCGACGAAGCAGACACCCCTGTCAGCTGGGACCTCATCGCCATGCTGCAGGAAGCCGTCCCGGGGGTACATCTCTCTTACAGCTTCAGCCTCTACGGCGAGCCCATGACCCTTGACACGGAGTATATTGATCTCCGAAAGATCAAGGTGGAGGACAACGGAGCTGCCGTCATGGCTGCCCTGCCCTGCATGAAGAAATGCACTTATCTGGATATGGATCAGAGCGGCGTAGACAATGAGCATATGGCGGTTATTCGGGACGCATTCCCGCATGTGAAAGTGGTGTGGCGTGTCCGCTTTACCAATATGGACTACAGCTGCAGAACAGATGTCAAAACCATTCTCTGCTCCTTGTGCGGAATCGGCCTGACGGATGAAGAAGGCTGCAAGCCTCTCACCTATTGCACCGAGCTTGTCAATTTTGATGCCGGGCATAACAACAATATGCGAACCCTGAGCTTTCTGCGCTATATGCCGAACCTTGAAGTGTTTATCACCTATAACAATTATCTGCGTGATGTGGACGACCTGGTCTACAGCAAGAAACTGAAATATCTGGAGCTGTACGGCAGCTCCATGCATAACATCAATGCAATCGGAGAACTGTATGAATTAACGGATCTGCAGCTGGGGTACTGCTATAATCTCAATGATATTTCCCCCATTGTGCCTGCAGACCGGGTTCCCAAGCTCCGGAGACTCTGGCTGACGCCAGGGCAGATCCCGCAGGAACAGATCGACGCCTTCAAACGCAATCATCCCGATTGTGAAGTCAACGACACGGATAATTCCGTCGGTTATTACTGGCGCTTCAAAGACCCCATTCATGCATACAACACCCCGGAAAACAGAACCCCGCAATATCAGAGCATTGTTTCCATTTTCCATTACGGGACGGAGAATAACCTGAATTACAGTTTTTCCACCAGCGATCCTTACTTCACCACACCCCACGGTGAACCGGTTGTGGGGGAACGGGTTGACTGGTTTTACGGGGACCGGTTTTACGAAGGCCTGGGCTGAATATGCCGAGAAAAGAAACTGTCACCGAAAGCAGAAAGCCGCCTGAACAGATCGAAACAGATTACGGCAGCATCCGCATCGAAGAGGCTGTTCTCTATGGGGAAAAAGTCCGCTATTACCGGCATAACGGGGCCTTCTCCTCCGGAACATTTCTCTCAGACGAGAAGAAATACGAGCTGGTTTTTGATTATCCCAAAAGGTACGAGGAAGCCTTCCGATTTCTGGATATCCGGCGTGCCCTGATGATCGGCGGGGCCGGTTATCAGTATCCGAAGTATTATATCAGCCACCACAAAGGGACCATGGATGTGGTTGAGATTGACCCCATGGCAGAAAAAATAGCCAGAGAATGGTTCTTTCTGGATGATCTCTGTCATGACTTTGACCTGCAGCACACCGGGCGCCTTGCCTGCATCACGGCGGACGCAAGAGATTATCTGGCAGAAACGGATAAAACCTATGATGCAGTCTTCAATGACGCCTTCAGCGGTCCTGACCCTGTCCGGAAGCTGGCCACACTTGAGGCGGTTTCGGCCATCAGAGAGCATCTGTCGGAAAACGGAATCTACATGTCCAACATCATCGGCTGCACTGTCGGCCGGGAAGCTGAATTTACAAAATCCATGATCGCGACCGCAAAACGGGTTTTCCGCTATGTCTATGTCCTCTACACCAGACAGGAGGACCGGAACGGACTCAACTGGGGCAATTACGTGGTCATGGCGACGGATCAGAAGATTGAGCCGTCAGAGAGGCTCCATTATCATGTGAGTCGTTTTGATCCGATTCTCACCGATGCGGATTTGTAAAACAGGAGACAATCAATGAGTTTTGAGCTTGGCAGTATTTCATTGTGGAAAAAGCTGGACCGGGTGGACAAGTCCTCATCCCGGGCCGTGGATGAAATGGCAGATATTCTGCAGGCGGAGCTGGAAGCGAAAAATGCGGACTTTACGGATACCGCAGCCCTGGAAGAAAAGTACGAAAGCCTGAAGGCGGATCTTCTCGATGCCACCCGGGTCTATGATAGCCTGTTGGAGAAGCTGCATGACATTCTGCGTAAAAACGGAGCCACGGAGGCCCAGCTGACATGAAATATCTACAGCAATGTGGAAATGAATCTTCTGACCGGCAGGAAGTATTACAAAGTGGCGGAAGAGCTTTACCGGAAGACCCTCTCCATTCTCTACTACCTTGCCTTTCTGCAGGTGCTCAATCAATACAGAAATCCGGATACGGAGGAGCTCACCGAGCTCAACCATATCCGGAAGCATTATAAAGTGGTTGTATACTGAGGCGTTTATTCCATCAGCTTTTTGGAAAAATCACAAGGGGAGAAAGCACAGATGAAATCTCAAAATTTGAAGAATATTCTGATGATTGCGACGGGAGGAACCATTGCATCTGCCGAGTCCGGGCACGGGCTCAGCCCGTCACTAACATCTGACGACCTCCTTCGTGCCGTTCCGGAAGTGAGCAGCATCTGCCATGTGGATACCATCCAGCTGATGAATCTTGACAGCACCGATATCGGCCCTCTCAACTGGATTCAGATTGCCGAGGAGATCGAGCGGACGTACAGAGCGTACGACGGCTTTGTCATTACCCACGGTACCGATACCATGGCATACACTGCTGCAGCACTTTCCTATCTGGTGCAGAACAGCCCCAAGCCGGTGGTCCTGACCGGGGCCCAGAAATCCATTTCTCTCCATGATACGGATGCCAGGCAGAACCTGAGAGACAGCTTTCTCTATGCCTCTGATGACCGCTCCCAGGGCATCAGCATCGTGTTTGACGGCAAGGTGATCATCGGCACGCGTGCAAGAAAAGAACGGACAAGAAGCTATAACGCCTTTTCCAGCGTGGATTATCCGGAGATTGCGGTCATTCGGGAGGGGAAGATTATCCGATACCTGGAGGGGAAAATCCCGCCCGGCAGCAGGCCGGTTTTCTATCATAATATTGATCCGAATGTGCTGGTGGTAACGTTGATCCCCGGCCTGACGGGGGAAGCGGTCAGACGGCTGAAAGACAATTATCACGCTCTGATCATTCAGAGCTTCGGGGTCGGCGGGCTGCCCGGAGGCGGCTCCGGTGACCTGGCCAATGCCTTAAGCGAGTGGATCCGGGACGGAAAGCCTGTCGTGCTGACAACCCAGGTTCCCTATGAGGGCGGGGATCTCTCCGTCTATCGGGTCGGCGTCGAGCTGAAGGAGCAGTTTCCGGTGATCGAGGCACACAACATGACGCTGGAATCCATTTCCGCGAAACTCATGTGGGCACTGTCCTATGCCGAGACCCTGGACCAGATCCAGGAGCTGTTTGAGACGCCCATTGCCCAGGACATTATCTGAACATTCATCATTCTTGTGTGCCACGCGAATATCGACGGTTCTTCCTGTGAAATTAAAAAATTGTTCACTGTTTTTTCCGGTTTTGTTCAGTTTTCCGTGTTATACTGCGCCCATGATATCGAGCAGCGAAAGCGTAAGACCGGATATCAAAATCACTGAAGGAGGATATTCCTTATGAAAAAGATAATCTCTATGGTTCTTGCCCTTTCGCTTCTCTGTGCTGCCGGCTCGGCTTTCGCTGAAGGACCTGGCGGCATGCGTGGCGGAAACGGCGGCCCCGGCAGTATGCGGGGCGGCAACGGGGGCGGCACGGATAAATCCGGTGATGCAGAGCTCCAGACCATGATTGCCGAGGTCGCCCCAAAGTTTCAGCTGCTTACCTACGAGGATGCGGAAACCGGCACCGCCCTGCAGTATCAGCTGTACATCCCTGAAAACTATGACGAGACACAAAGCTATCCCCTGATCCAGTTTATCCCTGATTCCAGTGTTGTCGGCCGTGGCACGGATTATGTTCTGACACAGGGCTGGGGTGGCCTGATCTGGGCCGCAGAGGAAGAGCAGGCCAAACATCCCGCCTTTGTTGTTGTGCCTGTCTTCACTGAAACGGTTGTAGATGACAGCTTCAATCACTCCGGCCAGATCGATGTGGCCATGCGCCTGCTTCAATCACTGACGGAGACCTATGCCATCGACACGAACCGGATCTATACGACCGGCCAGTCCATGGGTGGCATGACCTCATTTTATCTGAGCACTGCGTATCCGGATTTCTTCGCTGCCTACCTGTTTGTCGGAAGCCAGTGGGATACCGAAGTGCTGACGGGACTGGAACAGGAAGACTTTTTCTATGTGGTTTCTGCCGGTGATCCCAAGGCATCTGCCGGTCAGGCTGAGCTTCTCGATCTGTTCGATGCAGACGGTGCTGCCTGCAGCCGTTCGGAGTGGAGTGCACAGGATGATGCCGAAACCCAGAATTCGGCTGTAGCTGCCATGCTGGCAGAAGGAAACAGCGCAAACTTTGTGACCTTCACCCTGGGGACGACGCTTGAGGAAGGCCAGAGTGCCGGAAGCGGTGCCGGTGAGCATATGACGTCTTTCGATTATGCTTATAAGCTGGAAGCTGTCCGTGACTGGCTGTTTGAGCAGAGCAGGTGAGCGAGTACGGGTCGCTTTCTTCCCACGGCTCCTCTAACCTCGCCCCGGTCACAGTAAATGTGCCGGGGTTATCGTTGGAGGATTATTTCACCTTGAAAAAATCCCCTGCTGCAACGTTTTCAATTGCAGCAGGGGAGAGCTTTTATACGGGGAAGAGGCTCGTTTATAAAGCCCCTATATGATATCCTTCTTCGTTACGCTGTTTTCAAACCCATAGACTGTGCATTTCCATTTGCCGGAATAGGTGTTGATTTTCACCACAGACTGGGAGAGCTTTTCATAATCCAGAGGAGCCGGATATTTCAGCTTCCAGAGGTACCTGATGGGGAAATAAGAAGCAATCAGGCAGAGAATAATAAACAGAACCAGAAGCCAGATTGCTCTTTTTCCTTTTTTGTCTAATGTGATTTTGTTCCCGCAGAAATTACAGTAATTGCTGTCATCCGGTATCAACTTTCCGCATTTCCTGCAGTACATTTTAGCGCCTCCTACAGACCTTCCTTTGCACCGCTATCGGCGATTTCGAAATTCATATCCGTTAAAGCCAGCGGCAGCAGCTCAGACGGATTATTATTCCTCGGGTTGATCCAGTCATCCACAGCCTCCTCCGGCAGCATCAGCGGCATTCGGTCGTGAATGAATGCTATATCCTCGGCTGCGTGCTGTGTAAGCACCACGAAATGTGGGAACTCGCCTTCCATCCGGTATAAACCGCATAGCCACGTTATCATCCCGTCTTTCGGTTGCAGGCGGTATTTTGTTCCTGTAGTAGTCTGCCCGTTCGGCTGCTTTACATGCTGCCATTCAAAATACCATGAGCAGGGGATGGCGGACACCAAGATCATAACCCCACTGCATCGGGAATACCGTCCGCTCAAAGCTCCGGTTGGATGCAATTACGGGTGTCGCCATTACTGGCCGGATTTCACCTCGCATTCCGGTCAGGTTGTTTGGCAGCCATATCTGCATCTCCCGTCCAAGTAAAGTATTCCTCGCCTGCTCAACGTAGTTTTCCAGTTGTATGGTGTTGTCAATATAAAATCGTGTACACATAAGTTTTCAGGCAATCAGAGTTAATTGCGGCATCCAGCTCGCAGCCCTAAAAACATTTAAATCATCATAATTATCAATTACGATAGAGTAATCCGGATTATCATAGTTTCCACTGGGTTGAGGGTAATCGCTGGTCGCGCCATTCCATAGTAATGTATGGTCTAACCTGTAAGCAACATTGCCGTTGTTATCAAAGGATGTACTATAAAATCCTTCCAGAAACTCTATGTGGTCATTAACCAACTGATATGTTTCATAATATGTATGCCCGGCGCCACCAAAAGCTTCATAATACAGACGGTTATCAGTCAAGAGATAAAACCAATGTCTTTCATGGCTTGTTGCGACTGAAACAGGCAAATTATTTGAGAGCGTGAAGATTTCGAATATAACAGAGCCGACATAATACTCCTGCGTATTGATTCCACCTATTATCAGCTCAGGTATACCATTTTTATCGATATCTTTTAGAGCATATCCAACGTGCTCTGCTGAGTTGACCCATTCACTTACACCATAATCAAATGCCGACCCATTACCATTCAAAACGTTTGACAATGCAGTACGATATTTATTAATGACACTTCCATAAGCAGTCAGAAAATCTCCCACATAGATATAGGCAGGAGGGGTGGACACAGCTCCGCCCTGGCCGTAAAATGTGGCCTGTACACCCCATCCGTTCAATGAAAGCGGTACATTGCTCACGGCAATCGTGTCACCTTCAAGAGCTTCCAGCTTCAGCCCTGGATGAATTGCCATTGCATCGGCAAGAGAATAGATATTCCCGTTCGCATCCACCAGTTCCCATGTCATGCCCGTCGCATTGTCAGCATGGGCAATAAACCATGTCTTCCCACCGATGGCAATCGCCTCACTGGTGGGATTTTTTGTTATAACCGGCACTGACTCTTCTGCGTATGCGGAAAAACACGCCAAGAAAGTGGACAGAACAAGAGTGTATACAATCAGTATTAATACTCTTTTGCTTGTCATATAATAGCCTCCTAATAAAATGATGGCGTCAGTCAGTTTCTATTATGGTGAGGGCTTTGTCCAGGACAATGCTCTCTTTGTCAGATGATAAAATATTATCTATTAGATCTTGGTCTAATAAATTCTCATTCCAAATTCTAATACAATTTTTATCCGTGCAATACTGCAAGCTCTTTATTATCCGAGACATTTTATACAAGTATTGTCCCGGCTATAGCAGGGGAGGAAAATATCTTTGTTTCATTCATAGTTAGTAATCACCTTTAAGTCTCCGTCACAGGATGGCCGCTTGGCAGGAAATACTCTGTACAACGACGTATTATTCGTATTTGAACCTTCTTACAAATACATGTTTTTCATCATCCACTTCTTTAAATGATTTGCCAGATTTGCTGCATTCTCGGCATCAGCGCCATAAACGCTCATCATTTTCCCGGTATCTGCATCATAACAATACCAGTCGTACATGGGCTCATCCGTTTGCTTTTCAATGTCTCTAAAATTGACAATGTTATCGGCTGGACCGACGTCCTCTGATGAACTTTGTTCCTTTTCAATGCTTTCTATATAACTTGAAAAGAAATGGTCGAGATCATCAAGAAAGCTGTCATCGTCTTTGCTGGTGTAGTTGCTGGTCAGATAACCGAGGATTTCAGGGCCACCATCTCTCTTCTCGTTTTTCGGATCAGCAATAGCTATCAGCCCGGAAGAACCTGTACCGCCGAGATTGACCAAATCAAGAATGGCATATTCCTTCCCGGTTAAGGAGCTGATAAATCTGTAGCCTTTTTCTTCGTCAATAAATTTTATCATTCTATGTCTCCGCATTTATAAATCAATTACTTGTAAATCCATTCTCCGGTCTTCAGATCGACAAACTGATCAAGGGTTATTTTGCCTTTGTAGTCGTCTCCATATTCATGAGCTCTGGTCTGGGAATTAAATTTGAAGCTGATATTATAGAGCTTTCCGTTTTTAGTTTTTTGAATCATATTATTCTGAAGCATGAATTCAATCACACGTTTATGCCCGTCAATATCATCAGCGTTCAGATAGAAGCAAATGACTCCCGTTGCCGTTCCTGTTGCAGCAGTGTCGGTGCATTTGCAGCTATCGCAGACACCTTCTTCAATAGCTCTCTCACAGGCAATTCTGGCGAATACCTCATCGGAAAAGAAGTGCATCCATTTTCCGCCCTTTTCGGGATCAATTTTTTCAGCATTGTCGGTAGCATACCAGTGCCATCCACCAAAATTTAAGTATTTCATAATCGAATCTCCTTATTAAGGGAAGCTGTTTATTGCTGTCAAATCCGAGCTTAGCGATGACCCATAATGATCAAATGGTCAGCAGGTATTGCAGATGAAAAGCCTACTTCAATTTCTCACACAGAGGCAAGAGTTCTTCCAACCGGGCGACGATGCGCTTTTGCTCATTGAGAGGAGGAAGGGGAATTAACAATGAATCCCAAAGTCCCCGGTTGATTATCGGGGTAGCTGTTCCCCCAGCACTATCCTTCATACTTTTTATAAAGTACGAAGATGTCAAAACTGAAAAAAGATATTCATTACTACAAAGAATGGCGGTAATAGCATTGATTTGCTGGTTGAAAGAGACCTCCATTTCAACTATTCCTGCTTTCCCAATAGAACCACCAATGCAAACTTGCAATATGGTTCCTCGTGGACAAACTCGAGCTACATCTTTTCCCGAAGGAGAGAGTGCTTGGTTATCATAATAGATTCTACCATATACAATATCACCTGGTGTAATAAATGGGATGTAATTCCCAAGGTATTCCGGATGAGATTTTGATGGAGTATTACCTGTCTGCGTATAACCAACCTGACAGAGTCTCACCCACTTCCAGCTCTCCGGAATTTCATAAGGAATTTCATCCTCTGTAATCTCCGGCAGGGGCTTTTCTTTTTTGATCTTTCCGGCTTTGATAAGAGCCTGCTTTTCAGCCTGAATCTGCTGATACAGTTCCTCTCCTGTGCCTTCCTCGGGGCGTTGCTCCACAAGCTTGCCCTGAATGGCCATCTGCAGGATAGACTTTTGCATATCCCCAGGGAAACGCTTGTTGAACTCTTCCAGTCGGCTCCATGCCTTTTCGTAGCGATCAATCAGTGGCAGCAGATCTTCAATTTTGGCGACAATGCGATTTTGCTCTGCCAGGGGGGGAAGCGGCAAGATCATTTTTGAAAGCGTTTTACCATTGCAGTTTGGTTGTGCAGTTGCTATAGTACCTTCATGAAGCTGATCCCAATATAGCTGGCTTTCCATAAAGCGCTTTAAAAAATCAGGACACAGGAGAGAACTATATCGTGTTCGGATTAAGTAGCCGGCATAAATTGACGCTTCCGGTACCTCTCTTACAAGATATGACTTTCCAACTGTTCCACCTGTTCGAGCAAAAAGAATGTCATTAGGATACAGCAAATATGAGGCGATATCTTGCTCAGATATTTCACAATACGGAACCGTCTCCCAAATTACGTGGTCATTTTGAATATCGCTGATTCTCACCATTTTAATGCGGCCCGTTTCTTGTGCAGGGGCATTATAACCATACTGAATAGATTCAGACAAATCACCCCATCGGACCCATTTCCAGCTCTCCGGGATTTCAAAGGGAATTTCATCCTCTGTAATTTCCGGCAGAGGCTTTTCTTTTTTGATCTTTCCTGCTTTGATAAGAGCCTGTTTCTCAGCCTGGATCTGTTTATAAAGCTCCTCTCCGGTGCCTTCTTCAGGGCGCTGTTCAACAAGCTTGCCCTGAATGGCAAGCTGCAGGATGCTGTTTTTCAGTTCCTGAGGGGTCATAGTTTTATACCCCCGAGTTTTTCGGTGATCTCGGCGAGAACCCTGTCGATTTCAGCATTCAGGGAGGCACGTTCCTCCTGATACCGTTGGATCAGGTCCAGGGGAGCGAGGATTTCTTCCTCCTCATGCGGGAAGCCGCACTGATCCAGATTGTAGCCCAGCTCGTCAGAGAGCTCTTCCACAGAGAAACATCTTGCCTTGTCATACCCGTCAACATTCAAAGGCTTACGGTCATTCCACCATTCCACAACAGGGTCGAAATGTTCCAGCTTCATAGGCTTGGTTTTGCTGAAGTGCTTATAGCCCTCCGGCATATCAAGACGATAAAACCATGTTTCGGTCGTGGGTCCGGTACGGTCGAAGAACAGAATATTGGTTGTGATGGAAGTATAGGGGGAGAAGACACTGCCCGGCATGCGGATGACGGTGTGGAGGTTGAATTCTGACAGCAGCTTTTTCTTGATGTTGATTTTGGCGTTGTCAGTGCCGAAGAGGAAACCGTCGGGGAGAATCACTGCAGCACGTCCGTTCTCTTTCAGCCGGTACATGATGACAGACATGAAAAGATCAGCCGTCTCGCTGCTGGCAAGGTCAGCAGGGAAGTGATTTTTTACCTCTGCTTTCTCGCTTCCACCGTAGGGAGGATTCATCAGCACAACATCAAACTGGTCGTCCTTTGTATAATCCAGCACATCCCGCAGAAGAGAATTGTCGTGGAAAACCTGAGGGACGTCCAGGTCGTGGAGCAACATATTTGTGATACACAACATGTATGGAAACTGCTTCTTCTCGATGCCGTAGATCGAATGACTGTAGGCGCTTTCATCCTCTGTGGTATTCACTTTTTTCTTCAGCTCTTTCAGCCAGGATGTGAGAAAGCCTCCGGTGCCGCAGGCAAAGTCTGCCATATGCTCACCGATTTTCGGGTCAATCCGCTGTGCCATGAAATCCGTTACGGCACGGGGCGTATAAAATTCACCTGCCGAGCCTGCGCTCTGCAGTTCTTTCAGGATGGATTCATAGATCTCGCCGAAAGCATGGCTCTCCTCATAATCGCTGAGATCCAGTTCATCAATCACGTTGATTACCTGGCGGAGAAGAACACCGTCTTTCATATAGTTGTTTGCATCCGCAAAGGTGGTCTGAACAATCGCCTTTTTAACAGGGGTTGAAGCATCCACCGGCAGCTTTTTCAGCGTGGGGAACAGCGTGTTATTCACAAAGTCGAGGAGAGTGTCGCCGGTCATGGCTTTCCCTGAGTGATCATCGTGAGCCCAGTTAGCCCAGCGGCATTCAGCGGGGATAATGGAGACATAGTTTTCATCGTCCCATTCCCAATCCTGCTCCTTCGCATCATATACTTTCAGAAAGAGCATCCAGGCGATCTGCTCAATACGCTGTGCATCTCCGTTGATGCCGGCGTCATTGCGCATGATATCCCGGAGTCTTTTAACAAAACCGGAAAGATTTGCCATTTTTATTATCCTACCTCATCCATATAAATTGCGTCTTCCAGTTCCTGGACGGCTTTGAGATAACCCTCTTTTCCACCGAAATAGGAGGAAATTTTGGAGGGCTTGCCGTATTTGAGGAACGGGTCCAGCTTCAGTATCTCGGTCTTTTCTATTTCGTAGATGCCGGTGTTCATGTATCGATCCAGCAGAGCCTCTATAATCTCACGTGCAACACCGTTATATTTGCTGATAAAGTCACGCTTCTTCACGTTGTTTGCACGCTCCCATCTGGTGAGCGGTTTCTTGTCATAGGCGACATGGCAGATAAAGTCGAAATCGTCCACATCCCGCATGTTCTGATCCGCCTTCATCATCTCAAGGTCAATGCCACGTTCCAGAAGCATATCACGAATGCGTTCTTTTTTCGGGTCTTTCCGCCACTCCAGAATGAAGTTATCCAGGGAAGCATATTCACCGACGATATTTTCTTTTGTATAGTCCACAATGCTCTCATGGCGCAGGAGCTTCCCGTCCGCATCATATACAGAGACTGTTTTGTGAATAATCTCAACTCTGCACCCGTCTCTGTTCACAACGGGTTTCGGGGGCTTCGGAGGAAGCGGCGGTGTATCATCCGGACCAGGAGGAGGGTTGTTGGGGTCCGGCTTTTCCGGATCGGGATTGAACCCCGGAACGATCTGGACCGGGCCATCCCAATCAGGGTCGGCGAAAAGGCGGGTGACATTTCGGAAGTCCATGACCACGAAGTGTGTTTTTCCTTCTTTTTCACGCAGGCGGGTTCCTCGCCCAATAATCTGCTTGAATTCAGTCATGGAGCCGATCATCTCATCAAGCACGATCAGCTTGGTCATTTTGCAATCAGCACCGGTGGACAGTAGCTTGGAAGTCGTGGCAATAACCGGATAGGCCGCAGAGACCGAAATGAAATAATCCAGCTTGCTCTTGCCGTAAATATCGCTTCCGGTGATACGCACCACATAGTCAGGGTTCTTTTTCACCATGTCAGCGTTCAGGTTGACAAGTGCAATCCGCATCCGTTCAGCGGCTTCTTCCGTAGCACAGAAAACAATGGTTTTCGCCATTCGGTCTGTTGACTTCAAATACCGGGTGATCTCTGAAGCTACCTGATAGATTCTGTCCTCCAGGACAATATTATAGTCATAATCGCTGTTGGTATAGACCCTGTCTTCAATGGGATTGCCAAACTTATCCAGCTGTCCTTTCCTCGGGCGCCAGCCGTCTGCAATGTCCAGCGTGATATTGATCACTTTGAAAGGCGCCAGAAATCCGTCATCAATTCCGTCTTTCAGGCTGTAGCTGTATATCGGGTCACCGAAATAGTTGATGTTGGAGACATACTTTGTCTCTTTCGGGGTGGCTGTCATACCGATCTGTGTTGCAGAACTGAAATACTCCAGTATTCTGCGCCAGCGGCTTTCTTCTTTAGCGGACCCCCTGTGACACTCATCCACAATGATCAGGTCAAAGAAGTCCGGTGTGAACAGCTCCGAAAAATGCTCCTGCTCATCATCGCCCACAAGCTGCTGATAAAGAGAAAAGTAGACCTCATGAGAGGTGATTGTGCTTTTATCGTCTTTTGAGACGTTGATTTTATGGATTACTTTCTCCAGGGGAGCAAAATCCTGCTGGATGGATTGATCCACCAGAATGTTTCTGTCAGCGAGATAAAGAACCTTCCTCTTCATTCCGCTTTTCAGCAGGCGATATACGATCTGGAAAGCGGTATAGGTTTTGCCTGTGCCGGTCGCCATGACAAGGAGAAGCCGGTTCTGACCCTGGGCAATGGCATCAAGCGTCCGGTTGATGGCAATACGCTGATAATAACGGGGCGGATAGGTGTTCTGGCTGGAATAGTAGGGCTGATCCAGAAGAGTCTGCTGTGAAGGAGTGATTCCGGCTCCTCCGTTCCTCTCTGCCTTATAGCGGGCAATCAGTTCCGCTTCGGAGGGAAACTCATCCAATCCAAACTCACGCTCTTTCCCGGTGAGAAAGTCGTGCTCAGCAAATCCGTCCCCGTTCGAGCTGAATGCAAAGGGAAGATCCAGCATCTGGGCATAAGCCATGGCCTGCTGAAGACCATAGGATACTGAATGATTGTTATCTTTGGCCTCAATAATCGCAATCGGGTTGTTGGCATTCAGATAAAGCACATAATCAGCCCGTTTCGGCTTCTCACGGAAGACAATATTGCCCTTCAGGTTGATCTTGCCATCTGTGAGCTGTGTCTCCATGGTGATTTTCTGTATTTGCCACTTCGATGTGATTGCCGGTGTAATATATTGAAGCTTGATATCCTCTTCGCTCATTTTCTTCTTATCCAGAATCATAAAACCTCGTCCCCTCAAGATAAGATTATGTTAACACATCATATCATTATATAGGATAGAGTTTGGCTTTTCAAGAGCGATTTGATCTGTTTATATTCCTTTTTCCTTACGGCAGGGCGGGTCTCATTGAAAAGCCCTTACGGGTTTCTCTTGAAGGACTTTGATATTCATGCTGCACTGTCTGCCTTTATTGCAGGGTCAGAGGTTGACGGAGCTGACGGATCGGGCCGGTTGCCTTTATTTACTGGAAAATATACTCCTTCTGCTCCGGCCCTGAAACCCGCCCACTTGTTTGACGCTTACGGATAAATTGTCTTCTCTGGGGGTAATTCATTCTCGTCTTCATCTACAGGATAAAGATGAGCTATGGCATAATCTATGCAAAGATTATCGCCGAGAAAAGCGATGATATATGCCATGGGTGGCTCAACCAGACTAATATGGAAATCACTCTTTATAATTGAAACATTGTAATGATGACTAAAATTAATTCACCATTAAAAAAAGTCTTTACAAAGACGATTTTATATGTTATTATGTTTTCAACTAAGAAGGAAGGGAAAAAAATGCGAAGCTTATCTGAAGAAAAAGAGTTTTGGACCCAGCTGGTTGATATGTTAGAACAGCAGTTCGGAGTAACGACGGAAATAGTTCTTCATGATTTAACTAAAGATTATGAGAACACAATTATTGATATTCGGAACGGGTATATCACCGGTAGAAAAATTGGGGGAAGTGGCAGCAATTTAGGCCTTGAGGTTTTGGCTGGAACTGTTCAGGACGGAAATAGATTTAACTATATTACTCAAATGAAAAACAATCGATTGCTGCGTTCTTCTTCCTTATATATAAAAGACGATAATGGGAAAGTGATTGGATCTCTTTGCATAAATACCGACATTACCGATTCAGTGAAATTTGAAACATATCTTAGAGAACATAATCGATACAGTGTCGATACATTAACAGAAGAGAATCCTGAGGTTTTTACAGCGGATGTGAATCAGTTACTTGAGTATTTGCTGCAGAAAGGGCAGGCTCAAGTTGGAAAACCTGCTGCTGTAATGAGTAAAGAAGAGAAACTTCAGTTTCTCAAGTATTTAAATGACAAAGGAGCTTTCCTTATCACTAGATCAGGGGACAGGGTCCAGGAGTTATTGGGCATATCCAAGAACACTATGTATACTTATCTAGATATGATAAAAGGGAAATGCTAGCTTTATAAAGGAGAAAGCAATATGTATAAGCATAATGAATTTCAGCTCTGGGAACACTTAATGAGTATAGCAAATATTGGTGCTGATCCCGAGGGCGGTATTAGTAGATTTGCATGGACAAAAGAATATAAGCAAGCTTGTTTGTCTTTGATTTCGCTCGCAAAAAAATATAATATTGATACCAGGTTAGATACTGTGGGGAATCTTTATTTTCATATGGATGGAAAAAATAAGAATCTTCCCAAAATTCTTATAGGTTCCCATCTGGATACAGTACCGCATGGTGGTTGTTTTGATGGGATAGCTGGCGTGATGGCGGGACTTGAGGCCCTTATTTTTTGTAAAGAAAAAAATATTATCCCAGAACAGGGTATTGATGTTATTGCTTTTGTAAACGAGGAAGGTACACAGTTTTTAGGTGGAACGTTTGGTAGTCGAGCAGTATGTGGTAATCTGGAAGCTGATTATGTAGATAGTTGTAAAGATTATTATACAGGACAGACCATGCGTGATGCAATGGTTGAATTCGGCATGGGTCTTGATCCGGATAATCTTGCAGGAAGTATTATTGTTTCAAGCGATTACCTATGTTTTATTGAGTTACATATTGAGCAGGGTCGATACTTGCTTGACCATGACTTACCAGTAGCAATTGTGACTGACATAGCCGGTATTCAACAAATGTATGCAAAGATTCATGGAGAATCATGCCATGCAGGAGGTATGGCTATGGCATCCAGACACGATACTCTTATGGCCGCGGCAAGTATTGCCTCTCGTATTGAAGAATATGCCTTAAAGTCTGGAGGTAAAGATACTCGTGCAACGGTGGGATATATTAAATCCATGCCTGGGATTCATAATGTTGTACCGGGTGAAACAGAAATACCAATAGATTTTCGGGAGGACAATGACGAAATTTGGACTCAGTTCTATGAGGGTATAATTCATTTTTTTAACGAAGAATGTAATAAACGAGGACTATCTTATGAAATAATTAAGACTCTTGAGTTAAAGCCAGCTCATTGTAATAAAACACTAGTCCACTTGATGGAAGATTGTGCTGATGATCTTGGTATAAAATATACAAAAATGGTGAGTTATCCGTGTCATGATGCTGTGAATATGGAAAGAATAATGCCAATTGGAATGATTTTCCTTCGCAGTCTGAATGGTGGCGTCAGTCATTGCCCGCAAGAGTTAACATCTGCAGAGGATTTTACGGACGGTGCAAATATACTTTTGAATTTAGTACTTAAGAATATAAATGATGAGGGGTTGGAATAGGATGCGAAAACTCGAGGGAAAAGTTGCAGTCATCTGTGGAGCGGGATGTGGTTTCGGGATGAGCCGTGGTTTCCCGGAGATTTTTGCAAAGAACGGAGCGAATCTCGTTTTAAACTATAATCATAGCCCTTCGGAAAAAATGAAAGAATTTAAAAATGAGCTTGAAAAGAATAACATCGAATGTATTTTAATACAAGGAGATATTTCAGACCCTTCAACCTCAGATAGAATTGTAGAGTCTGCTATGGAAGCATTTGGCAGAATAGATGTTTTGATTAACAATGCGGGAATATCAGAACCAGCCCTTTTAACCGAAATGAGCTATGAAAAATGGTTAAAAACAATAAATGTTAATCTAAATAGTGTATTTCTAACCTGTAAAGCAGTTTTACCGATTATGATCAAGCAAAATTTCGGCCGGATCATAAATATTTCTTCCCAAATAGGGCAGAAGGGAAGCGTTGAGCATTGTCATTATTGTGCAGCGAAAGCTGGAATGATTGGTTTTACTAAGGCATTAGCTAGAGAAGTTGGCGATAAAGGGATAACAGTTAATTGTATTGCGCCGGGTCCAATCAAAACTCAGTTATCTAAAAACACAAGTGAAGAGTGGCTATCAAATAAAGCAAAAGAACTCGTCATACCGAGATTTGGCGAAATTGAAGAAGTACTTCCAAGCGCTATTTTCCTAGCATCAGAGCCCGATGGAAATCTATTCACAGGGCAAACGCTTGGACCTAACTGTGGGGATGTGATGCTTTGATGCCGAGTATAGCTATTTTTGGGGGTAGTGGCTTTATTGGGCTAAACATTGTCGAGAGCTTATTATCATCAGGGTATGAAGTGATTAATATATCAAGACATCCCAGCCCTGATTATGCTAAATATCTCTTTTCGAAGAATAAGTGTTATCGGGAAGAATTGTGTGATATTACAAGCACACAGACTGTTGAAAACGTTCTAAAAAAAACCCTTCCGGATATTATCATCCAGTCTTGTGCAATTACACCAAGAGATAGTGAAGAAATATCTGAATTATCAAAAACTATAGAAGTAAATTGTCTAAGTACATTAAAGTTGGTTGAACTGTCAAAAAAGTATGGAGTTAAGCACTTCATTTATTTGGGATCAGTTGCAGTATATGGTGATAGTTGCCAAGAATGTGCTACTATTCCAGAATGTACAAAAATATTTAATCCTATTTCAGTATATGACTATTCAAAATATATAACCGATAGACTCCTTTACAGGTATAAAAGGCTGACAGGTTATAACATAACCATTCTCAGACTGGGTGATGCATTTGGACCATGGGAGAGATTTACTGAAAGTAGACATGTTTTGAGTGCACCTACCCAGGTTTTGAAGCTCCTTTCAAAAGGGGAAAATGTATTTTTACCAAAAGAGGGGAAAACGGGATGGATCTACAGTAGAGACGTTGGCACCGCTATAGTACTTTTGATAAAAAGTAAGCCACAGCATTCAATATACCACTTGTCAAACAATACTACATGGAGCATTTATGATTTTGCTTGTTATATTTCAAAAATGTATCCAGGTACCAAGGTGAGTATAGATCCGAACAAAAGTAATGTTTCTTTCTTTTCAGAGAAGGATAATGGAATCTTTTTGATGGATAATTTTCTTCATGACTATGGTTACAATTGTAAGTATGGCATGAGGGATGCAGCTAATGATTTCATTGCCTGGTATAAGAGTATAGATAGAGAAAATCTATTTATATAATACTATTTTTATGGAGGAATTGTTATGAAAAAGATCCTATCAATTGTACTTGTATTAAGCATTATTCTTTCTTATGGGATTGTGTTTGCAAGTGCAGAAGAAGAATTAAGTGGCGAAGGCAAGCTGCTTGGTGTAACTATTAATGGACTTGATGCACAGGCATCAAGAAAGCTCTTTGAGGGGACCCAGGAAAAAGCAAAAGCTCTTGGTTTTGAAGTTATGGCAAGTAATGCAGGTGGTACAGTCGGAATGGCAGCTGATATTGACAACTTTGTAATGGCAGGCTGCAATGTAATTGTCCTTATTAATGCGGATCAGTCTGTTGTATCTAATGCAGTTAAGGAAGCGGCTGATAACGGTATTTTTGTTATTTCAGATGAATCAGGTTATATGGATGGTGTGTCAACCGTTATTGGAATGAATAACTACGCTGTTGGTGCGGAAATGGCAATGGATGTTCTTTCTGCAATTAATTACAGTGGAAAAGTTGTTACAACAGGTCATAATGATCATCCTACAATTCGTGGTCACTATCAGATGGCACAAATTATCCCGAATGAATATCCAAATGTTGAGGTCGTTGGTACTGTATATACATCTTATCCTGGAACTACTGAGATAACCTATAATGGACTTACCGCTCTTTTTGCGGAGCACCCCGATATTTCCGGTGTTCTGACGTCCCAAGACCTTGAGGCTATGGCAGTAATCCAAGCAACGAAAGAAAATGGTACATATCCTAATGTGAAGTGCACAGGTGTTGATGGAGAATTAGATGTTCTCTATGATATTAAAAATGACGGATGTGTTGTTTCTACGTATGTATTTGATACCGACGCTATCACAGATCTTATTGTTGCATCTGCTGTTAAGCTTGTTAACGGCGGTTCTGTTGAGCCTTTCCAGGCTGCCCCTGTTGTAAAAGTCACAAAAGATAATGTAGATGCGTTTATTGCTGAAGCAGAGAAAGCAACAACTAATTAATACTATAATGTAAATAGTTAGTATAATGGGGCTTTAGGTGAAACCAAAGCCCCATTATTAACAAAAATTATGAATCTAAATATGTTTATAAAAACGAGGGTAAAAAGAAAGGATTTCAAATGGCAGATATTGTAAATGCTATTGAAATGATTGGCGTAAAGAAAAGCTTTGGGGGGCTTCATGCTTTAAAAGAGGTAAATTTTGTTGTAACGTCGGGTACTTGTCATGGTCTTATTGGAGAAAATGGCGCAGGGAAATCAACTTTGATGAAAGTCCTGGGGGGAACTGTCCATAAAGATGAAGGTACAGTCATTGTTAATGGTAAAGAAGTAAACATCAGAAACAAACATATGTCACAAGAACTCGGAATTGCTTTTGTTCCTCAAGAATTAGACTTTATCTCAAATTTTACTGTTGCAGAGAATATTTATTTAGGAAATGAACCATTGAATGGATTGGGAATAATCGATAAAAAAAAGCTATATTCAGATACGAAGCAGCTACTCGATGAATTACGTATTAATCTTAATCCATATAAACGAGCTGGTGATCTTAATGTTTCACAACAACAAATGATGATTATAGCACAAGCTTTAGCCCATAATGCAAATATAATCATTATGGACGAACCAACAGCTAGATTGGGGCATGAAGAAATAGAACATCTGCTCTCCTATATTTCTTTTTTAAAGCAAGCTGGAAAAACGATTATTTTTATTTCCCACCATTTGGAAGAAGTAAAAAGAGTAGCGGATATGGTTACAGTTATGCGAGATGGTACCACTATACTCACAACAGAGACTAGCAAAGTTAGTGTTCCAGATTTAATTAAAGCGATGGTTAACCGAGATGTTTCAGGCCAGTTTGTTGAAGAAACCGGGCATAATATCTCAGACTTGATGCTCTCAGTAAGTGATTTAAAACTAACAAAAAAGAACAATGGGATCTCCTTTGAAGTACATAAAGGCGAAATAATTGGATTTTTTGGCCTTGTGGGCTCAGGTAGAACTGAAATGATTCGTTCCTTACTAAAGATTGATAAACAATATAATTCTAAAATTGTTTTAGATGGTAAAACAGTAAAATTTAGAAATTATAAAGATGCTATTAATTCCGGTATAGTCCTAGTACCGGAGGAACGTAGAAAGCAGGGAGTAATACTTTCAAGTTCGATCAGTGATAACATTTCCCTTGGACAGCTAGATAGATTTACCAGGTATTTTTTTATTAACAGACGCAAAGAAAAACAGTGCACAAAGTGTTCCGCTGAAGCTATGAATATTATATGCCAGTCCATAGATCAGAAAGTCAATACATTAAGTGGTGGGAACCAGCAAAAAGTTGTGTTAGCGAAGCATGTAGAATCTGACATTAAAGTATTTATTTTAGATGAACCTACTAGAGGGATTGATGTTGGTGCAAAAGACCAAATCTATTCTGTGATTGAAAACTTAGCGAGTAAAAACATTGCTGTAATAGTTATTTCTTCTGAGATACCAGAATTACAAAGACTGTGCGATACAATATATGTAATGCGACAAGGTGTTATTACAAAACGGTTTGAGCGAAAAGAAATCGGTAACTCCGACTTGCTTCTACAGTGTGCTTTGACAAATTGATACTAGGGAGAGAACGATGAATAAAACAGAGCAAACGTCAAGATTTTTAAGAAGATATGCAACTGTATTTGGGTATATAGTGTTATTAACTTTTTTTTCGTTAGTTTCTAAGCGCTTTTTATCTTTGAATAATTTTATTACTATCCTCCGCACTATTGCACCGCTCGCTATTCTAAGCCTAGGCTTGACATTTGTCATGATAACGAAGAGAACAGATCTGTCAATTGGATACTCTACTAGTATCCTAGGAATTGTAGTAGGGGCATGTATGAAACGCTTTGGCTTTCCTGTCTGGGGCTCAGTAATTGTTACTATGGTTGCTGGTGCTACCATAGGAACAGTTAATGGCTTTGCAGTTGCATATGTTGGCATTCCTGACTTTATTGCAACTCTGGGTATTGGATATCTTCTCGGGGGCTTAAACCAAGCATATACAAAAGGATATTCAATTTCTAGCTTTCCGGATAGTTTTAATTTGTTCGGAATGCAAAGGATTAAGGGTGTTTTGCCCGTTTCCGTAATTATTTTGTTATTGGTCTTTTTGGTATTTTATTTTGTTATCTCTAAGACTCGATTTGGCAGATATATTTATTCAATTGGAGGTAATGAAGAGGCCACTATGATGTCGGGTATAAATGTTAAAAAAAACATCCTTAAAGCCTACATTGTATGTGGAATAGGAGCAGGGATAGCTGCTGTTGTAATGACAAGCAAGCTCGGTCAAGCAAATCCTACGGCAGGCGAAAGCTATTTACTTGATGCAATGGCCTCTGTCTATCTTGGAGCGACTGCTTTTAAAGACGGTGAACCCAATTTGTTAGGTACATTACTTGGAACACTTATTATAGGAACTATGTCAAATGGCCTAACCCTTATGAATGTACCATATTTTGTGAAAGACATTGCAACTGGATTGATTATCATTATTGCAGTTACAATTACAGCATTGCAGAAAATGAGAAAGCAATGAGTTTCGGAGGAGTAAATCGCATCATGGATTATTATTCAATTGTTTCAAATGTTTTAGATGAAAACGAGATTATAGAATTTTTAAAAAGTCTAATTAATACTCGAAGCGATTATCCCCCAGGAGATACTCGTAAGATAGCTGAATTATGTGCAAATAAGCTTTCTGATAACGATATCAGCTGTTCGATTAGAGTACCTGATAGTAGCGTAAGAAATCCTAAAGACAACAATCCTTCGTTTATGTATCCAAGTGTTATTGCTGAACTTGGCAATGGGAATGGCCCTACATTACTGTTTAATGCTCATATTGATACAGTTTCATCAGGTGATCATTCCATGTGGGCTACAGATCCATTTTTGGCGTTTCAAGCTTATGGGAATATATATGGCAGGGGTGCCGGCGATGATAAAGGGTCAGTTTGCGCACAAATTATGGCTGCAATATTGTTGCGTAGAGCTGGAGTCCCAATTAATGGAAAGCTTATTATCAATCCAGTTTCCGATGAAGAAGCAAATAGCTGTCGAGGTGCTAAATGGTTAATTGAGTCAAATCAGCTTCTTCCAGATATGGTAATAGTAGGTGAACAAACAAATAATAGAATTGCGGTAGCAGAGCGTGCTGTCGTCTTTGTAAGAATTACAATTACTGGCAAAGCCTGCCACGGCGCAATGCCTTGGGTAGGAAGTAATGCAACGGTTCATATGAGCGATTTTATACAAGCAATAAAAAAAGAAGTAATACCACAGATGGAATCGGTAAAACACCCGTATTTACCTTTGACTACAATTTCACCAACGCATATAGATGGTGGAATACAGGTTAATATTATTCCAGAAAAATGTGCTCTTGAATTAGATTGCCGACTAACACCGGGTGTTTCAGAAGTTGAACTTTTGGATAGCTTTGATCGTATATTAAGGAGACTGTCACATAATAAAGAACAGTATCAATATGAAATTGAAGTTACTAACTCCGAAAAAGGAGTGGTAACTGATACTAAAATTGACAGTGAGTTAGTAGTGTCAATCTCGGAGGCGTACGAAAAAGTTATGGGTAAATGGCCAGAATATACAGGATATATGCAAGCAAGTGATGGCAGAGTTTTTGCTAGAAGACAAATCCCAATTGTTATTTTTGGCCCAGGTGATCCAAAGCTCGGCCATTCACCAAATGAGTTCGTTCCTGTTTCCCAGGTCATTGAAGCTACAAAGATTCTGGCATTCACAGCTATAAAGCTTCTTGCCAAGTGAACAAAAGAGGGTAAAAAATGTTTGATGTAATAATTAAAGATGCGTTTGTAGTATTTGATGAGGGCGTAAGTAAAGTCAATATTGGCATTAATAATGGAATAATAAGTGAAGTGTTTTCTAATGACAAAGAATATGATGCTGTCCAGACGTACTCATATGAAAATATGTATATTCTTCCGGGGGGAATAGATACACATAGTCATGTTACTTATTGCGGTAGTTTTAAAGACGGTTCAAAGTCTGCAGCTGCTGGAGGCATTTCAACAATTATCGAAATGCCTATATCTGGTTATCTCCCTTCCGCATGTGATGAGAAGATTTATTTGGAAAGAGTCAAGCTTGGGGAAGAAGAATGTGTTATTGACTTTGCACTATGGGCAGGAATACAGCCTAATGCATATCAGAATATTAAAATTCTGAAAGAGTCAGGAGCAGCGGCATTTAAAGTGTTTATGAGTAATGCGGGTGACTATAAGTATTTTGATGATTATTCTCTCTATACATTAATGCTTACCGCTAAGGAGCACAACGCACTGATAGGAATACATGCTGAAAATGAATCATTATGCAACGGATTCACTTCAAGATATAAAGATACAAATATGGGATATGAATTCTTTTGCGAAAGCAGACCAGTAATTGCTGAGTCTGAGGCAGTCTTGAGAGCATGTTTTTATGCGCTTAATTCGGGTTGTAAAACGCACATATGCCATGTCAGCAATCCGCGGACTGCCGAGTTGATCCTAGAATACAAGAAGAAAGGTGCAAATATCACTTTTGAAACTTGTCCCCATTATTTGAGCATGACCAGAGAAGATATAGGTAAATATGGAGCTTTCGCAAAATGCAGTCCACCGCTCAGATATCATTCTGATGTCGATTCACTGTGGGAATTAGTAAGAAATAATGATGTTGACTGTATTGGTACAGACCATGCAACATACTCAAGTAAAGATAAATCTGATGTCGATTTCTGGAAAGCGCCAGGAGGTTTCCCAGGAAATGATTTATTTATGCCGACTTTGCTTGATGAAGGAGTGATTAAACGCCATATCCCAATCGAGACAATAGCTAAAATGATTTCAAATAAACCTGCAAAATCATTTGGGCTGGACTATTGCAAAGGAGGCATTAAGGTAGGTCACGATGCTGATTTAGTTGTTGTAAACTTAGATTCTCCTTGGGTATATCACGCTGAAGATTCTTTGTATGCTATTAAAACGGATAAATATGCCACTGAAGGAAAATGCTTTACAAGTAAGGTATGTGCTACATTTGTAAGAGGGGAAAAAGTATATTCAGATGGTACAATAGTAGCGCAAGAAGGAACAGGAAAATATATTAAATCTATAGGAGGAATAAGATGAAAGCAGAAGTAATAAAAATTGATGATGGTCCCAAGCCTGGTGGATGGTACTCACAAGGGTTTAAAGTTGGGAATCTTATTTATACTGCAGGAATTACTGCTGTAGATCCTAACACAAATAAACTTGTTGCCCCTGGTGATATTTCTGAGCAGACACGCCAAATACTAAGAAATATTAAACTGATTCTAGAACGATCAGGTTCTGATTTATCCCACATTTTTAAAACAATGGTTTTCGTCGCGGATATAGATAAATTTGAAGAATTTAACTCAGCATACGAAGAGTTTTTTCCAGAAAATCCTCCTGCGCGTTCAACTATGCAAATTGGGAAATTTAATGGCGGGATGGAAATAGAAATAGAAGCAATAGCTACTATTATAGAGTGATTTCTTTCATATGTACTACAGAGATTAATAGAAAATAGTGTGAAAAAAATTGAGTGTCGTAAGACGGCCCTTTTATTTATTCAATATATTTTGTCGTGCTAATTAAAATAGTTAGTGTATTTTAAAGAATTCCTACCTGCCCTGTATAGTCCAGTAAAGCTCATCGTAAGTTATTCGCTTTTTGCCATAAAAACCTTGAGTATTCTGGTCGTTCAGAGCCAGTAAATCCGTAATTCGAGTTTGCTGAAAAATATAGTTTTGAACAAATTAATTCTTAATAATATGTAAATAGTATTTTTGTGCAGAAACAATGCACAAAAAGTACGGTGTATGGTATAATAGAACTATCCAAAATCTCTGTCGTCTTCAAAGGCACAGCTATTATGGGGGTAGTTCTATGTACCGGAAGATCAATAGAGAGCAGCAGACGATAGAAGATTTCTTTCTCCCCTTTGGTGGGAAGCTTGATGCCAAAAACAGATGGGTCAAGCTTGCAGAGATTACACCGTGGGAACGGATAGAAGAATACTACGTTCAGTCTATGTCACAGGAAACGGGCAGAGGGGCAATCTCAGCAAGAGTAGCCTTCGGTGCTGTCAGTCTGAGGCAGAGCGAAAGATTAAGTGATGAAGACACAGTCCGGTACATCCAGGAGAATCCATACGTTCAGTACTATCTGGGCCTGCATGAATTTCATATGGAGCCTCTTTTCGACCCTTCCATGATGGTACATTTCCGAAAACGCTTTCTATCGATGTTGTTGCGAGGAATGAGAAACTGGAGAAGAACCAGTCCTGGAGAGCTCACGCCGATTCCGACTTCCGGAATCGCCGGAACAAATAAACAGGCATCACACAACCCCTGAGCAGTAGATAAGGCATTCATTTCTTCGTAAATGGTAAACCACACGGGGTGGCCTAAAACTACATCCGCCCCGGAAAGAGCGGCTGAAGAAATCACATATTCAGTTTTCTGTATCGATCGGGAATAGTTTCTGACCACGGAACAAGATCAGAGATATAATCTGAGACAGGATCATTTGCATGCTCCAGAAACTGCTCAAAAACATAGGTAAAATGCGGAATACGGTTCAATGCTCCGGTTCCAAAGTAAAACCTGCAGGCGGTGATGAGAACGACGATCACCGCCTGCAGGATTTTTTTATGCCCATTGTAGGGAAAGGAAATTCTCCAACGGCCTGTTGGAGTTTTCCCACTTGTGGACGGGTAGCAACCCTGAGAGGGGAGAGAGGGATAAATTTTGTCTGCATTTTAGCGAATCTACATTTTGTGGTTTTGAGGTTTCCATAATTTGATTGCATATTAGTTATGTAACGGTGGCTGTTGTTCTTTCCGGCGAAATCACGAAGGAGTTGGCTCTTTGAATGGGGGATTTTGTGCGGAGTGCCGAAAAAAAGCCCCTGACTTTTGCACCCTGATTCCGGAATCTGCCTTCAGGTGTCTCCGGCGGTGACGGGAAGCAGGGAGAAGACCGACAGAATGAGAACTTTTCCGAGGGCAACCACAATTCATCCCGTTTCGCCTCTGAGGCCGGAAAAGGGATTGAAAAGCAGGGATACATGTGCTATATTATTGCACGAAGAGAGATGACGATCTCGAAAAACCTTTTCCGTGCACGGAAGGAGCAGAATATGCAGAAAAGAAGCATCAGAGACGTGAATACGATCCGGGCGTGTATCGCCTCCTACAAGGAGGCCTTCGGCGAGATGCCCACGATTTCGGAGGTCGCCTCGTCAACCGGCATTTCCCGCCCGGCGGTGGGCCGGTACATGAAGATGATGAAGGATAACGGTGAGTTCATCGGCGACGGCAGCAGCAGAGGCTATATCAGCTATGAAGAGATTGTCCAGCGGCAGATGCGCCAGATCCCCATTATCGGCACGGTTTCCTGCGGGCTGCGGAAGCTGGCCGTGCAGGATATCACGGGCTACGTGTCACTGCCGAAGGAGTATCTGGGCGGGGGCGACTACTATGTGCTCATTGCCGACGGCGAATCCATGATCAACATCGGCATCAACTCCGGTGATCTGGTGCTGGTGCGGGAGCAGGCCTATGCCGATCCCGGCCAGGTGGTGGTTGCGCTGGACGATAACGGAGAGGCCACTCTCAAACGCTATCGCCCCCATCTGACCCAGGGCTATGTGGACCTTGAGCCGGAGAATGACAGCATGCCCGTGCAGCGTATCGACTTTAAAGCCGGGCAGAGCCTTACGATACAGGGCGTTGCGGTCAAGGTGCTGACGGACATCCGGTAATTCCCTTTGCCGGAGGAGGGGGAGAAAGTGGCAGCATATATTGCAATTGATATGAAGTCTTTCTACGCCTCGGTGGAATGCGTCTACCGTGATCTGGACCCCCTGAAGGCAAACCTGCTGGTGGCGGACGAGACCCGGAGCGACCAGACCATCTGCCTTGCCGTCTCCCCGAATCTGAAGGCAAAGGGCGTGCCGGGCAGACCGAGGCTTTTTGAGGCGAAGCAGGCCATCCGGCTCTGGGAGGCCAGAAACCGCAGGCGTCTTTCCTACCTCATTGCTCTGCCCCGTATGGCGGAGTATGAGAGGGTTTCGGCACAGATCTATGCGGTGCTTCTGCGATACGCCTCGGCAGAGGATATCCACGTTTACAGCATTGATGAGTCCTTCATCTTCTGTGACCCCTATCTCGACGCCTATCGGGAAAAGGCTCTGGAGCTGGGCATGGAGCCGGCAAGGCTTATGGCCGTCACCATCATCCGGGATGTGCTTGCCGAGACGGGCATCACGGCCACGGTTGGCATCGGCACCAATATGTATCTGGCCAAGGTGGCCATGGACATTGTGGCGAAAAAGGCCCCGCCGGATGAAAACGGAGCCAGAATTGCAGAGCTGAATGAGGAGAGCTACCGGTATCTCCTGTGGGATCACCGCCCCCTGACGGACTTCTGGCAGCTGGGGCCCGGCAAAGCCGCAAGACTGCACAACGGCGGCATTCACACCATGGGGGAGGCGGCAGCCCGGTCGCAGACGGATGAGGAGTGGTTTTACCGTACCTTCGGCATCGACGGGGAGATTCTCATTGACCATGCCTGGGGCAGGGAGAGCGTCACCATAAAGGACATCAAATCCTACCATACCGACTCCCACAGCATCTCCAACGGGCAGGTTCTCCCAAGGCCCTACTCTTACGGGGAGGCGAGAAACGTGTTCCTCGAGATGGTGGATGTGCTCTGTGCCGACCTGTTTGAAAAACACCTGGTTTCACCTCTTTTCACCTGGTGGGTGAGCTATGACTACAAGAGCCTGGAAAAGGTGCCGGACTATGACGGCAGAGTGGCTCTGGATTTCTACGGCAGGCTTCACCCGGTGCACAGCACGGGCACGGCCAGAATGCGGGGCAGAACCAACAGCCCGCAGCAGGTTTCGCAGGTGCTTGCCGCCCAGTTTGACGCCTGCACCGACCGGCGTCTGCTCTACCGCAGGCTCGGCATCTGCGCCTGTGATGTGAAGACGGAGGGCGGCAGCCTTCAGCTGGATCTGTTCACCGACTATGACGCCCAGGAAAAGGAACGAAAAATCCGGAGTGCCATGCGCTCCGTGCGTACAAAATACGGGGCAAACGCCCTTTTTACCGGCAAAAATCTGTGGGAGGGTGCCACCACGCTGGAGAGAAATCTCCAGATCGGCGGGCACCGGGCCTGAAAGAAAGGAGTGAGAGAGGTGATCGGAGCAATGCCCATGCCGGCTGACTTCCCCTATGCGGAGGTGCTGAGAAAGGGCCAGCCGGTCCACACCCCGACGGATGATTTCCGCCTGAAGCACCCGTCCATGCCGGCGGGCAGAAGGGCAAAAATATTCTCACCCTTTGATGCACTGAAGGGCTTTAACGAGGCCGTGGCATCAAAGGAGGTGCTGTATGAATTGAGGCGGCAGCTTTCGGAAGGGGAGATCGAGGAGCTGGACAGAAGGCTCAATATCCTCCATGCTCTGACGAAGACGAGAGCTCAAGCAAAGCAGAACTGTGTGATGGCAACGGCGGTCTTCTTCGTCCCCTGCGGGGACAGTGACAGTGCCTCCTACGGCAGCGGCGGACAATACGTCACCGTGACGGGCAGAGTGTGGCAGGTGAACCGGCAGTTTCTGCTGCTGGACGAGAAGAAAATCGCCCTGCGGGACCTTTATACGCTGGAAAATGCCTTCACGGAGGAGGGCATAGATCTCTTTGCCGAGAGCTTTGAGGAGGCGGCACCGTGAGCCCCCCAAATAAGCCTGCCTCTGAAGAAGAGCTGCGAAAGCATCGCTGCTGCATCGCCTCCGGCGTGTCCGGCAGTGTGCACCGGGGTGAGGACGACATCAAGGTGGATCTGGAAAATGAGATTCTCACTGCTGTGAAAAACGGCTATACCACCTTCATCACCGGTATGTCCCGGGGCCCGGAGATCTGGGCGGGGAATATTGTGGTGCGGCTGAAGTCCCGCTTTCCGGAGCTGAAGCTGATTGCGGCTCTCCCGTATCCCGCCTATGAGAGGGAATGGGACAAGCCCTGGCTGAAAAAGTATGAAGACCTTCTGCAGCAGGCAGATTACATCAGAACCGTGTCACCGGCAGAGGCACCCTGTGCCCTGCAGGAGAGAAACCGGTGGATGGTGGACCACAGCAGCTTTCTCATCGCCGTCGGCGACGGCAGAGTCAGCAATCCCACCATCCGTTATGCAAAAGAAAACAGCATCCCTGTTCGGTTCCTGCAGGGATAAGAAAATAAAGCAATCCCTGCAGTCTTCCGATATCCATGATCTGACAGAGGAGACGAGAGCAATGCAGCAAGAGAGTCAGGAAGCACAGGACCCCAAGCGAAAACACTACCCCATATACTCCCGCGACAGCAGCAGCCCCCGCAGAATTTGCGACCTGGTGGTCGATAATCGTGAGGGACAGAAAATTTATCTGGAGATGAAACTGAGTAAAGGGAGATATGAGCAGATCGATCTGGATGTCCTGGTGCACCAGATACATGAGATTTTAAAACAGAATGATGCCTGAGAGAAGCTACCTCGAATGTGCCCCGTCATAGACGTGGAGCCGAGTGCGGAGTTATCTTTCGGACAGGAAGTTATCGGTAAGTATCCCTTGATTGAATTCATGAGGATCAAATAGCCGGAGCTATCCGAATATGCCTGATTGGCGTAGAAGGATAGCCCCGGCTTTTTTTATTGGAAAAAAATTCAATAGTCCCTGAGATGGCCACGAAGGGGCAGCGGAATCATATGGATTTGAAAAGGCGGCAAGCCGCCTGAAAAATCCTGCAGATCCGGTGCTTAGATCTTCTACGCCCATTTTCAGGGAGCATGGTTAAAGCCGGTGGTCTGCAACGATAACAGATCACCGGCTTTTTTGTTTCTGCTGCCCTTTCTGCCCTCCGGGACGGAAAGGACAGAGAAATGAAAGAAGAAAGAAAAAACCGGATTTATGACAGAGGAACGGGAGAATGGTTTTCCGTGTCGGAGGAGGAGTTTGCAGAGTATGACCGATGGAGGAGAACACTAAGGCAAAAAGAACAGTATAGCGGGAGATGCTGTTGTCCCAAAGAGAAATGGTGGATTTGTGACGGCATGTGTGATGATTGTGAGTTCCGTTGCGGGCAAAAGCCTTTGTCTTTGGATGAGGCGATAACCGATGATGACGGCTGTGAGAGTAGTCTGCTTGATTTGCTCTCAGGCAATGATGTCGGAATGGAAGAGGTAACAGCCGATAGAGATCTTGTGGAGAAACTGCTTCAGCTTCTCCGGGAGATGGACCCGGATGCTGACCGGATTATTGAACTGTGGAAGGAAGACTGGAAGATTTCCGATCGGAAGATAGCGGAAAAATTGGGGAGAGCACAAAAAACTTTTTCCAGACAGATGAAGCGCTACAGGGATATCTGCAGAGAACTGAGAGAAAAATAAAAATTATTTTCAGTTTTTGTGACTCAAAATCAAAACTTTTCCTCATTGGGGAAGTAGAGGGGCAAAAGCAATCCGCCCTTCAGAAAGGGAAAAATAACATGAATGACTATTTGAGAGACAACAGGCCCTACTGCCGGAGGGCAGAGAAAGACTGTTCCGCCCGGAGCAAGTCCGGCAGGTGCAACGCACTGTGCAATGCAAAATTCGGCAGCAAGCCCTGTCCGTTTTACAAAACGTGGGAGCAGCAGAAGGTGGAGCACCA
>CACYYN010000032.1 GCA_902778665.1 Oscillospiraceae bacterium | reverse complement strand
TCCGCCGTCAACGGAGAAAACCTGCCCGGTGGTATAGGTGGCAGAAGCCAGGTGGACAATGGTGTCGGCTATCTCTTCCGGTCGGCCGAGGCGGCCGAGAGGAATCTCTTCTGCCAGCATATGAAGCGTGTCCTCTCCGAGAACCTGAACCATGTCTGTGTCGATCACTCCCGGGGCAACGCAGTTGACGCGGATGCCTGTCGGAGCCAGCTCAGCTGCCAGAGAGCGGGTCAGACCGATAATAGCATGTTTGGTGCAGGAATAGGCCACCTCGCAGGAAGCCCCATGGCTGCCCCAGATGGAGCTGACGTTGATGATGCAACCCTCATGGGCGGACAGCATGTCCAGCAGGACTGCCTGAATGGTGTTGAAGCATCCGCCAAGATTGACGGAGAACATCCGGTTCCAGGCCTCCGGTGTGATATCCTGAAACTGAATCTGCCCCCGCGAGAGCTTATTCATCCTCCGAGGCTCGGTGTTGTCCTCAGAGAACAGATATTATTCCTTATAAAGTGTACCGCAAAGCGGCGGAAAAGGCAAGGGTTTTCTCGCTTTTTTCGCTGTTTTTTTGTCGTTTTTCTGCGTTTCAGGGGGCGGTTCTCTGCCCGAGTCAGTCCCACCCGTGGGGGCCGTCGTCCCACTCGTAGTAGATGCCGCGCTCGTCATAACGGCGAATGATGCTTTTCCCCAGGCGCGCTCCACCAGCCCCGCGTCCGAAAGGCGCTCGGCTGGGATGGGGGCGAGGACGCCGAGAACGCCGCCGTGCGCGAGGTGCGGGAGGAGATCGGCCTTGAAGCGCGGGAGGTGCGCTTTAATCACAGCCATTACTTCGCCCCCTCCAACACCCTCATGCTCTACTTCACCGTCACCGTGGACGATGAGGAAGCCCACCCCAACTGGGAGGTGGACTCCTGGCAGTGGTTCCCGATTGAAGAGGCAAGGCGGCAGATCAAGCCCGGCAGCCTGGCCGAGGCCTTCCTCAACGGATATCTGGACGGCGTCTTGCACTTCCCGTCCTGACCCCGCCCTGACACAAAAAACAGGCAGTTGACAAAACTGCCTGCAGGTGTTATGATTTGAACAGAAAAGAAGGTGCGACCGGTAAACGGTCAACCCCTCAAGTGTGACGAAGTAATCGCCGAACTATTGGGAGTGGATCGGCGGTTACTTCTTTTTATACTCACAGTAATGAATTACTGCTTCGATAATTGCTACAAGAAGTGCTGCGAGGGCTATATAGTCCGAGACACTCAAGTGCATGTTATCACCCCTCTCTTTTCGGAGAGGGTTGTATAGAAGAAGCCCTCTCCTTAATCGCTGGGACACAGGATTAGGAGGGGTTGGCCGCTTTCCTTGCACCTTCCATAGGAAAGTATATATGTTTTATTGATATTCGTCAAGCCATAATCAGCTCACCTCCATAAGAGCGAATTTTGCCTTAAAATATCGAAAAAACAGGCGAAAACGGGTTAAAATTGGAGAAAACGTCAGCCACTGCAACAGCGGTTACAACAGGCATTTCCCCAAAAATCACTGATTTTAAAGAGAATCAGTGATTTTTTTGAGGTCTGAAAGGTCTACATCCTGATAATAACGGAGCATTTCCGAGGAAGAATGGCCGATCAGCGCCTGGTGACTGGTTATGGGAAGACTGAAAATCGGCTGAAGTTTTAAGTCTGCCTGTATGTAAAATATCCCCGGTGAGATCTCACTGGGGACGATATCAGCAAACTGGAATACCAGTTGTTTCAGAGTATTTTTTTAATATCAGCAAGGCTGCTTACTACATAATCTGCCACGGAATGATCAGATTCAGGCGTTGCGTCTTTCTTATACAAGCAGGTATGCATGCCATAATCTCTGCCACCGGATATATCGGAAGAGATCGAATCCCCAATGATCATACATTCTTCAGGCATTAACGAGGGAAATTCTGTTTCTCTCAAAACGTTAAAGCAGTAATCAAAAAATGCTCTGCTCGGCTTTTGGGAACCGACCTGGGATGAAACAAAAAAGTGCGTAAAGTAATCTCTCATTTTCCCCACCTGCAGGCGGTTCATCTGCTGCTCATAGGGGCCATTGCTCGCTACGCACAGGATATATTTGCTCTTCAGATAATCCAGCAGATCATTTGCGCCTTCTTCCGGTACGGCGCTGTAAAAGAGCTCTCGCCTGAAGTACTCTTCAAATTTTTTTCCGTCAAAATCAATCTCAAGCGCTTTGAAGATCCGATCCCATCTGCACTCCAGCAGTTCTTCAAATGTCAGCGCTCCCTGTTCGAGTTGTCTCCACAGGGAATTGTTTATCTTTTCAAAGATTGGAAACATCTCATCTATATAAGGCTTTAATCCGAAGCGCGAAAAACCATCTCTCATGGCCTCTTTCACATAACCGGAGAAACTCAGGAGTGTATTATCGATATCTAGCAAAACCACTTTTATCAAAAGGCTTTTCCTCCCATGCAAATCATGATTTTTTGAGATCATTTTACCATAGGACAGAGTGAAGTCAATCCTTCTGTTTCAATGCAGAACAAGTTACGAGAGGAATTTGTGTCTGAGCAATTTTGCGTGAAGAACCGGAAAACCGGCATTATTCAGGATAATCCTTGCAGTTCGTGGCTTTCTCCGCTATAATAGAGAAAAATCACCGGTGGCTGCTATGTGATGAATCTGTGATACTTCACATGCTATACTGTATCCGTAATAAAAAGAAAGGAGAAACACAATGAGCACGACTGACAAACGCGACGAACCCGTTGCCCGGACCGATGAGGATCTCAGCAAGGTAAACGGCGGAACGGTCTTCCCCCCGCATGTTTCAGGCATTGTGAAACCGAAAAAGGAACCTGATGAGGAGTCAAAAATAGAAATGCCTGAACCCCCTCTCTCCCCCAAAGACATGGTATAAGGAACAGATGATTCAGCCCTCAGCGACCGCAAACGGTTGCTGAGGGCAATTCTTTTATCATAAGGCAGATATTTCATTTTACAGTGGCAGCCTTCTGCCCTGCTTTTTCCAATCCAGAAATTCAGCCGTGGCTGTGAAGAGCTCGCCGGGTGCACCGATCCACTTCCGGAAGGAATTTTTGCTTGCTTTACAGTCGGGAAAATGATAAGATGACAATGTGTTTTCTGATTGCTGTTTCCACCTGCCTTCAGAAGACCTCCTTGTCCCCTGAGAGAACTGCCATTCTCTCAGGGGTTTTCTGCTGCAGGGGAATCAGCCGAGGAATTTTTTCAGCTCCTTCTCCCCTGCCCGGGGTAAAAGTGAGGCGAGGTAATTGAGGAGTCTGTCATAGGATTCTTCCGGCGCACGCAGATAGACCGTATCGGTAAAGGCAGAGCCCATAAACTTTTCAGGCGTGTTGTACTGAGCGACACCCCAGCCTCTCTTCACACCGTGCTTATCCATAGAATAGACAAAATTACTGATGATCACATAGCACTGCTCCTGCAGACGGGTGACGGTTGCGTCAAAGCCCTTCTTCCCCTCCGTCTTCCGGCCGAAGCGATTGCTGTAGGCATAGCCGCCGTTTGTACGGAGAATCTTGGAGAGGACGGGAGCGTTCTCATCAATCAGGTCATAGAGCTCCTTGTCCTGATATTTTGCGAGACCGTCATCATAGCGGGCATCGAAATCATAGCCGTCACGCCGGTAATTGGCAAGATCGGGGAACCAGTCACGGCTGACGTAGGCTGCTTTTTTCAGAAAGAACTTACCGTAGGCACAGCCCGTAGCCTGAATGACGGGGCCCTTCCAGGCCCAGCTGTCGTCTCCGGTGTCGGACCAGAGGGCAGTTGGCGTGCAGTGCTCCTCCACGGAGAAGCCGGGAATGGAATTGGCAAAATAAGGCAGAATGCCGAAGCGGTTCACCGCATCGATCAGATCTGCCATGCTGCGAATTGTAAAGTTGAAGTTCATCGTTTCACCATAACAGCTCCGGAATCATCCGGAAGCGCACGCAGAAGAAAAAGCTGCTGATTTTACCCAGCAGCTTTCCCTTTACAGATAAGGAGACACACGAGAAGAAAAGAAAAATCAGAACAAAAGGAGGTATCAATGGATTGATTGTATTATACCTTTAGTGATTTAAATTGTCAATACCTTTTTTCAGAAATTATTCCTGGCCGCAGAGCGTTTTGAACTGGGTCCAGATTTCATTCATCAGAGAGTCGGCCTCGGCACTGATGTTGCCGATCATCTCCATGTCTTCCATCTCGAACTCCTCGGGGAGGACCAGGAAGTCTTTAAACTCATCGGAGATCAGGTCGTCAGAGGCCTTGTTGGTGCAGTAGTAGCCGAGCCACTCATAACATTGGGCACTGACTTCGGGGCGAAGGATATAGTCGATAAAGGCGTGGGCTGCATCCGGCTGGGGTGCATTGACCGGGACGAACATGCCCATGATGCCGAAGCCGATACCCTCCTGAGGATAGACGATTTCAATGGAGGGGTCTGCCAGCTTTGCCATGGTGACCTGAGAGGTATACATGACGGCGGCGGAAACCTCACCGGAGACCAGATCGTCCTGAATGAAGTCATCCTTGATGAGACGAATATTCGGGGCAAGCTTGTAAAGGAGCTCCCCTGCCTCGTTGATCTCATCGAGATTATTGGTGTTGTAGCTGTAGCCGAGGATTTTGAGCGCCATGCCGATCATGACGCGATAGTTTGCCGTGAGGGCGATATCATCTTTGAAAGCCTCATCCCAGAGATCTGCATAGCCGTTTACAGGAATGGAAACGTTTGCCGGATTGTAGGCGATGGTCTGGACGCCTGCACCGTAGGGGACGGTGTATTCATCCGTCGGATCATAGAACTGGCCCTGATAGATGGGGTTGATGTTGCCGAAGTTGGAGATTTTCTCCTTGTCCAGCTTCTGCAGGAGGCCCAGCTCGATGGCACGCTCAATGATATAGTCATCGGCGATGACGACGTCATAATCGCCTCCGTTGGCGGCTTCCAGCTTGGCAAGCATGGTCTCATCCAGATCAAAGTTTACATAATTAACCTTGTACCCGGTCTCTGCTTCGAATGCGTTGAGCACTTCGGGCGGGAACATCTCGGCCCAGGTGTAGACTGTCAGTGTCTCACCGTCGGCGAAGGCAGGGGCTGCCATGCCGGAGACGGAAAGGCACAGGACAAGCGCGAGGATCAGAGCAAGGGATTTTTTCATGGTTTTGGATCCTTTCTTTTCAGAGTTGTTTTCAGATTTGCTATGGTTTCCCAATCTTCCGAGAACGGAAGAGAAAAGGACGAGAAGAAGGGTGGCGAGGAACATCAGGGTGCAGAGGGCGTTGATTTTGGGTGTGAGCCCTGTCTTCAGCCGTGTGTAGATCAGGATCGGAAGGGTATTCACATTGGCGCCGGTGACAAAGACACTGATGATCACATCGTCAAAGCTCATGGCGAAGGAGAGCAGAATGCCGGAGAGAATACCGGGAAAAATCAGCGGAAATGTGATATCCAGAAACACTCTGGCAGGTCCGGCACCCAGATCACGGGCAGCCTCCTCATAGCTCTTGTCCATACCGGCGAGGCGTGCCTTGACCTGCATGAAAACATAGGGAATACAGAAGGCCGTATGGCTGATCACCAGCGTCATCATGCCGAAGGGCAGCCCCAGCAGGGAGAAAAACGCCAGAAACAGCATGCCGAGGATGATCTCGGGCGTCATCATGGGGAGAGTGGCGATATATTCCATCACGCCCTTCCCCCGGAAGGACGTACGCTGGGTGCCGATGGCGCCGAGCGTGCCGATGACGGCGGCGGCCAGCGAGGACAGGACCCCTAAAATCAGGCTGTTGATGAGGGCTGTGCCGATATCACGGTCACGGAAGAGATCGGCATACCAGGTGAGGGAGAAACCGGACCAGACCGAGCTGAGCTTGCTCTCATTGAAGGAATAGGCCATGACGATGAGGATGGGCAGATACATCAGCACGGTCATGAGGATGAGATAGACTTCCGATGCAGCAGAGCGTTTTTTCATATCATGCCCTCCATCTCACTGCTGCCGGTTATCCTCCGGTAGAGCCAGATCATCACCGTCATCATCAGCATCAGCACCACGGAGAGGGCAGCGGCAAAGGGCCAGTCATGCACCTTCATCAGCTGCTCCTGAATCACATTGCCGATGAGGACAATTTTGTTGCCGCCCAAAATATCCGCCACGAAGAAAAGACCCATGGACGGAATGAAGCTCAAAATCACGCCCGTCATCAGGCCGGGCATGGTGAGAGGCAGCGTCACGGTGAGAAAAGCCTTTGCGGGCGAAGCCCCCATGTCTCTGGCGGCCTCCACCAGGCTCCAGTCCATTTTCTCCACACTGGAGTAGACAGAGAGCATCATAAACGGCAGGAGGGCATACACCATGCCGATGACCACCGCAGGGTAGGTATAAAGCAGCTTCAGCGGCCTCTCAATCAGGTGCAGGGCAAGCAGCAGCTTATCCAGCAGACCGTTGGCACGGAAGATAATAATCCAGCCGTACATACGCATGAGAGAGCTGGTATAAAAGGGAATCATCACCAGCATCAGAAGCCTTGCCCGACGCTTCGGGGGAAGCTTCGCCATGAAATAGCCGAAGGGATACCCCGCAAGAGCGATCAGCACGGTGACGATCAGGGCCAGCTGCAGGGAGCGGCCGAAGGTGCTGAGATAGAGGGGCTTCAGGATTTTGGCGTAATTGCTCAGCGTGAACTCATTCACCACACCCCAGGTCTCGGCCCGGGTGAGGAAGCTGAGGACAATCATATAGACAAACGGCCCGATCAGAAAGACCAGCGTGAAGAGGTAGAGCGGAGCGAGAAACGCGGCATTTCCGCCTTTGCGGTTACGGCTTTTCATCTTCCGCCTCCACAATCACCGCATTTTCCTTTGGGAAGGAGAGGGTGAGCACATCTCCCGGTGAGACGTGATAATCAATGCCGTGCCGGCTGGCGATCATCTCATCTCCCGATTCTGTCTGCAATGCGATGCGAAGCATGCCGGCAGAAAAGCTCTTTTCCTTCACCGTTGCGGGTATGCCCTTCTCGCCGGCAGGCAAAAGCTCCATGGCCTCACTGCGAACGGCAACGGTAAGTGCATCGCCGGTCTGAAGATCTCGCCCGGCAGGATCCACCTCTACCCTGCCCCCGCCGTACTGCAGGAAGCAGCGGCCTTCTTCTTTGAAAGCGGTTCCGCTGAGGATGTTGGCAGAGCCCACGAAAAAGGCCACATAGGCATTTTTCGGATGGTCATAGATCTCGGACGGAGAGCCGATCTGCTGGAAGATGCCGTTTTTCATCACGGCAATCCGGTCAGACATGTTCAGGGCCTCTTCCTGATCATGGGTGATATAGATGAAGGTGATGCCCAGCTGCTTCTGCAGGCGCTTGAGCTCAATCTGCATCTGGCGCCTGAGCTGGAGATCCAATGCCCCCAGAGGCTCATCCAGCAGTAGGATTTTCGGCTTGTTTACAAGGGCACGGGCAATAGCCACACGTTGCCGCTGTCCTCCGGACAGCTCTGTGGGCTTACGGGACTCATAGCCCGGAAGCTGCACCAGAGCAAGCGCATCCGCAACGGTTTTTTCACGCTCAAGTCTCGGCACGTGCTTCAGCTTCAGAGAATAGCCGATGTTCTCCCCCACATTCATATGGGGGAAGAGGGCATAATTCTGAAAGACCATATTAACATTCCGTTTTTCCGGCGGGAGATCGGTCACATCCTTCCCGTCGAGGAGGATGGTACCGCTGTCACAGCTGTCAAGCCCTGCAATAATGCGAAGCAGGGTTGTCTTTCCGCCGCCGGACGAGGACAGAATGGTGATAAACTCCCCCGGCATAACACGGAGATCAATCCCGCTGAGGACTTCAACCCCGTCAAAGCTTTTTCGGATCTGATTCAGTTCCAGCATAGCATTGCTCAAAATGTGTCGCTCCCTTAATCTTTTATCAAAGAAAAATTCAAGTTATTCTATCATAATTCCGAAGAATTGCAAGAAAAAACCGATAAACCTGATAGGTTTTCTCTGTTTTCTCTCATATCAGCGGCTCAAAACCCAGAAGGCCACCGCACTTGCCGCTGCCACATTCAGCGAGTCAACCCCGTGAGACATGGGGATACGGACCGTATAGTCGCAGGAGGCAATGGTCGTGTCTGCCAGACCATCCCCTTCGGTGCCAAGGATAACGGCCAATTTTTTCTCTCCGAGAAGATGGGGGTCATCAATGCTGACAGAATCATCCCGCAAAGCCATGGCAGCCGTTGCAAACCCCATATTGCTGAGCCGATGCATTCCCTCCTCCGGCCAGTCTGCCGGAGAAGAGCCGATATACGTCCAGGGGATCTGGAAGACGGTGCCCATGCTGACACGCACCGATCGCCTGTATAGCGGGTCGCAGCAGGCAGGCGTGAGGAGAAGGGCGTCCATACCCAGTGCAGCAGCAGAACGGAAAATGGCTCCAATGTTGGTGGGATTCATCACATTTTCCAGCACAACAATTCTCCTGGCGGAGGCACAGACTTCTTCCGCCGTGGGAAGAGGCTTTCGCACCATGGCACACAGCACCCCACGGGTGAGCTGAAACCCGGTCAGACGGGTGAGCACATCCAGCGTAGAAGTGTATACCGGCAGGTTGCCGCAGCGCTCAATCACATGCTTTGCATGCCCCTCCACATGCCTGTGCTCCATCAGCAAGGAAACAGGAAGATAGCCCGCATCCAGAGCACGCTCGATAACAACCGGGCTCTCGGCAATAAAGAGGCCGTCCCCATGCTGGGGATGCCAGAGTTCCCGTTCGGTGAGGCGGGCATAGACATCCAGCTCTGGAGCCTCAAAATCTGTTATTTCAATGATATCTGCCATATCTGCCCCCTCAGTTTAAGGCCAAAAACGTTTCATCTTAAGTTCACAAACCCTCCGGCAGGTGCCGGAGGGTTTGCAGTTTCATTTCTTATCCCTGCGACAGGAAATCAGCTGTGCAGGAAGGCAATAATCTCTTCGTAGGACTTGCCGCTGTCCTTCAGGGCTTCCACCAGCTCTGCCTTGCGGGTATCGTCCTTAATGGCAGCCTGTGCAGCTGCAAGACGGGCGATAGGCACACGGAACGGGCTGCAGGAGACATAGTCCAGACCAACCTTGTGGAAGAATTCCACAGAGGAAGGATCGCCGCCATGCTCGCCGCAAACACCGAGATGGATGTTCGGACGGGTTGCACGGCCGAGACGGCATGCCATATCAACCAGCTTGCCGACGCCCTTCTGGTCTACACGGGCGAACGGGTCGTTCTCGTAGATCTTGGTGTCGTAATAGGAGTTGAGGAACTTGCCTGCGTCGTCACGGGAGAAGCCGAAGGTCATCTGGGTCAGGTCATTGGTGCCGAAGGAGAAGAACTCAGCCTCGGTGGCCATTTCATCTGCTGTGAGAGCTGCACGGGGGATCTCGATCATGGTGCCGACGAGATACTTCAGGTCGGAGTTGTTGCGGCTGATGAGCCGATCAGCGGTTCTCACGACAACATCCTTCACGTACTTGAGCTCTTTGACTTCGCCGGTCAGCGGAATCATGATCTCAGGCACGATATTCCAGTTGGGATGGCGGGCATTGACAGCCATGGCAGCCTTGATGACGGCACGAGTCTGCATCTCGGCGATTTCCGGATAGGTGACGGCCAGACGGCAGCCACGGTGACCCATCATCGGGTTGAACTCATGCAGAGAGGCAATGATATTCTTGATGTGCTCGACAGACTTGCCCTGTGCTTTGGCAAGGGCCTTGATGTCTTCCTCTTCGGTGGGAACGAACTCGTGGAGAGGAGGATCCAGGAAGCGGATGGTGACAGGCATGCCGTGCATGGCTTCGTAGATGCCTTCAAAGTCAGCCTGCTGCATCGGCTCCAGCTTTGCGAGAGCTGCGACACGCTCTTCAACCGTGTCGGAGCAGATCATCTCACGGAAGACGGGAATACGGTCCTCATTGAAGAACATATGCTCGGTTCTGGTGAGGCCGATGCCTTCGGCACCCAGCTCAACAGCCTTACGGGCATCGCGAGGTGTGTCTGCATTGGTGCGAACACGGAGACGACGGTATTTATCAGCCCAGCCCATGATGCGGCTGAACTCGCCGGCGATGGTGGCGTCAACTGTGGGGATGATGCCGTCATAGATGTTGCCGGTGGAGCCATCGATGGAAATGTAGTCACCCTCATGGAAGACCTTGCCTGCCAGCTCGAACTTTTTGTTCTCTTCATCCATCTTGATGTCGCCGCAGCCGGAGACGCAGCAGGAGCCCATGCCACGGGCAACAACAGCTGCGTGGGAGGTCATGCCACCACGTACCGTCAGAATGCCCTGTGCGGCCTTCATGCCTTCGATATCCTCAGGGGAGGTCTCGAGACGGACAAGGACAACCTTTTCCTTGCGGGCAGCCCACTCTTTTGCATCTTCAGCAGAGAAGACGATCTTGCCGCAGGCAGCTCCGGGGGAAGCACCAAGGCCTCTGCCCAGGGGCTTTGCACGCTTGAGAGCAGCGGAATCAAACTGCGGGTGAAGCAGCGTGTCAAGGTTGCGGGGGTCAATCATCAGGACGGCCTGCTTCTCATCGATCATGCCTTCATCCACGAGGTCGCATGCGATCTTGAGAGCAGCCTGGGCCGTACGCTTGCCGTTGCGGCACTGCAGCATGTATAGCTTGCCGTTTTCAACGGTGAACTCCATGTCCTGCATGTCGTGGTAGTGGTTTTCTAGGATTCTGCAGACCTGTGTGAACTGACGGAATGCCTCGGGGAACTTCTGCTCCATCTGGGAGATGGGCATCGGAGTACGGATACCGGCAACAACGTCTTCGCCCTGGGCATTGGTAAGGAACTCGCCCATCAGCTTCTTTGCGCCGGTGGCAGGGTCACGGGTGAAAGCAACACCAGTGCCGGAGTTGTCATTCAGGTTGCCGAAGACCATCGGCATAACGGAAACGGCAGTGCCCCAGGAATAGGGGATGTCGTTATCGCGGCGGTAAACATTGGCACGGGGGTTGTCCCAGGAGCGGAACACGGCCTTGATGGCTTCCTTCAGCTGGATAATCGGGTCGGAGGGGAACTCTTCGCCGATCTGCTTTTTGTACTCTGCCTTGAACTGCTGAGCAAGGTTCTTGAGATCCTCAGCCGTGAGCTCCACATCGTACTTAACGCCCTTGGCTTCCTTCATCTCATCAATGAGCTTTTCAAAATACTTCTTGCCGACTTCCATAACAACGTCGGAGAACATCTGGATGAAACGTCTGTAAGAGTCGTATACAAAGCGCTCAAACTCGGGGGACGGGTTACGGCTGATCATAGCGGCGACAACATCGTCGTTCAGGCCGAGGTTGAGGATTGTGTCCATCATGCCGGGCATGGAAGCACGTGCACCGGAACGGACGGAAACGAGCAGCGGGTTGTTGAGATCACCGAATTTCTTGTCGTTGAGAAGCTCGATACGCTCCACATACTCCATCACCTGGCTCATAATCTCATCATTGATCTGACGGCCATCCTCATAATAACGGTTGCATGCTTCGGTGGTGATGGTGAAACCCTGGGGAACAGGAAGACCGATATTGGTCATTTCTGCAAGGTTTGCCCCTTTTCCGCCGAGAAGCTCACGCATGTTTGCATTGCCTTCGGAGAACAGATAGACATACTTTTTGCTCATTGATACTGATCCTTTCTTTATCCAATATATTAGGTTAGCAGAAAAAAAGAACATAAATCCCGCCGCCGGCGGGGCAATTTATGCTTTGCAACAGCTTACCACAAAATAGATGGTTATGGCAATAGTTTTTTTACAACATATGATGATTTTTTCCTATTTTTATTTCCATTTTCATACGCTGCGGTCTCTATCTTTCGCGGAGATCGGAAAGCACATCGGAAAGCCGGGCAAACGCTTCGATAGAGAGCGCTTCTCCCCTTACCCGTACATCCAGTCCGCAGGAGGAAATGGCCCGCTCGGCTGCTTCCTTATCCAGCCAGCCGATTCCGGAAGCGAGCGCATTAACGAGTGTTTTTCTCCTCTGATTGAAGGCGGCACGCACAACGGTAAAGAGGAGCTTCTCATCCTGCACGGAAACCGGCGGTTTCTCCCTGCGATGCAGGGAAATGACGCTGGAGGTAACCTTTGGCTGCGGGACAAAGCAGGAAGGCGGCACATCAAAGAGAATTCTCGTCTCCGTATACCACTGCATCAGAATGCCGAATGCACTGTAGTCACTCTCCCCGGGGACGGCACAGATTCTCCGGGCTACCTCCCACTGGATCATAACGGTGACCTGATCAAAAAGACCGGAGGAGACCAGCTTTGTCAGCACAGGAGAAGTGATGTTATAGGGCAGATTGGCACAAACCACAGGGCGAAGACCTGCAAAATCCTCCCGGACGGTTTTTTCCAGATCCAGCTTCTGCACATCCGCAAAGAGGACTTCCGTATTGTCGCACCCGGCGAGGGTTTCCGAGAGAATCGGCATCAGGGTTTTGTCCAGCTCCACGGAGAGGACCTTCCCAGCCCGGCGGCTCAACTGGACCGTCAGGCAGCCGATGCCCGGGCCGATTTCCAGCACGCCAGTATTTTCATCCAGGCCGGCACTCTCAGCAATTCTCTCCGGCACCCAGGCTGCCGTAAGAAAGTTCTGCCCCATGGACTTTGAGAAACGAAACCCGTGCCGCTGCAGGAGATCTCTAATCTGGTTATAATCTGTCAGTTCCATTCATACACCGTGTACTTTCAGGATTTTTTCAAAGGCCTGGCGGGCTGGATCGTGGCCGGGTTCGGATTCAACGAGAACATTGCCGTGATAGCGATAGCCGGACTCGGTGAGGATGCGCTTCATGGATTTATTTTTCCGGTGTGTGTCGACGCGAATGCTCTGCACGCCGTAGCTCCGGGCCGCATCGTCTATACTGCGGAAGAGAAAGGCCGTAACTGCAGTGCCCCGATATTTGGCAGATACTGCCGAGCGGTGCAGGACACAGTAGGTCAGATCAGGCGTCCATTTTCCGTCCGTGATATCATCATACTCCGGAGCAGGAAGCGTGGAGAGCGTAAAGATGCCCGCAATCTCCTCCCCATGGAGAACCACATAGCACTCCCCTCTCTGCATATCGGCAAGAAAGGTTTCCCCGTTTGGATAATCCCCCTGCCACTGATCAATTCCACGCCTCTTCAGCACATCCCGGGCATCTGCAGCAATCGAGAGAATGGCCGGAAGATCCTCCGGCATCGCATGTCGGCAGCTGAGAGGCTGATCGAGCACAGGCCGGGAGGCATCTTTACGGATCTCTTCCAGCAGCTTTCGATCTTCCGGATCGGTGATGGTCAGCTTTTCAAACATATCCGGCCGTTTGTTCATGGTGCGAAGCAGCTGCTGCTTTCTGCGCCAGCGCTGAATTTTTGCATGGTCACCGTTGCGAAGGACCTCCGGAACCTCCATCCCCTCCCATTCCTCCGGTCGGGTGTACTGGGGATATTCCAGAAGGCCGTCCCAGTGGCTCTCGCCGGTGTAGCATTCCGCATCGGAGAGAACACCGGGCACAAGCCGGCATACAGAGTCAGCCACGGCCATCGCTGCAATCTCACCACCGGTGAGCACAAAGTCTCCCAGAGAGAGCTCCTCATCCACGCACTTTTCGATAAAGCGTTCATCCACGCCTTCATAGTGGCCACAGACCAGAACAAGATGGTCATAGTCGTTTCTCAGGCGTTTTGCCGTTTCCTGGGTAAAGGTTTTGCCCTGGGGTGAGAGGTAAATGACACGGCTTTTTTTGCCTTCTGCAGAAGCCATAACGTGATCCAGACAGGATTTCAGAGGCTGGGCCATCATCACACAGCCCCAACCGCCGCCGTAAGGATAGTCGTCTACCTGGCACTGTCTGTTTTCCGTAAAATCACGGATCTGCACACAGTTGATTTCTACAATTCCCTTCTTTGCGGCTCTGCCGATAATACTCTCATGCAGCACGGCCGAGACGGTGTCGGGAAAAAGTGTCAAAATGTCAATACGCAAGGAAATGATTCACATCCCTTCAATCAGATGAACGGTGACGATGCCCTTTTCCACGTCTACCGCTCTGATAAATTCCGGCACGCCGGGAATCAGATGTTCTTCACTCCCCCGGACGATGTAGAGAGGCGCTGAGGGCGTCTCCTCGATCTCTTCAAGTGTTCCGATCACATTACCGGTCTCATCCCGAACCTCCGCCCCGATGATATCACAAAGGAAGTACCCGCCTTTCGGCAGATGGGCATCATTCCGGTCAATGGAAACCACGGTCTCCTTCAGAGCCATGGCAGCATTCATATCGTCAACCCCTTCGAGATGGGCAACGACAAAGCCCTTGTGTACACGTGCAGAGAGCACCTTTACTTCTTTTCCCTGAAGGAAAAGCCTGGGGAAGGATTTAAGGAAGGAGGGACTGTCAAGCCAGGATTCAATTTTTACCTCCCCGTGAGTTCCGTGGGTGTTGATAATTCTGCCTGCTTCTATATACTGCTTCATAACACGCATACCTCATCCATCGCCGTATTCAAATCATTATCCGTAAATATCATTGGTGTCCATAAGGGTGATGGTGATCTCAAGAGTTTCTTCGGGACGCCAGATCGAGAAGGTCAGCCTGTCGCCTACCGCATGGGCATCCTTGATGGCAACAACCTCCTCGGTAGTGGTGACGTTCTGTCCTTCCACGGCTGTGATCACGTCGCCGACACGGATGCCCTGTTTTTCGGCATCAGAGCCTTCGGAGACTGCGGCAACATAGAGCCCTTCCGGCATACTGTAATGCTCCATAGCATTGGTCGGGATCTGCCCCACCGTGATGCCGATGGAGGGCCTGCCTTTCACCTCACCATACTTCACCAGAGAAGCCGTAACCTTCTGCACCGTGGAGGACGGAATGGCAAAACCGATCCCTTCAATACTGGAGAGGGAGGACATCATCTTCATATTGGTGATGCCGATTACCTGACCGTGCATGTTGAAAAGAGCTCCGCCGGAATTGCCCTCATTGAGGGCGGCATTGGTCTGGATGAGGGTCATATTACGGCCGTTATAGGAGATATCACGGTCGATGGCGGAGATGATACCGTCAGTCAGGGTTCTGGTAAACTCATCTCCGAGAGGATTGCCGATGGCAGCCACCCGGTCTCCCACAGAAAGGACCGTACTGTCACCAAACTCCGCACACGCCAGACCCTCTGCATCAATCTTCAGAACGGCGAGGTCACTGATCGCATCAGCCCCGACCAGAGAAGCTTTATACCGGTCGGTATCATCGATAACAACTTCGGCACTGTCACAGCCGTCAATCACATGTGTGTTGGTGAGGATCAGGCCGTCGCTGCTCAGAACCACACCCGTACCCCAGTTATAACCGCTCATTCCGTCCGTATAGCCGGCTATGGCGACAATCGAACCGGAGCACCTTTTGTAGATCTCCTGCAGAGTGAGATCCTCCCCTGCACTCTGAGCGAGAGAGAGTTCAAAACGAAGGTCTTCCGTCTCGTCCGGGATACGGACATCCACTTTCTCATTCTCGGTGGAAGTGTAGTACTGACTGAAGAAATCACCGAACTGCTCGGGAAACTCCTCCTGCTCCTCGCTTTCAGTCCAGTCCCCCGATCCGATGACAGGCCGGGCTCTGCCCCCACGTGGAATGACGGTATAGGCAAAGGTGGAGGCCAGCAGGGCGATAATGAGGATGAATGCGATGATGCGTGTTGTCTTCTTCCTCCGCAGCAGTCTGCTGTCATCCTCTGCTGATGATACGGAAACGGAAGACACAGGCTGCAGCGGGGCATACCAGTCTTCCTCCGGGGTATAGTTGGGGGTGTACCAGTTATTATTCATACGTTCAAGCTCCGTAGGTGAGATTGATAGATGGGAAAAAGCGGATCAGGCTTCTGCCAGAGGAAGCGTAAAGACAAATTCCGTCATTCCGCCCTCACTCTTGACAGCAATGTCCTCATCGTGGCTGTTGATGATGGTCTTGACAAGATAGAGGCCCAGCCCGACACCGTCTTTATCCAAAGAACGGGAACGGTCAGATTTATGAAACCGGTCAAAGATATAAGGCAGGTCATCGGGAGGGATGGTCTCCCCTTCATCCCGGACGGAGACATAGGCTTTTTTATCTTCGATATACAGGCGGATCGTGATGCAGCTGCCCTCCCGGGCAAACTTCACCGCATTATCCAGCAGGTTATAGATGACCTGGGTAATTCCGTCCTGATCTGCATGGACCATCACCCGGTTATCCGGAAACTGGGGATCCACATCCAGATGCTTTGCCGTAGCCCGGCTTTCAAAACTGAGAAGTGTCTGCAGGCAGAGCTCCGTCAGGTCAAAATCGGTGCGGCGCTTGGGGTCGGATGCCATGGCCTTCATTTTGGAGGCATCCAGCATATTGCGAACAAGGCGGGAAAGCCGTCTGGTCTCGTCCCGGATGGAACGGAGATACTTCTCTTCCTCTTCCTTGGGGATGGTCCCGTCCAGAATTCCGTCGGCAAAACCGGAAATGGTAGTCATGGGAGTTCTCAGTTCATGGGAGACATTGGAGATAAATTCAGTGCGTCGTTTTTCCGCATTCTCCAGCGAGTCTGCCATTTTGTTAAAGGAATCGATCAGGGCCCCCATTTCATAGGACGTGTCGGTGTTCTGCCGAACACGGGGTGAAAAGTCTCCCCTCGCAAAAGAACGGGATGCCTCTGCTATTTCATCAAGGGGCCTGGCCATACGCTTGGAGTAGACAAAGGCAAAAATCAGGATGGCCGCAAAAACCAGGCCGGAAATCAGAAGCATGGCAAAAAGCAGCGTCTTCCAGGAAGAGAAAATGTTCCGCTGCTGGATACTGACCACCACAAAGCCGATGGTGTCCTCCGATTCTCCGGGAATCGGCTCTGCAACCAGTATTCTCTCTTCGCCGAAAAAGCCGGAAACCAGCAGCCTGCCCTGATATCCGCCGGTGGTATTCACAGCAATGACAATATCCTCCGGCAGCACTCTGCCCATATGGCTGCAGATCGGCAGCTCATCACAGCAGGACACAACCATGCCGTCTGAATCCGTGATCATGATGTGATTGCCGGTAGCCTTGGAGATGGAAGAGAGAATCATGCGCAGAAGCCAACTGTTGAGAGAGTCCTTCTCTGCCACGGCAGACGCCGTATGCGCCACTTCCTGGGCACTGCTGATCATATTTGCCCTGTAATCCTCAATGATGTAGCTGCGTCCGATCAGAAAAATGGAGACTGCAACCAAAAGCAATCCGAGGCCGATCATTGCCGCCGTTGCTATAAAATTACGCAGATAAATGCTTTTCATATCACACGATAACATCTTTCATTTCGTTGCATAATGACGTATTATAACCCACGCTGGGTTTCTTTTCAACAAAAATCATGCGTCGGATGTCGAAGAGGACATCTGACGCATGAAGATGTATTTATTCAGCCACTTCGAACTTGTAGCCTACGCCCCAGACGGTCTTCAGGCTCCACTGATCCGACACACCCTCCAGTTTCTCACGAAGGCGTTTGACGTGGACGTCAACCGTACGGGAATCACCGAAATAATCAAAACCCCAGACCTCATCCAAAAGCTGGTTTCGGGTAAACACCCGGTTCGGAGATGAGGCGAGATGATAAAGAAGCTCCATCTCCTTCGGCGGACAGTCTACCTTCTTTCCGTCCACAATCAATTCATAGGAGTCGAGATTAATGGTCAGCTTATCAAAGGTGAGCTTCTTTTCCATGGAGCCGTCAGCTTCCGTGCGACGCATAACCGCATGAATTCTGGCCAGAAGCTCCTTCACATCAAAGGGCTTGGTGACATAGTCATCTGCTCCGATCTCCAGACCGTTGATTTTGTCACTGGTCTCCCCCTTTGCCGTCAGCATAATGATAGGAACCGAGGACTTTTTGCGGATATCCCGGCAGATGGTCCAGCCGTCCTTCCCGGGGAGCATGATATCCAGCAGTACCACATCCGGCGTGAACAGGTCGAAGGATGATTCTGCCCTGGATCCGTCACCGGTAATCATAACCTCAAAACCGTCCTTCCCCAGATAAAGCCGGAGAAGCTCGGCAATATTGGCATCATCTTCAACAACAAGTGCCCTTTTACTCATAGCTTTTTAACTCCTTTCGATGCATGTCTGCCCTGAGAATTTACAGCAGAACGACGCCTGCCCGGGCACAGGTTTCTTCCGTTTCGGAGTCCCACACAGAGGCCTGAACCTCTCCGATATGGGCCTTGCCCAGCAGCAGCATGGAAACACGGGACTGCCCGATGCCGCCACCGATGGTGAGAGGCAGCTCACCGGCCAGCAATGCTTTATGATACGGCAGCTCCCGGCGATTGTCACAGCCGGCAAGCGTCAGCTGGCGATCCATGGATTCCGGATCAACCCGGATACCCATGGAGGAAACCTCCATGGCACATCCGAGAACATCATACCAGAAGAGCAGATCTCCGTTGAGATCCCAGTCATCATAGTCGGGTGCCCGGCCGTCATGGGGCTTGCCGGACTTCAGCTTTCCGCCGATGCCGATGATGAAGACCGTTTTATGCTCTTTTGTGAAGGCATTCTCCCTTTCTTTCGGCGTAAGGCCGGGGTAAAGGTCCTCCAGTTCCTGAGCCGTAATAAAGGTGACGGAACGCTCCAGCTTCGGAAGCGTACGGAGCTTCGGATAGATGGACTCCATGGTATCCTGCGTGTCGCAGATGGCAGTGACAATGTCCATCACCGTTGACTTGAGATAGTCCAGATTCCGGTTTTCGGGCAGAATAATCTTCTCCCAGTCCCACTGGTCCACATATACGGAGTGGAGATTATCCAGCACATCCTCATCACGGCGAATGGCATCCATATCCGTATAGATGCCACGGCCGGGATAGAAACCGTAGCGCTTGAGAGCCAGCCTTTTCCACTTTGCCAGAGAATGGACAACCTCAGCCCTGGTTTCGGCATGGAGAATATCAAAGGCAACCGGACGTTCATAGCCGTTCAGGTTATCATTCAAGCCGGAATTGTCCGCCACAAAAAGCGGTGCGGAGACACGGTAGAGATTGAGGAGAGCTGAAAGCCTGTCTTCAAAAAGACGCTTCAGGAGCCCGATGGCCTTCTGGGTGTCATAGATTGAGAGAAGGCTTTTGTATCCTTCAGGTATTTTCGTATTCATCGTGCAATTCTTCTTTCAATGATCTTTCTTTCGTTTCTCGCTGAGCATTGTGACAAAATCTTTATAGTATTCTTCTGCACTGCGGCGAAAATTCTTTTTTATCTGCAATGCCTTGTTCGCATCCGGACAGTAAAGCCGCATATCCAGAAGTGTGCACTCTCCGTCAGAAAGTGCCAGATGAACGCTGCTGCCGTTTTCACCGTCGATTTTTTCTGCCGTAATCAGAGCATAGCGGCTGAGCATTTCAGCCACGGGAGCGATCAGTCTGTCGGCAGCATTGCGGACGGAAAATGGCAGGCTTGTGCAGACTGTATCCGCATTTCTGATTCCTTTTTCGGTGATGATGTATTCGTCATCCTCCTCCAGCACATTGCCGGTGGAAACCAGATCCTGAAGAGACTCGGAATAATCAAAATACGTCACCCCGTTGTCACACAGGCAGGTTTCAAACAGAAGCTCCGAATCAATGGGTGCAGGGAGCCTCCGAAGAACATAAAGAATCAGGATTTTACGGTCAAGCTCATCCCGGACGAGCCCCGGATTATCCATAATGCCTCCTTCTGAAATCTGTCAGAATTCCTTCTCGACGATGCAGTCTTTATTCTTGTAAATGCTGTTGGCAGGAACGACTCCCCGCACACAGGAAACCGGATAGATCTGGGCATAACGGCCAACCACAGTACCGGGATTGAGGACGCTGTTGCAGCCGACTTCGGCATAGTCACCCAGCATTGCTCCCACTTTTTTTCGCCCCGTCTCTACAGGAGCACCCGGCACCTTGACAACCACAAGAGACTTGTCGCTCTTCACGTTGCTGGTGATGGACCCGGCTCCCATATGTGCCTTATAGCCCAGCACGGAATCGCCCACATAATTGTAATGCGGAACCTGCACACCGTCAAACAGCACCACATTTTTCAGCTCTGTGGAATTGCCAACGACCGCATTTTTACCGACGACAGCACTCTCGCGAATAAAGGCGCAGTGACGAATCTCAGCACCGTGGTCAATAATAGAGGGTGAGCCGATATAGGCGGACGGGAAGATTTTTGCATCCTTCGCAATCCATACCCCTTCGGAAGGATGATCAAACTCATCTTCCGGGAGTGTCTCCCCAAGCCTGAGAATAAAGGGTCTGATATCCGCCAGGACTTCCCAGGGGTAGGTTTTGCCGGCAAAAAGATCGGCAGCAATGGTTTTGGTGAGGTCAAAAAGCTCTCTGATCTCCGTCATTCTCAGCCGGGCTCCTTTTCCAGCATCTTTTTCAGCTCCTCCATAAAGGAGTTGATATCTTTAAAGCTTCTGTACACGGAGGCGAAACGGACATAGGCTACCTCATCCACATCTTTCAGACGGACCATAACCATCTCGCCGAGCTGAACAGAATTGATCTCCCGCTCGGTGCCTCCCTGAAGCTCCTGCTCGATGGAATCGGCAATGGATTCCAGCTGGGCAAGGGTGACCGGACGCTTTTCACAGGCGCGAACCATGCCGTTGATCAGCTTGACTTTATCAAAAGACTGCCGGCTGCCGTCACGCTTGATAACCACAAGCGGAAGCCGCTCAATCATCTCATAGGTGGTGAAACGTTTTTTGCAGAAAAGGCATTCGCGCCGACGACGTATGGTTGATCCTTCTTCTGCAGGTCTGGAATCTATGACTTTTGAATCTTTGGTACCGCAATACGGACATTTCATGGCTGCATGAATCTCCCTCTGACAATATTATATTTTCAGTTCCTTTTTAAGAAAAATGCTTCTCCGGATATTATACAAAATCCAGCCACAATTGGCAAGGAGGAATTCAAGAAAAAGCAATTATTTGCCAAATATCCGTCTGATTGATTCTCTCCTTAACTTGTGCTATATTATGAGGCAGTGTAAAGGATTGGAGGAATTGCCTTGATCACAAAAGTGCTGCTTATTATTCTGGCCGTTCCGGCTGCTTTTCTTGCTCTGGTGCTGCTGTTTCTGCTGCTTATGGCAGTCAGCATGCTGTTTGTCGACCCGAAGAAGCTCTATGACCGGCAGACGCCCTATTTCCGCTTTCTGCGGGACTGGACCGACTGGATTATCATCTTCTTCTCCCATATCCGTGTAAAGGTGATCGGTGCAGAGAAACTGCCGGCAGATCACCGGTATCTGCTGGTATCCAACCACCGCTCCAACTATGACCCCCTCTGTGTGCTCTACGGCCTACGGAAGGAAAACATCATTTTCATCTCCAAACCGGAAAACTTCGACATTCCGGTCATCGGCAGACTGGCAAGAGCAAACTGCTTCCGCCCCATTGACCGGGAAAACGCCCGCAATGCCCTTGTCACCATCAAAGACTGTGCCAGATTGCTGAAGGAAGGGGCCGGCCCCATCGGCGTGTATCCGGAGGGCACTCGCAGCAAAACCGGAGAAATGCTGCCCTTTCACAACAGTGTTTTTAAAGTTGCGCAGGACGCAAATGCCCCCATCGTGGTGATGACGGTAAAGGGCACAGACGTCATTCACAGCCGCGCCCCGTGGAAGCGAAGCGACGTGACGCTGGAAGTTCTTGATGTGCTGTCTGCAGAGCATGTAAAAGGCTCACGGACCGCCGCACTCGGAGAAGAGATCAGAGCGATGATGCTGGAAAATCTGAAATAACATTCATCCCACGCACTACCAGAGAAAGGCCTGCAGCGCCAATGCTGACAGGCCTCTTTTTGAACCTTTCGGAAGACAGCTGATTTTCCGGAATATCAGGATTTTTTCCCTTTTAACTTCACAATCAGCAAAGTCAGCACGCATCCATATACGGCAGCCAGCGCAAGGGTAATCCAGCACATCAGGTCAGATTTCGGAGCCAGCCCCACCAGCACCAGAACCGGTGCACCCAGAATAATGCCGAAGCTGCTGCCAGTGACCAGATTGTTTGCCGCAGGCGTTGCCAGATCGGGATCAATCTCACGAAGAAGCAGAACGCCGGAGCTGATGGTGCCGGTCATCATACCGAACATGGAGATTAAACCCTCGTAATAGTAGCCGGGATAGGCTTTCCTGCAGACATAGCTCAGATGAATCCATGTGACAATGCCCCCCAGCACCGACAAAAGCACGAATGGGAGCCACAGCCCTCGAATATTCTCCAGATTAATGGAGGCAATGCCGGCAACGATCATAATGTCAAAGAAAAAGCCGGAAATGCGGTTGAGCAGGTAGTTGTTCTGATACTGGCGGACGATCACTCCTGTTTTGCGTCCCTTCTCCAGCAGTGCACGCAGGCACATGGAAAGAGCAGACCCGATGATGAAGTTAAACCCCCAGATCAGAGGATTCAGCGTGGAAGCAAGCCCTGCAGAGATCTTTGCAATGCCGGAGGTCAGGCCGTAAGCCGCAAGGTAGGTAAAGAGATAGACGATGAAAACAAGAGCAATCTGCACAGACAGCTTATCGATGGAATCAGACACCGGTATCTCGTTTCGATCCTGAAAGAAGTCAACCCCCGGCTGGCTTTCCAGTACACTGCCGGCTTTGCGAAGCTGCCCTTTTCGAGAAAGAATATTCAAAATAACCACGCCCACAATGCACGCCACCAGATATCCGGCTGCAGCGATCGCCAGGCCGAAGCTCTGCCCGCCGGCAAACCCCAGGGCTTCATAGCTGGACCCCACATTATTAGCCTGCCCGGGGCCCTGGCCGTAGCCCATGGGCAACAGAAGGCCAGAAGCCTTAAAAAGCCCCGGCATCAGCGTATAGCTCAGCAGAAGCGTGACGAGAAGCCCCGTAACGCCCTGAACCATATAGGTGCTGACCACAATCGCACCGGATTTTAAAGCCGTGCGGTCGCCGGAACCTTTTTCCCTCTCAGGCGGAACACGCAGACTCATCGCGATAAAACCCAGCGCAATGCCGTGATAGACCAGCATCTCCATCATGTCAGAGTCAAAATGCGTAAGGCCCGTATATTTCACGATCAGGAGCAGAAACCCACCGAGGACCGCAACCGGCATCAGGCTTTTCCGAATGAAGGAAACCTTCTGCCGCAGGAAGTTTGCCAGAAGAATTACCCCGGCAATCATGCCGAGCTGCTCAATGATATTCCATAACCCATGGTTCGCTGCCGAATAGTCCATTATCCGCTGTTGATCCTTTCCCATAATGGCAGGATGGCAGCCAGGCATATGCCGGGCTGCTGTCCTGTGTTTTTATTATATTAGAATCCGGGCGAAGAAGCAAACAGTTTTACCATTATTCCTTCTCAGCCAGCAGCTTCAGAATCTGAACCGCATTGGATGCAGCGCCTTTTCTGATCTGGTCGCCACAGCACCAGAGGGTGATGCCGTTCTCATCCGTCAGGTCCTGACGAATTCTGCCGACCCATACGATATCCTGATCGGTGGTGTCCAGAGGCGTGGGGTAGCATCTGCCTTCGTAGTCTTCAATCAGCTTTACGCCGGGATAGGCGGCAACAGCTGCTTTCGCATCTTCAATGGATACCTTGCTCTCCGTCCGCAGTGTAACGGCAATGGAGTGTGAACGCATCACCGGAACACGGACACAGGTGCAGTTTACCAGAAGATCGGGAGCGTGCATGATGCGGCGGCCCTCATTCTGCATCTTCATCTCTTCCTTGGTGTAATCATTGCCGTAGGGGGCATCAATGAAGGGAATGACATTGAGGGCGATCTGGGTGGCAAAGGTTTTCACAACCGGCTTCTCCCCTTTTGCAAGAGAGGCCATCTGGTCCTCCAGCTCTGCAAGGCCGGCCTGGCCGGCACCGGAAACTGCCTGATAGGTGCAGGCGATCATGTTTTTGATGGGAGAGAGCTTCGCGATGCCTGCAACCGCCATCAGAGCAATAATGGTGCAGCAGTTGGGGTTTGCGATGATGCCGTTGTGGTTGAAGGCATCGGCACCGTTGATCTCAGGGACCACCAGAGGCACATCCGGCTCAAGACGGAAGGCAGAGCTGTTATCGATATACACGGCACCGCTCTTCTTGATGGCAGGCGCGAACCGACGGGACATATCCCCTTCTACGGCACCCAGGACGAAATCCATACCGTTAAAGCTGTCATCCGTAGCTTCCTGAACGGGAATCTCTTCCCCGTTAAAGGAAATCTTCTTTCCTGCGCTTCTGGCACTGCCCAGAGGCAGCAGCTTCTTCACGGGAATCTCATACTCCTGCAGGATTTTCAGCATCTCCTGTCCGACTGCTCCTGTTGCTCCTAAAACCGCTATATTCAGTGCTTTCATTGTTTTTTCTCCTTTTAGATTATGAATAGTTCGGGGAAAACGAATCTGCCTTATCCGGCAAAACCGTCATACAGCACACGGATTGCCGTTTCAAACTGGCTGTTCTCTACGCCGACTACAATAGCCAGCTCGTCTGCACCCTGTGCAATGGTACGGATGTTGATGTTATTGTCGCCCAGCGCCTTGAAGAGTCTGCCCGAGATGCCGGGATGGGATGACATTTTGCGGCCTACCGAGGCGACAAGGGCGATATTGTCCTTGATTTCAATGTTGTCTGCCCGGCAGTTCTTGCGGATGTCTGCAATGATGTCATAAAGGGTATCGCCGAGTGCTGCGGACGAGGCAACCAGTGCAAAGGAATCAAGCCCCAGCGTAATGTGCTCAATCGGCACATGGTATTGGCTCAGAATGGCCAGCGCCCGGCTGAGTGTATTGCAGGTGTCCATATTCCGCTTGGTAACTGTGAGAATATCAAAATTCCTGCGGCCGGTGATGCCGGTGATGAAGCGGTCGTTTTCCGACTCTTCCTCCTCCACAGAATCCACAATCAGCGTGCCGGCATCATCCGGTGCATTGGTGTTGCGGATGTTGAGGGGAATACCGGCCTCCATGCAGGGCTGAACGGAATCCTCATGCAGAACAGACGCCCCGGCATAAGCCAGCTCATGCAGCTCGTTATAGGTGATTTTGGGGATCGGCTTCGGATCCTTCACAATGCGGGGATCTGCCATCAGAATGCCGGACACATCCGTCCAGTTTTCATACACATCCGCATGGGCTGCTGCAGCGGCCACGGCACCCGTGATATCACTGCCGCCGCGAGACATGACCCGGATTTTTCCGCTGGGCAGGCTGCCGTAGAACCCGGGAATCAGAACCCTGCCGTACTTCTCCACCGCTTCGGCAAGGGCACTGTAGGTTTTCTCCTTGTCGAGGACCCCGTCATAGGTGAAGAGGATGCATTCCGAAGCATCCACAAAGGTATACCCGAGAAACACTGCCATCAGCCTTGCCGTGAAGTATTCCCCACGGGAAACCAGCTCATCCACCGGGAAGCCCTTTGTGAGGCGGGCGGCAAAGGCGTCAAAATCTGCCCCCACGTCATAGGAAAGATGGAGATCCGCCGCGATTCCGGTAAGTCTGTCCCTGATCTCCGCGAGAATATCATTGCAGGAGACGCCGTAGGTCAGGTGTGCATCGCAGAGATAGAGCAGGTCCGTCAGCTTATGGTCGGAGGAATCCCGTTTTCCGGCAGCTGAGACGATGACGATTCTTCTTGCCTCGTCCGATTCGATAATCGCTTTAACTTTTTTAAACTGTTCCGATCCGGCGACGGAGGAGCCGCCGAACTTACATACTTTCAGCATTTTTTCTTACTCTCCAATCGCCGCAAAGAATACCTGCACCCCTGCCTGACGCAGTTCAGCTGCCTTTTCATGCATCTGTTTTACAGACACGTTCCCCGTTCTCACATAGCAGGCATTGCCGCGAGCCTCGCAGGATTCTATCGGCAGATCCAGCTTTTCTCCCGCCGGGAGGCGAACCAGATAGCTGTGACAGCAGGAGGCGTTATTCGCAGAGACAACACTGCAGGATGGCTTCATCATCACTCTTCGGCCGCAGGAGATATCGGAAAGATCTCTCAGCACGGCAGACGCCGTGGGCCAACGGCCTGCACCCTGGCCGATCATCACGATCCGCCCGGAATTCTTACCGTTATACCTGGCCATGTTGAAGTTCTTCAGCACCGAGCACTCTGCAGCACTGCCGGGGAAAACCACCGGCTCCACATAGGCATAGACGCTGCCGTCTTCATTCTTCCCGCCGGAGGCGATGAGCCGGCAGGTCAGCCCCACCGAGCGAAGATAGGCCACATCGTCAGCAGAGAAGGAGTCAATCCCTTCGTTGAGCAGGCCCTCCGTCGGGAGTGCATTGAATGCCACAGCACAGGCCAGCATAATCTTCCGCAGAGCATCCAGCCCTGTCACGTCTGCAGTTGGGTCTGCCTCTGCATACCCCAGCTTCTGGGCATCCGAAAGAGCATCGGCATAGCTCAGGCCGGAAGACTGCATATTGTCCAGCATATAGTTGGTGGTGCCGTTGAGAATGCCGCCCACCGAGACAATCTCATCACTCTGCACGGCAAGGGCCATATTATGCAGGAAGGGTACTCCCCCGCCGCATGCTGCACTGAACAGGAAACCGACTCCGTTTTCCGCAGCAAGTTTTGCAAGCTCCGGCCCCTTGGCAGCAACCAGTGCCTTGTTGGAGGTGACAAAATGCTTCCCTGCCTTCAGGGCACAGCAGGCATAGGTGAAAGCAGGCTCGACACCACCCATCACCTCGGCAACAGCATCCACCGACGGATCCTGTGCGATCTTCTCCATGGAGGTGACTTTGAAGGGGGCATCATCCTTCCCTGCCCGGACCAGAACCGGACCCGCTTCCAGACCGTCAGCGGACTTCAGCATCTCATAAACGCCGACTCCAACCGTGCCAAACCCTAAAACTGCTACTTTCATCTGATTTATATCTCCAATCTGTCCGTAATTCGCGGACACTTGTTTTTTGCTTGCATACAATACCACATTTTTTCTCAAAATACAAGCTTTATAATGAATTTCGGCATATGGTACAATTTTCTATTCCGGTGGGCATACCTTTTCGTTAAAAAATGCCCCGCTTTCACAGGGCAATGGGGATTGCATCCGGCTCAATGGGGCACACATATCCGGCAGATGCCTTTTCCACAAATTCGGCCTTTGCTTCTGCGAGAAGCTCCGTGTCCGTCAGAAGGTCAACAGCAGTGGATGCAAGCACCTTGGCCGCACAGATCATCCCCTTGTGGGCAAGGCCGCTTCTGCCGCAGGCCACAATCTGCCAGGAATGACCGGGCACCCCTGCCGGCCAGCAAACCGTATTGATCTGAGAGGTGGGTGTCAACCAGCTCACATCCCCCACATCCGTACTGCCGGGCGTGAACGCTGCGGAAGAATAGAGCGGGGTGATAAAGTCATTGATGGGTTTAGAACCGTTGTCGGAAAGCTCCCGGGCAATCTTCGCTATGGCTGGGTCGGAGTTCGCCCCGTCAATTCCGGAGATACCGCTGCCGAGATAGGTCGCCTTCAAGGCAGCGGCGAGGGCATAATCCTCATCCGAGTAGGCAGGCACACCGATCTCCGTGAGATTGCTGTAGAGAGCCTTTTCAATGGTATAGTTTGGCAGAAGCTCAGCCGTACCGTCAATAAAGATGCGTTCATAGGTTGTGCCGGTCATCAGGGCGGCACCTTTTGCGATATCATCCACCCGTTTCTGCAGGGCAACGGTATCGGCAACCCGGTTGGCTCTCACCATATAAAGCACCGACGCCTTTGCCTGCACCACATTCGGCGAGATGCCGCCGGTATCGGTGATGGCGTAGTGAATGCGGCAGTCGGGTGTGGTGTGCTCCCGCAAAAACTGCACGCCGATATTCATCATCTCCACCGCGTCAAGAGCGCTGCGGCCGTTATACGGGTCTCCCGCAGCATGGGCAGCCACGCCGGAAAACTTATAAAGCACCTGAATGCAGGAATTGTTGGTTCCGGTTATGGTCTGGAAGGCGTCAGCCGGATGCCAGCAGAGGGCAGCATCCAGCTCCTTCCAGAGCCCCTCTCTTGCCATATAAGCCTTTCCTGCTCCCCCCTCTTCTCCCGGGCAGCCGTAGAAGATGACAGTGCCGGGCCTGCCGGTTTTCTCCAGCCACTGCTTCACGGCGGCAGCCGCAGCGAGAGAGCCGGCACCCAGCAGGTTATGGCCGCAGCCATGCCCGCTTCCTCCGGGAAGCACCGGATCGGGAATACATTCTCCCGCCTTCTGGCTCAGCCCGCTGAGGGCATCAAACTCGCCCAGTATGCCGATGACAGGGTGCCCGCTGCCGTAGCTGCCGCAAAAGGCGGTCTGAATGCCGCAGATGTTTTCCGTGACGGTAAAGCCCAGCTCCCGGAGTTTTTCGCAGTAGAGGGATGCTGCGCCGAATTCCTTCAGGCTCAGTTCCGGATTTTCCCAGATTTTGTCTGAAATATCCTCAAAAAAGGATGCATTCTCGTCAATATAAGAGCAAAGCTGCTGTTTTTCCGGATTAAGCATCGTTTTTGTTCTCCTTCAAACGGCTCAGTAAAGCACTTTGGAAAGAAAGTCCTGCAGACGTGGGCTCTGCGGGTGGTTGAAGATGGCGTCAGGAGTCCCCTCTTCCAGAATCTTCCCCTCATCCATAAAGATCACCCGGTTGCCCACTTCTCTGGCAAAGCCCATCTCATGGGTGACAACCACCATGGTCATGCCGGTCTGGGCAAGCTTTTTCATAACATCCAGAACTTCCCCCACCATTTCAGGGTCCAGAGCGGAGGTGGGTTCATCAAAAAGCATCACATCCGGCTCCATGGCCAGGGCACGAACAATCGCCACACGCTGCTTCTGTCCGCCGGAGAGCTGAATGGGATAGGCACCTGCACGGTCTGCAAGCCCCACACGGTCCAGCAGCTCCATCGCCTTCTTCTCAGCTTCAGCCTGGGGGATGCCCTTTACCTTGATGGGAGCGACCGTCATATTCTGGAGAATGGTTTTGTGCGGAAAGAGGTTAAAGTGCTGGAAGACCATGCCCATCTTCTGTCGGTGCAGGTCGATGTCCAGCTTTTTGCCGTTGGCATCCTTCTTGCTGGTGATATCCACGCCCTCAAAGATGATGGATCCGTCCGTGGGCTCCTCCAGAAGATTCAGGGAGCGAAGCAGGGTGCTCTTGCCCGAGCCGGACCTGCCGATGATCACCATCACATCTCCACGGTTGACATCCACCGTTACCCCGTCCAGGGCTTTGATGGCACCCTGGTTATAGTATTTTTTGATATTCTTAACCTGAATGAGTTTATCGGATGTCTCCACGACGCATCCTCCTTTCCAGAAGTGCAACCAGCTTGCTCAGAATAAAGGTCACGACAAAATAGATGGCAGCTGCTATCACCAGCGGCTCGAAGGTCAGATAGGTGGCACCCTTCACCAGCAGAACCTGGGTCATCAGATCGCCGATGAAGAAGGTGGAGGCGAGGGAGGTATCCTTCGTGATCATGATGAACTCATTACAGAGGGCGGGGAGAATGTTCTTAACCGCCTGCGGAAGGATAATCTCCGTCATGGTGAGGCTTTTGCTCATGCCCAGGCTCCTCGCAGCCTCCGTCTGCCCGATATCCACTGCCTGAATACCGGAGCGGATAATCTCCGAGACATAGGCAGCGCTGTTGCAGATCAGGGCGATTGCCACGCAGAGATACTGCTTCCTGTTCAGAAACGGGATCAGCTGCGGCAGGGCAAAATAGAACAGGTAGAGCTGCAGCAGCATGGGCGTACCCCGGATCAGCTCGGTATACACGGCAGCAATCCACCGCAGCGGCGGGATTTTCGACATTCTCATCAGGGCAATCATCGAGCCGATAATCGCGCCGAAAAACACGGTCAGTGCGGCAAGGGAAAGCGTATACTCCATGCCCGTGATCAGGAATTTATCCCAGTATTTCAGCCAGAGCTTCACGATGTTCTGACCGATGACGGCAAAATTCATAGCATCCTCCAAGATATAATCAATAATGGAATAGCATTTCAGCCTGAAATGAAGCGCTGAGCAAACCGCGTACACAGAATCTGCGCACTTTGTTTTGACTCAGCGCTTCAAATCTATCTTTGCAAGTGTAAAATCAGTTGTAAAACTTATGCAGCGGGAGCTTCTTCGGCATTATCCTCTACAGTCACTTCAATAGCGCCTTCGCTGGCTGCAATGTCAAGAGCTTCCTGATACCACTCACCGTACACGCCGCTCTCATAGAAGCTGGAAAGAGCTTCATTAACGACTTCCAGCAGAGCCGTGTCACCCTTGTGCATCATAATGACATTGGCCTCATAGGCTTCATCCACTTCAAACTGCCAATCGCAAATCATAAGATCCGGGTTATTGGCAATAATCTGCTTTCCGTTGCCGATAGCCACTGCGAGAGCATCAATATTACCGCTCTGCAGCTCCATAACGCCGACACCAAGCTCACCGATCGTCTTCATATTGGCCTCAGGCAGCTGACTCTCGACCAGCAGCTGCTGAAGAGAGGCATTCTGTGCGCCGACATCCACACCGTTGAAGTCTTCCGCTTTGGTGTATTTTTCGGCATCGGCAACACGAATCAGGATAACCTGCTCGGTCTCATTCTCACCGGCATAGTAGTAATCGGAAAGCTCAAAGTTTTCTGCACGGGCTTCTGTCCAGGAGTAGCCGGAGATGGACATATCAACGGCATCCATGGCAACTGCGGTCTGACAGGCGTCGAAGCTCATCGCCTGGATCTCAAGATCAACACCGAGATAAGCCGCAATGTTTTTCGCGAGCGTCACATCAAAGCCGACATACGCTTCCTGACCGGTCTTCGTACCGGTCTTCGTGGAATCCACAAATTCCATGGGGCTGAAGTCAGGCGAGAGAGCAACGGTGAGCACACCGGCTTTTTTGATTGCGTCCACTTCATTGTCTGCAAAAGCTGCCAGGTTGCAAGAAGCAAGCATCAGCACCGTAAGAGCAAGGCAGATTACATTCTTCATCGTTTTCATAATTATTATCCTTTCCATTCATGTGATATTCAACAAATTGAATATTTCCTTGGTTGACGATGCATATAATAGCAGAATTTGCTTATATCGTCAAGCATTATTTGTATATTTATTTATCTTTATGCGATATGACCGGTTTGGAAAGGATAAAAGCCTACTCTTTTTGTGTTTTTATACAATATTACGAAAGAAATATCCGTTCAACACGATCCGTCAGGCGAACCGTCAGGTCACAGCCCTCACAGTCTATCAGAGCTGCAACTTCCTGCGCCGGGAGATGATTCCCCCTTGCATCATAGCCGAACAGGGTAACTTCATCTCCGCTCCCGGCGTCTATTCCGTCCAGTTCTACAAAACTCTGGTCCATGCATGCTGCAAGGAGGCGTGCCCGCTTCCCGTTTACAAGAACGGGCGCATGAGCTGAAACAAGGGCAGGATCCAGCCCGTCACCGTACCCGATGGACAGCACACCCACTGTTGTGTCCTTCTTCAATATCGTTTTTCCGCCGTATGCAAGGGTATCCCCCGCCTTGCGGTTCCGGATATCGGTAAGATAGGCACGGAAGGAAACCGCTTCGCAAATCTCTCCGGAAGGAAAAACCGGATTATCCAGCATCAGGCCTCTGCCGATCCGCACGGCATCATACACATATTTTCTGTCTGCTTCCAGTGAGGCCGAGGAGGAGATATGGCAGAGCCCGGGATCAATCCCGGATGAGCGGAGCTTATTCAGAAAGGAATCAAAGCGCTTCGCCTGCTTTTCCATCTGCCCCTTCTCCTCACTGGAGAAGTGGGAAAAGGTGCCGGAGATATGCAGATAATCCTCCGCCCGGCTGATTTCGCGGCAAAGCTCATCCGTCTCTTCCGGCAGAAAGCCGATACGGTGAAGGCCGGTATCCGCTTTCAGGGAGACGGATATTTTTTTGCCTGCAGCGCATGCAGCATCCCGGAGGAGAGAAAACTGCCGGAAGCTGCCGAGCGTCAGGGTCAGGTTATGCTCCACTGCATCCGGGATCTGAAAGTCCAGCGGGAGGCTCATCACCAGAATCTCCCCGCCGATCCCCGCCTGCCTGAGCTGCACCCCCTCCGAAACATGGGAGACCGCAAACGTGTCTATTCCCTCCGCCTGACTGCAAAAGCGTGCCAGCCTCACGGCCCCCAGGCCGTAGGCATTGCCCTTCAGAACCGGAATCAGCTTCTTTTCAGGGCCGATCTCTTCCTGAATGTGATGTATATTGTGTTTGATAGCCTGCAGATCAATCTGCAGATAGGAATTTGCTTTCATGAATCCTGCTGCTTTCGTGTTAAGTAGTCGTTGTTTTGCGCCTCTCAGAGGACTTTAGACAAAAAGTCCTTCAGGCGTGGGTTCTGCGGATGGTCAAAAAGCTTCTCCGGCGTGTTACTCTCCAGAATCTGGCCTCCGTCCATAAAGATCACCCGGTCGGCAACCTCACGGGCAAACCCCATCTCATGGGTGACAACCACCATGGTCATCCCTGCCTTTGCCAGGTCACGCATCAGATCCAGCACCTCGTTGACCATCTCCGGGTCAAGGGCTGACGTGGGCTCGTCAAAGAGCATCACCTCAGGCTCCATGGCAAGGGCCCGCACAATGGCGATACGCTGCTTCTGCCCGCCGGAGAGCATGTTGGGATATTCATTGGCCTTTTCCAGAAGACCGATTCTCTTCAGCAGCTCCTCACCCTTAGCCCGGGCTTCGGCCTTTGTCTTCAGCTTCAGATGGACAGGGGCCAGCATGATGTTCTGCATCACCGTCTTATGGGGAAAGAGGTTGAAATGCTGAAATACCATGCCCATTTTTCTTCTGTGCAGATTGATGTCCACATTTTTGTCCGCAAGATCCACACCGTCAAAATAGATATGGCCGGATGTGGGCACCTCCAGCATGTTCAGGCAGCGGAGCATGGTGCTCTTCCCCGATCCGCTGCTGCCGACAATGGCCACCACCTCGCCCCTGTTCACCGTGAGGCTGCAGCCGTTGAGCGCTTTCACTTCACCTTTGTTATATTCCTTTACCACATCCACCACACGGATGAGCTCATTGTTTGTCGCCACGACGCATCCTCCTTTCAATCGCTTCAATTCCCTTGGAAGCGGGATAGTTGATGCAGAAATAAATCACCGCCGCCACAACATAGGGTCCGAGGGAGATATAGGTTGTGGAGGCAACCGTCTTCGCTGCAAACATCAGCTCCACCATGCCCAGCATGGAGCAGATGGAGGATTCCTTCACCATGGTGATAATCTCATTTGCCAGAGCCGGCAGCACATTTTTGATTGCCTGGGGCAGCACCACAAGGCGCATGGTGGACCAGGCGTTGAGACCGAGAGAACGGGAGGCCTCCGTCTGTCCGATATCCACGGCCAGAATACCGCCGCGAAAAATCTCCGCCACATAGGCCGAGCTGTTCAGCGCCAGGGCCACGACACCCGGGATGAACCTGCTGATATCCACAAAGCCCAGAACCGTGATACGCGGAATGCTGACAGCGCCGAACAGGCCGAAATAGATGATGCTCAGCTGCACCAGCAGCGGTGTGGACCGGAACACGGCAATGTAGGCGCCGGACAGCCCTTTTACCACCTTATTCTTGCTCAGCCGCATCATGGCAAGCAGGAGGGCGGGGATAATAGCCAGAAGAACCGAAACAACCGCCAGCAGAAGTGTATAAGCGATCCCCTTCCAGAAATAGGACCCGTACTTGGGCAGGAAGGAGAAGTTAAAAAAGGATGCAGGAGATAGGTTTTTAAAAAGATTACTCCACCACATAAAAAATTCCTTTCAACAGTTCAATGCGTTGCCTGAAGGGATCAGGCAACGCACAGTACATTTTGACTTCAGATTCAGATAACCGGGAAAGGCGGGTTATGTCTCCGGTGCATCAACAGAAACCTCAATGGCATTTCCTGCATCGTTGATGGCATTTGCCTCTTCCACAAAGGCGTCCATTGCCTTCTCTTCCAGCATCTTGGCAATTGCTGCGTTAATCTCCGGCAGGAGGCCCTTCGGGTCACCCTTTGCAACAGCTACGCAGTAGGGAGCGGCTGCACCCAGCTCGGCGGAAGCCTCGGCAATGGCGAGGTCACTGTTGGCAGCCACAAAGTTAGCGGCAACCGCACCGTCGAGAACCACGGCATCCAGCTTGTTGTAGACCAGCTGGTTGACCAGGTCATTCACATTCTGAATGGAGACCAGTTCAGCACCGGGCATGCTGTCGGTAACAATGCCTTCCTTGGTGGTAGCCGTCTGAGCGCCGACTGCCTTGCCGGAGAAGTCATTCAGGGTTTTGTACTGCTCGGCATCGGCTGCACGGATCAGAATCATAGCGGGAATATCCGTGTAGTAGGGATCGGAAAAGTCAGCGGCGTTTTCACGCTCGGGCGTATCCTCAATGGCAGCCATGACGATGTCGTAATCGCCCTTTGCCAGAGCGACCAGCAGATAATCAAAGCTCATGTTCTCAACAACAAGCTCTTTCCCCATCTGCTCGGCAATGTAGCCTGCTGCGGAAACGTCAATACCGCCGTAAACCATCTCGCCTGCATCGTCGAGATACATAAACTCAAAAGGAGGATAGTCGGCACTGGTGCCGAGTACAAGAGTCTCCTCAGCGGAAGCAAAAGCGGCAAAGCTGAAAATCATTGCCAAAGCAAGAGCCATAGAAAGAAATTTTTTCATGATAAATGGTTCCTTTCGCGTAAAGTTATTGTTCGCGAGTCATTATAGTGAATAATTATGCCATTGTCAAGAGAAAATTGGTGAATATTTTATTGTCACTATGCATATCCTGCATATCTTTTTTCATATTCCGACGGCCCGGAGCCGGGCTGCACCCACTGCCGGGCAGAAAAAAAGCACCCTCTCAGGTGCAGCACATTACAAAGAACGGGGTTCAGACGCAAAAAAAGAAACAGCCCCTGACCGAAACGTCTTTCACCCACAACGGCCAAGGGCTATTTCTCCGAGATTTTAATATCTAGCATCCTGGTTACCTCTCTTTCATCAGTCTCTTGCATGGGGAACATTTAACCCTGTGCATATATTCAAAGGAAATCTTCCTTGTGGGATTATAATAGCAGAAGAGAAATGGAATTGCAATTGACAGAATCGACAAAAATGCAGGCCTGTTTTTATGCAGATTAACGGTTTTTATGCTTCCGAGCAGGTTTCCTGTTGACTTTTTTGGTGGTTCCGCATATTATAAATATGTTGTGCGCCCCCTTTCGGTTTTCCCGACAAGGAGGCGCTCTCCTTTATGCCGCCGCAGCAAAAATCTCCTGACAGACGGAAAGTGAGCTGCCGTCAGAGAGAATATCCACCTCTCCCTCCCTTGTCAGAAGAATCTGCCCGGCAACCTTCTCCAGCAGGCTGACGGTCGCCTGATCCTCCGGCTCCTTCTCCGAGCTGGTGATCACAGCCGCCTCCGGCTGCACCATGTTCAGGAGACTGATCAGCTGTGTCTGCCACACACCGTGATGCGGCACCTGGAGAAAGTCAAATTGCCCCAGTTTTTCTTCCACAAGCTCCTGCAAGCGGCCACTTTCCGCATCCCCCGTGAAGAGGAAAGAGCATTCCCCATGCCTCATTGCGGTGACAAGAGAGGAGTTGTTGCTGGGATCTTTGGCATAGCTCTCTCTTTCCGGCGGATAAACGGTGAAGGCTGCATCCCCCAGTGTAAAGGTGAGCTCTTCCCGAACGGTCTCCGCTTCAAGCCCTGCCAGGGCCAGCGCACTGAGATACTTCCGGTATTCCTTGCTGTCCTTCGGGCTGTTGCTCTGCAGGACCCGGGAAACCGGGATTTTTTTCAGCACCTTTGCCGCACCGCCCACATGGTCCTTATCGAAGTGGGTGATAATCAGCGTGTCAATCCGGTCAATTCCCTGCTGCTTCAGCCATTCCAGAATAATGTCGCCCTGGCCGCTCTCCCCGCAGTCAATCAGCACGGTACCCTCCCCGGTGACAATGGCAAAGGAGTCCGCCTTTCCGAGGGAAAAGCAGTGCAAAAGCACTTCTCCTTCCGCCTTCGCAGCAGGGAGCGGCAGCAGAACAATCAGCAGAAGGGCGATTATGACTGAAACTGCTCTCCGAATGTAAACTCTCTGAGTGATCATTCTTATCCATCCTTTATTCTTCTGATACAACACCGGCTTCATGAAAGGCTCACAGGAACCGGCGTCTCCATCGTCTCCAGCAGATGCTCCGGATGCTCCAGCAGATACCGGGTGATCCGCAGCGATTTTGCGAAATAAAAGCCGTCCGCAATCCGTTCGTCGATTGTGAAGGTTGCATCCAGCAGCGTTCTCTCCTGCATGCTTCCGTCCTCCATTTTTCGCATTTCCTTTCGCATCGTCCCGATGGTGATCATGATGGAACAGGTGCCGTAGTTGCTCAGATGATGGTAAGGTGCCCCGGCTCCGATCGACCCGAGGTTGGAAAGCAGCGCCGTGGAGTAGTTCGGATCGCCCTTCATGAGGGAAGCCGGCATGACCCCGAAGTATTCAAGCATTCTGACAACGGCAAAGATGATCTCCATGGCAAAGCGGGGCATTTTTGCAAGGAAGTCCATGGTGGAACCCACATCATTTGTCTTATTCTGCCGCACATCCGAGACATCGCCCAGAATCAGGCGGGAAACATGCTCCACCGTCATCTCCGGCTCCACCTTCATAAGAATAAGGACCTCTTCGGCTGAATCCTCAAACTTCCTTTTTGCGACAAAGGAGAGCGTAATGTCCTTTCTCTGCCAGTAACGCCTGCCGGAAATGAAGACATTCATTTTCGGGCGAAGATAAATTGTTCTGGCCACAGCCGTGCAGAAGGCATGGAAAAGCTTCAGATTTGTACCCTGTTCCCTGTTCCGCTTTTCCATAAATGCACAGAGATCGGTGATGTCAAAGGTTTCCGTGCTGGATACCTCCGCTTCGGTTCGCTTCGGCATCACATACGGGGCCACGGCATGGAAGCCGTCCAGCCCGGTAATTCTCACCGCGTCAAGACGCTCTTTTTTCAATGATAACCACCATCCCTCTGTCTTACGGATTTCATCCGCCGATGAAACCTTTCTCTTTCAGCATTATAATGAAATCAAACCGCCTTGTAAAGAAGAATTCCGGCCGAAATCCTTCATGCTTCCCCTTGAAAAATCGGTCCGATAGTGTTAGAGTATAGAAAGTTCCAAAAAATGTACGGAGGTTTCATTCCATGTTTGAAAATCTGATTGAAGTTCTCAAAGCCAATCCCCGCAAGATCGTATATACCGAAGGCACCGACGCCCGTATTCTGGAGTCTGCCGCACGCCTGAAGAAAGATGGTTTCCTCACACCGGTTCTGGTGGGCAATGTGGAAGCTGTGAAAGAGGCTGCTGCAAAGGGCGGCTTTGATATTGACGGGCTTGAAATTATCGATCCGGCTACCTATCCTGCCATGGACGAGATGGTCAAGACCATGTTTGAGCTCCGCAAGGGCAAGATGACCGAAGAAGAGTGCCGTGCCAACCTGCAGAAGGGCAACTACTTCGGCACCATGCTGGTGAAGATGGGTGTTGCCGATGCTCTTCTGGGCGGTGCAACCTACTCCACCGCCGATACCGTCCGCCCCGCACTGCAGATCGTCAAGACGAAGAAGGGTGCAAACCTGGTGTCCTCCTGCTTCATTCTGGTCCGCGGTGAGGAAATGATCTGCATGGGTGACTGCGCTATCAATATCTCCTACGAAGACAAGAAGGACAAGGAAGGCAACGTGACCCTCACAGCAGCTCAGCAGCTGGCAGAAGTTGCCATTGCAACGGCTAAGACGGCCAAGGTCTTCGGTATGGATCCGAAGGTTGCCATGCTCTCCTACTCCACCAAGGGCTCCGGCAAGGGTGCCAATGTGGATCTGGTGAGAAACGCAACCGCTATCGCCAAGGAAATGGCCCCCGATATGGCAATCGACGGTGAGATGCAGTTTGACGCAGCTGTCTCCCCGGTTGTGGGCCAGCTGAAGTTCCCCGGCAGCAAGGTTGCCGGCTATGCCAACACCTTCATCTTCCCCGAGATCCAGTCCGGCAACATCGGCTACAAGATTGCCCAGCGTCTCGGTGGTTTTGCCGCCTACGGCCCGATCCTTCAGGGTCTCAACGCCCCCATCAACGACCTCAGCCGTGGCTGTGATGCAGAGGAAGTTTACCAGATGTCCATCATCACCGCAGCACTGGTATAAGAGCTCCTTCACAACAGTTTCAACACCGCCCTCCCCTCAATCGGGGAGGGTTTTTTCATGTCTGTCGTTTCTTCCCACCCCTCCCGATGGTCGGGATAATTCCCGGTTTTACCTGATTGACAAACCTCCAGTGAAATCCCCCTGCATAAACATAAGCCCCGGTACATGCCTCATGAATATGTCTTATCCCTGTCATCCGATAAGCCTCATTCTGAGATGAATAGACAACACCCGTCTCTATGCACTGTACAGGCCTCGGCCTGTTATCTGAATGTATAAAAGCATCATTTTTACCTTCCGCACACCGCTTTTTCATTAATTCACTTGCCTTATTCGAACCCTTATCGTGCAAAAAACCTGCAAGCGGTGATCGTCGTACTCATCACCGCCTGCAGGATTTATTTTGGAACCGGAGCATTGAACCGTATTCCGCATATTCTTTTTTCCGCTCCGGACCATTTAACCGGTTTGGTAAGTCAATCATTTTGGAGGAAAAGTTTTTCTACTCAGTCACACTCAAACCATGTGGCACCGTCGTAATCGGAAAGGGTGCCGTTGTCATTCATGGATGCGGAGAACACGGTGTTGTTACCGTCTACCACGAGCAGCTCTCCGTTGTCTCCGACGTAGGCATCATAGTAGTAACCGACACGAGCATTGTCCGGGAACTTGACCAGGGCTTTCCCGTCATCCGTCACGGTGAGCTGGTAGGTGCCGACTTTGGCATCGTACATCTCAAAGGTCTTGCCGGCGTACGGATTCATCTCCTCAGCGGAAGCCTTCGGTGCAAACACCGCTGCCACACATGCAACAGCCATAACACCGATCAGCATTGCGGCCAGGACAACACAGGTGATAACCTTCTTTGCAGCGAAATAAGTAAGAACAGTCTTGAACATTTTTGTTTTCTCCTTTTCTTTTTTCATTTATTTTTTTCTTCAGCCCTTTGGGCTGATTTGTTTTTCTCTTGAGTACGGGCACAGTATAGCACGGCCTCCATCACACTACTGTCACAAAATCCTAAAGATTTTAAATTTTTCTAGATTTATTTAGAGAAAAGCAGAGACTGCTCCACCGTTGTCGGCGAAACAGTCTCTGCTTTTTATTCCTTTCGATTTGCAAAAGGGAGTTCCGGTCTCGGGTGAAACCCAAAATTTTAAATTATGAACTTTCTGTGAACAAGTTTTACTTTTCCCATTTATGGGACAGTGCGGGTGGTAGCATAGACTCATCAAAGAAAT
>CACYYN010000031.1 GCA_902778665.1 Oscillospiraceae bacterium | reverse complement strand
TCTTTCATGATGCTTTCAGTTAGAAAAATTATATTCGGTTTAAAGATTTTGTGGTGATTCTTGCCAAGTTTCCTCTTGACAACGGTCATTACATATCAGCTGATATAAAGGAAAGAGCTGTACACACGGGAAGGTTCATGATAAAATAATTTGATCAAGATTGTTCCGGATACGGGGAAAATGAAAATGAAGGCAACCTATCACATGCCCGGTTTATTTGAATTTTACGATTTGTATCAGGTCTTCCTACCGCTTTTTCGTGAGCACAGGGAGTATTTTTACGACTGGTGTGAGATCGGGTCAATTTACGGAGCTCCTGCGGACTGCATCTGGGGCGGAGGCAGAGTCGGCTTTGGGGAGGACAGGCCGGAGAAAGTGGCTGAGCTGATGCGGGAATACGGAATTTCCGCACGGCTTACCTTCAGCAATTCTCTGCTCCGGGAAGAACATCTTTCCGATAAAAAATGCAACGCTCTGTGTGCATTATTTGAAGGGAGCGGGAAGGTCGAGAACGGAGTGATCGTTTGCTCAGAACTGTTGCTCCGGTATCTCCGGGAAAACTACCCGGGGCTGTATATGGTATCTTCCACAACGAAAGTACTGACAAAGTTCCAGCAGCTTGAGGAGGAACTGAATCGCAGGGAGTTTCGCTATGTGGTGCCGGATTTCAGACTAAACAAGGCTTTTGACAGGCTGAATGCATTGCCAGAAAACCTGAAGCAGAAGGTTGAATTTCTGTGCAATGAATGCTGCCGGTATGACTGCCCCGACCGGAAAGAATGCTATGAGAATGTCAGCAGGAAAAATCTCGGAGAGGACTGTGCAGACCATATCTGCACTTCACCGGAGGCGGAAAGAGGATATCGCTTCTCCGACGCGATGAAGAATCCGGGATTTATCGGGATTGAGGACATTCAGAAGGTCTATCTGCCAAACGGATTTTCTCACTTCAAAATTGAAGGGCGAAGCTTAGGCAGTGCCGTCATTCTGGAGTTTCTGCTCTACTACATGACAAAACCGGAGTATCAGCTGAAGGTTCGGGAAGAGATCTATCTGGACAGTACGCTGGATCTGTTTTAACAGGATGATCTACCGGGAACAGCAGGATGCTGCCAGGCTGCCGGAAGAAATAAAGAAACGGTTCTATTCCGTTGAGACATTTGACCACATCTCATTCTTCGGCGAAATTGTGGATGCATATATAATTGAGGAAAACTGACAATGCAGCACGAATGCAAAATAACTGTTATCGACAAGAAGTGTTTTACAGATTATCAGGAGGAGTATCTGGCTGATCCGAAATCAGGCCCGTGCCCGTTTTTCCATGTGGGTGATACCTTCCTGCTCAAGCGCACACCGGCCCGGGATGATTTTTATCATTTAATGAACGGGAAGTTCTGCGGCGAAGCCTGGGATGCAGTCAGCCGCTATGTGTACACAGCTCTCCAGGGCGGCTCTATCATGAAAGGCTGGACGAATGATGACCGCATGATGATTGCGTGCTGTAACGATGGCACAAGGCCGGTTATTTTCAAAATCGTGCGAATTGATATACCCGAAACGCCGGAGGAAGAGGAGTGGTTAGCAAAACAGGATTTCAGAAATACGGCAGAAGATGCATACACGGGATGAGAAGGTCATGAATAACATATACACCATCTGCCGGGATTTTAAAGCAGGGAACAAAACAGATGTCGGAATATAAATACAGAACGGTAAACGGGAAACGGGTACCAGAGCACCGGGCAGTGGTAGAGGAGCTGCTGGGGATTACCCTGCAGAATGACCAGGTTGTGCACCACATCAACGGAGACAAGACGGACAATCGGCCGGAGAACCTGCAGATATTGGACTGGAAGGAGCACTCCCGTCTGCACGCGTCAACCATGCCGCAGACACCGGAAAAGCAGAGAAAAGTTAGCGCAGCGAGAAAGGGTAAGAGCAACCCGGATGCAAGAGCGCTGACGGATGAGCAGGTAGAAGTGATTGTAAGAGCCCTGCATGAGGGGGCGACCGTGACGAGACTGGCGAAGGAAAACAGTGTTTCGGACCATGTAATCCGCAACATCCGGGATGGGAAGACCTATCAGGATGTGCTTGCTAAAATGCCGCAGGAGCTCTTCCCTCTACCAGGGGCGAAAAAGAGAAAAACCTCTGCCAACGCTAACCGGAAGTGCAATGTGGCAGAGGTGACGATGATACGGCTTGAGATTCTGCAGGGATACTCTATAGCATCAATTGCCAAACGGAGAGGCCTGGCACAGGAGACAGTTCGGAAAATCCGGGATCGGGAGAGCTATCAGGATATCCCCTGGCCGGAAAAACAGGCAGAGTACCCGATCATCCATGACATGAAACGGCTGGCTGACATCATGCTGCAGGGCCCCATGCCAGAAAAGGAGGATGGTTTTGCTTATACAGAGGGAGACATCCAGGCGCTGACGGGAGAGAAGATCGACCCGATCCTGATCAGGAAATACGGAATCTATCCCACCTACCATGCAAGAATCGTTTATCTGATGATGCAAAGAGCCCTGGATGGAGACCACACCATGCTCTTTGCTCTCTTCTCCCTCAGCAGCTATGACAACCTGGTGCCGCAGCTGATTGATGAGACACGAGCGGCTGAAAAAGAGAGCTGATCGGAAGATGATCAGTTCTCTTTTGAAAAGTTTAGTGAGAATAATTTTATACACAGGAAGTATCAATACCAGTCATGCTTTTCACCGCGGTCCAGAGTGGCAATTGCGGACATTTCTGTCTCCGTCAGCTCAAAGCCGAACAGATCGAGATTTTCTTTGATGTGTTCCGGATTGCCGGAGCCGGGAATCACCACGATGCCCCGCTGCAGATCCCAGCGCAGGATAACCTGAGCGGAGGATACACCGTGAGCATCTGCAATTGCAGAAATGACCGGATCGCCCAGAAGCTCTGCCGTATAACCTCTGCCGCCCAGCGGATACCAGCATTGGACTACAATTCCATTTTCCTGAATGAACGGAACCACGTCCTGTTCCTGGTAATAGGGATGAATTTCGTTCTGAACCAGAGCAGGAGTGATGTTGACCTGCGGCAGAAACGTTTTCAGCTCTTCCACATACCAGTTAGACAGTCCGAGAGAACGGATTTTACCCTGCTCCACGTACTTCTCCATGGCATGATATGCCTTTACGTCATTTGAGCCCGGGTGATGGAGAAGCATCATATCAATATACCCGATGTCCAGCTTTTCAAGAGCCATCTCGATTGCGGCTTCGGGAGAACTGAACTGGTTGGGATAAAGCTTGGTGATGACGTAAATATCCTCCCGCGGGACGCCGTATGCTTCCATCGCCTTCCGAACGCCCTCGCCAACGGCTTCCTCATTGTGATACATATAGGCAGTGTCGATGAGCCTGCCGCCGTTCTCAATCAGGGACATGACGGAATTGACACAGGTATCATGATCGAGGGCATAGGTGCCGAGGCCGAGAATCGGCATTGTGTATCCGCTGTTGAGAAGGACGGTGCGGGAATCAAAGTCAAACATGCCGACCTGAGGGGAGGAAGGATTATCAGGGGAAGCGGAAGCCTCGGCATGGGCGGATAGCCCAAGGGAAAGCATTGAAAACGCCATAACGGCTGAAAGCAATCTTTTTTTCATTTTGCCCTCCGTCAGAACAGTTTTTTACTGCAGATATTTTGTGAAGAAGGAGGCCAGCTTGTCAAAAGGAATGGCATTCTTCCCGCCGCCGTCGTAAAGATCGGTGTGAGAAGCACCGGGGATAATGAGAAGCTCCTTATTGTCAGTGTATTTGCTGTCTTTCACCATGTTGGCATAGGCATCCTTGCCGAAATAGCAGGAGTGAGCGGCATCACCATGCATCACGAGGACGGCAGAGCGGATTTCATTGCTGTACTGCAGGATGGGCTGATTGATAAAGGACTCACAGCCGATCACATTCCATCCGCCGTTGGAATTCAGGGAACGGGGATGGTATCCACGAGGTGTTTTGTAGTAATCGTAATAGTCCTTTACGAAATAGGGTGCATCGTCTGGAAGCGGGTCGACCACACCGCCGCCCAGAGTGTATTCACCGGCTTTCAGATCAGCAAGACGCTGGGCGCACATGGCAGATTTTTTCTGGTAACGGGCCTCCTCGCTGTCTTCAGAATCAAAATATCCTTTGGCATTGACGCGGGTCATGTCATACATGGTGGAGGCTACGGTTGCCTTGACGCGAGTATCCAGCGCAGCGGTGTTGAGTGCCATACCGCCCCAGCCGCAGATGCCGATGATGCCGATACGAGCGGGATCAACCTTATCGCAGAGGGAGAGAAAGTCTACGGCAGCCATAAAGTCTTCCGTGTTGATGTCAGGGGAGGCCATATAGCGGACATTGCCACCGCTCTCGCCGGTGAAGGAGGGGTCGAAAGCGAGTGTCAGAAAGCCGCGTTCCGCCATTGTCTGCGCATAGAGACCGGAGCACTGCTCTTTGACTGCCCCGAAGGGGCCGCAGACTGCAATGGCAGGGAGCTTGCCTTCGGCATTCTTCGGAATGTACAGATCGGAGGCCAGGGTGATGCCATAACGATTTACAAACGTTACCTTGCAGTGGTCGACCTTTTCACTTTTCGGGAAGGTCTTATCCCATGCCTGCGTAAGAATCAGTTCTTCCTTTTTGATCATTGTTAAGAGTATCCTTTCTGCATATGCAATCTATTTTTCCATGATGTCATTATAATTGCTTGTCAAAAGCGATGCAAATAGTTATAATGAATATCATGATATGCCAAATCGGAATATTAAAAACTATAGGGAGGTGTGATTTTTGGAGATCAGGAATTTGCGGTATTTTCTTGCGGTGGCGCGGGAGGAAAACATGACAAGGGCTGCAGAGACACTTCACGTCACGCAACCGACATTGTCAAAAACCATGAAGGCACTGGAAGATGAACTGGGGAAGAAACTCTTTGTGCGGCACAGCTTCAGCATATCGCTCACGGAGGAAGGTGAGCTCCTGCGGAACAGGGCGGAGGATCTGGTGACAATGGCCGACAAAATTGAAAAGGAGTTTCTGTCGCTGGATGAACTTACTGGCGGAGAACTGTATTTTGGGCTGGCGGAATCATATCAGATCCGGCATCTGGCAAAGGAGATCCGTCTGCTGAAAGAGCGCTATCCGGGGTTACGGTACCATATTACAAGCGGAGATACCGAGCAGGTAACAGAAAAGCTGGACAAAGGCCTGCTGGATTTCGCCGTGATATGCGACGTGCCGGATGGCAGAAAATATGAATATATTGCATTCCCGGAGGGGGATATCTGGGGACTGATTCTCCCGGCAGATGCAGCGCTTGCAAAAAAAGAGAGCATCCGGATAGAGGATCTTTTAGGGCTGCCGCTGTTTGCCTCCGAACAAGGCTGGGAGGGAGACATCAGAGGCTGGGCCGGCGAGCATTTTGCGCAGCTTCGCCTGGAAGGGAGCTTCCGGCTGGCATATAATGCATCTATGTTTGTGCGGGAAGGACTGGGGTATCAGCTGACATTTCGCAACCTGGTAGACGTATCGGAGGTCAGCGGACTGGTATTTCGTCCTCTTGAACCGAAACTGGAGGTAAAGCTGTATCTGATCTGGAATCGTTATCAGGCGTTTACACCCATTGCGGAGCGTTTCCTTGCACAGATCAGGGAAAGCTTTACAACGGTGCATTAACGAATTAAATTCCCAGTTTCCCACTTTCCCTCAAACCAGAGAGAAAGTATACCGAGTCGGACCACTGACAAAAAAATAAAGTGAATCATAAACATTATTGACACGATGTCAGAACTCTGCTATACTGCGTTCTGACATCGTGTCATTTTCTGCATTTAAGAAGTATATATTTGCGAGGAGGAACGCTATGAAAAGAATTCTTTCAGTTATTTTGCTGCTGGTGCTGATGCTGTCACTTTCTGCCTGCGGAGAAAAGAGCGCAGAAGCTGCTGTGACAACCGATCAGGGGACAGATGCAGAAAAAGCTCAGGGGACAAATGTGACAGAGAGCACAGTAATAGAAGAAGAACCTGCAGTAACAGAGACGGATGCTCCGGTTGTGTACTTCACAGCAGATATCTCCCCTGCCGGGCTGCAGAAGGTGTATGAGGCACTGAACTGGACACCCGGCGGAAAGCTGGCCGTGAAGGTGTCTACAGGTGAGCCGCCTGCCAGCAACTATCTCCGTGCTGAGCTGATCGGACCACTGGTTCAGTCTCTTAACGGTGTGATTGTAGAGTGCAACACAGCATACGGCGGCTCCAGAAGCAGCTCTGTCATGCACCGACAGGTGGCAGAAGACCACGGCTTTACTTCTTTTGCCGAATTCGATCTTATGGATGAAAACGGAGAGGCGGAATGGCCGGTTACCGGCGGAAAGCGGATCAACAACGCTATTGTCGGCAGCCATGCGGAGAACTACTCTGACTGGCTGATCCTCTCTCACTTTAAAGGGCATGCGATGGCAGGCTTCGGCGGAGCAATCAAGAATGTGGCGATCGGCATGTCATCGCCGAGCGGTAAGGTGTATGTCCACTCTGCAGGAACGAGAACCACCGGCAGCATCATGCACAGTGACCAGGATGCATGGCTGGAAGCCATGGGGGAAATGGTGACAGCGGTGCGTGACCATGTGGGACAGGAACATATAGTGTATATCAACGTTATGAACCGGCTTTCCGTTGACTGTGACTGCGACGGACATCCGGCAGAGCCGGATATTCACGACATCGGAATCCTCGCATCAACAGATCCGGTGGCACTGGATCAGGCGTGCTATGATCTGGTGTGTAAGGCGGAAGGGAACGAATCGCTTCTCAAAAGAATTGAGAGGCAGCACGGACTGCATACCCTGGAATATGCGGAGCAGATCGGCCTCGGAAGCAGGACCTATACACTCATCAATGTGGATGGCTGAGAGAAAAGAGGGAACATTATGCCAAAAGGATCCGCGGAACTGACCAACGCCAGAAAAGAGGAAATCATCGCTGCCTGCCGAAAGCTCTATGAGGACATGAGCTTTAAAGAAATTACCCTGAAAGAGATCGGGCAGCAGACCTCTTTTACGCGCACATCTATTTATAACTACTTTGAAACGAAAGAGGAGATATTCCTCGCACTGCTCCAGCGGGAGTATGAGCTTTTTGTGGAGGACCTGAACCATCTCTGCGAAGAGAAAAACAGCCTCTCCGGGAATGAGCTGGCTTCAGAGCTGGCACATGCCCTGGAAAGACGAATGATGATGCTGAAGCTCCTGAGCATGAACCTCTACGATATGGAGGCCAACTCACGAATGGAGCGGCTGATAGAATTTAAAGCAGCGTATGGGGAGTCAAAAAATGCGGTGGACCGCTGCCTGCAGAAGTTCTGCCCGGAGCTTGATGAAGCGGCAAGACAGACATTCCTCTATGCGTTTCTGCCGTTTGTCTATGGGCTGTATCCGTACACGATGGTGACGGAGAAGCAAAAGGAGGCTATGAATGTGGCCGGGATCTCCTATGTATATATGAGCACGTATGACATGGCATATACCAGCATCCGGACACTTCTGAAAGGGCTGCATTGAAACGCGGAGAGGAATGAGAGAAAAGATATGATAACAGTCAGTTTATACTATACCGGAAAAAATGGATCGGCACGCAAATTTGCCGAGGAGATGGTTTCCAGCGGGGTTGCAGATGCGATCCGGAGCGAAGAAGGAAACCTGCGGTATGAATATTTTTTCCCGATGGAGGATGCAGAAACGGTTCTGCTGATTGACCAGTGGGAGAATCAGGAAGCAATTGACAGGCACCATGCCTCCCCGATGATGGGGCAGATTGCAGCATTGCGGGAGAAATATGATCTGCACATGAGAGTGGAACGATTCCTGTCAGAGGATGCGGATCTGCCGAAAGACGATATGAAATTTATAAGAAAGTAGGAGAGAAATACCGATGAGCGAGAAAATTACACAGACGGCAGGAAGAAACCAGCTCGGAGAATTTGCGCCAATGTTTGCCCACCTCAACGATGATGTGCTGTTCGGTGAGGTCTGGAACGAGGCAGCTATTGATGTTAAGACCAAATGCATTGTAACGGTGGTGTCTCTGATGGCATCAGGCATTACCGATTCTTCTCTGAGCTATCATCTGCAGAACGCGAAGAACCATGGCGTGACGAAGGCAGAGATCGCCGCTATTATCACGCATGCCACCATGTATGTCGGTTGGCCCAGAGGGTGGGCGGTTTTCCGGCTGGCAAAGGAAATCTGGAATGAGGAAGCTCCAGCAGAGAGTGAAAAGGATGCTTACCAGAACACTGAAGGATAAGCAATAAAACAAAGAAGAGAACGGCTCCGGCACTTCAAGCCGGAGCCGCTTTGCATAGTGGAGTGCCTCGGAGCACCCCACTATGTAAAGTATATATGGTTATAATACCGGACCGTTAAGTCAGATGTTTAGCAGCAAAGGCAGCGGCGTCTTTCAGCTGTGCATCATTGGGCTTATTCCGGACGTAAAACGCATCCGCTTCTACAGGGATGCCGGCTTCGGAAAGCGCAGTTTTGATGAGGTCAATGGAGTGCTTGGAAATCCAGGAGGTCGAGAAGACAACCGCTTTTTTCACGTCCTCTTTTTTCAGAGTTTTCAGGTATTCCTTCATATGACTGTCAAGCCCGTATGCATAAAGTGCACCACCGATGAACAGAACATCTACAGGTTCAGACAGTGCTGCTTTTGCCCCGTCAACCGAAACTGCACTGACGCCGGCGGATTTGGCAATTGCTTCAGCAACAGCTTTTGTATTGCCTGATCTGGAATAATATCTTACAGCTGATTTCATAGTTCTATCCTCCAAATATTGTATAATATCTTATTGCGCGCAATCATTATAAACATGTTTCTCTGTTTTTCAATATATAAATCCGATGAAGACTCTCAAAATGAGAGAATATATATAGATTATCTCAATAATGTTACGTAAGGTTTGTAAAGACAAAAGAATACTCTGAAAGGACTGTGCCGAAATCATCTGATATTTCCGCATCGATAAAGAAAAGATGTTTTCCCGTCTTTCTAACTTCTGCTTCACAGATGAGTTTTTCTGCTTTCGGGTCGGCACCCCGAAGAAAGTTGACACTGCCGCTTACCGTGACACCGTTTCCGCCGGCACTTAAAAAGGCCATGCCGCAAGTATTGTCTGCGAGGTTAAAGACAATACCTCCGAAAGGAATGCCGTAATGGTTGCGATGCTCAGGACGGAGGACAAGCTCACCGCGAGCTTTTCCGTCTTCCACGAGAGGAAAAACGATTCCAAATTTTTCCAGAATTTCCTGTCTGGCAACAGAAATCAGTTTCTCAATATCTTCTGAATGAATAAATTCCTGCATAAGAGCACCCATGTATTATGATATGATGTGAGATTATAAGGGAAAAAGAATCAGCGGTCAATACATTTACATACTTCACACTTGAAAAAAGAACGGTATATGCTATAGTTTTATAATAGACATAACAGAAGCTTACCACAGCGAAAAGGAAACCCTATGCACGATATATGGAACCCCTGGCACGGCTGCAGGAAATGCAGTGAAGGATGCCAGAACTGCTATATGTATTATCTTGACGCCCTGCGAGGAAAAGACGGTGGGGAGATTTACCGGACAAAGGCGGGGTTTCGCTATCCCCTTTCCAAAGACAGAGACGGGCACTACAAGGTGAAGAGCGGGGAAATGCTGCGGGTATGCATGACGTCAGATTTTTTCCTTGAAGAGGCGGATATATGGAGAGATGAAGCATGGGAAATCATACGGCGAAGGCCGGATGTAAAATTCTTTCTCCTAACAAAACGTCCGCAGCGGGTGGAAGAGCATCTGCCGCCGGATTGGAATGAAGGCTGGGAAAACGTTATGTTCAATGTAACGTGTGAAAACCAGTGCAGAGCGGATGAAAGAATACCTATTCTGCTATCTTTACCTTTCCGGCATAAAGGGATTATGTGTGCACCGTTTGTCGGGCCGGTTACAATTCGGGACTATCTGTCGGCGGGACAGATTGAACAGGTACTCTGCGATGGAGAGAATTACGGCGGTGCCCGACCATGCCACTATGAGTGGGTGAAAAACCTGCACGATGAGTGTGTGGAATATGATGTGACTTTTGTATTCTGCGGAACGGGACGGCGATTTGTAAAGGACGGAAAGACTTATAAGATTGAGGGAAGCTTGCAGAGTGAGCAGGCGTACCGCTCGGGGCTCAGCTACCAGGGGAAGCCCATCGATTTCAAACTCTGCGACACTTGGGGAATGCCAATACCGAAAGAAGAACTTTATGTTCCGAGCTTCGGGGCGAGGTGCGAACATTGCGGTATGAAGCTCACATGCAACGGCTGCAGCCATTGCGGAAAGTGTGGGTGTTAGAAAAGGCAGATATTATGCCGGAGAAAGAAACAGGAATCAGCGAAACCAAATCTCAGAAGGGCTTTGAGGGATTTGGCGAGCACCAGTACAAGGCACTGTTGGAGAAGATGTTCTCCGAGGCGGATCCTGACTGGGCAAAGAAGCCGGACATCAAATGGAACTTCACCAAATTTATTATTGACCGGGAAGGAAACGTGGTGGCACGTTTTGAGCCCACTGCCGATATGGCAGAGGTTGAGGCCTGTGTAAAGGCATTGCTGTAAGAAATATATGGAAGGAGATCGTAAAATGGAGATCAAAGCAGTAAAATTCAGAAAGCACGGTTTTTACTCGCAGCCCTTTGCATTCGGCGGGGAGGAAGGCCCGGATAAGTTTGACCCATCCGTCCGGTATCACGGCAGCCTGCAGAACTATTTGATTGACACCGGAGACGAGGTAATTCTGGTTGACACGGGACTCCCTGCCGGGACACCGGAAGAAGTGCCGAATGAAACAAGCGCTGCCTATACCGGCAAAGACATCTGCAGCTATATGGAAGCATTCGCGGCACTGGGATATAAACCGGAACAGGTGACAAAGATCCTGCTCACGCATAAGCATTCAGATCACTCCGGCGAGCTGAAATCCTTCCCCAATGCGAAGATCTATGTTAATGAGGATGAGCTTTCAGCAGCAGAGCTGCAGGGCATTGACAATCTTGTCCCTGTGAAGTTTACGGACGGGGCATATTACAACTTCCCTGCCTGCCAGAAAATTCAGGACGGCATTTATCTTATCAAGGCGAAAGGTCACACAAACGGAAACAGCATTATTGTGGTGGAAAAAGATGGGCTGTTCTATATGCTGCACGGTGACATCACATATGTGGACGAGGCATTGTATGCCAACAAGCTCTCAGTTGTTTATGATGATGTTCAGGCTGCCCGTGAGACGCTTGACCGGGTGCGTGAATTCATCCGGAATCACCCGACTGTTTATTGTGGCACTCATACTCCTCAGGGCTACGAGAACCTGGAGGCGAAGCGGGTTATGGACCTGGATAACCCGGTAGAGACCGTGTTTGAGGAGTTTGACTTCACAAAGAAAGAAGCAACGGGAAAATATGTCTGCTCCATATGCGGCTATGTATATGACCCTGCGGAGCATGACGGTGTAGCCTTTGAGGACCTGCCGGCTGACTGGAGATGCCCGCGCTGCAAGCAGCCGAAAGAAAAATTCAACGAGGCATAATAATGAATGCTTTGGAGTTAGTCCGCAGCAGGAGAAGTGTAAGAAGCTTTGACGGCAGACCGTTGAGCGAAGAGGAAATCAATGAAATCCTGCATTTTGCGGATACTGTTGAATCTCCCTATGAACTGCCGATTATATGGAAAGTGCTGAATGCGAAAGCAAGCGGTCTTTCAAGCCCGGTCATCACGGGGACGGACACCTATATAGCCGGTAAGATGCAGCGTTTGCCCCATGCGGAGGAAGCCTTCGGGTATGTTTTTGAGCGGGTGGTGCTGTTTACCGAAGCAAAGGGAATCGGAACAACCTGGATCGGCGGAACAATGGATCGAGGAGCCTTTGAGCGAGCTATGGGACTGGAAGAGGGAGAAGTGATGCCCTGTGTCAGCCCTCTGGGATACCCGGCAAGGAAAATGTCACTGCGGGAGACCATGATGCGCAAAGGTGTCAAAGCAGACAGCAGGCTGCCCTTTGAAGCGCTGTTTTTAGACGGCAGTTTTGAAACACCTCTGAACACGGAAAAGGCAGGCGAGCTGGCCGATGCTCTGGAAATGGTGCGTTGGGCACCGTCGGCAGTGAATAAGCAGCCATGGCGAGTAGTAATATCCGGAAATACGGTTCACTTCTACGAGAAGAAGAGCAAGGGATTTATAAGCGCAAACGGCTGGGATATGCAGAAGATTGACATGGGAATTGCCTTGTGCCACTTTGCTGTAGGAATGGAGGAAAAGAAAAAGAAGATTGAATTTCTCCTGGAGGATCCCGGCATAGCACACCCGGCGGACACCGATTATATTGCAAGCTATCAGCTTATATAAGAGACATTTATTCAGTTTAGACGAAAAAAGTATCGGAAGACGGATGAAAATCAATCCGTCTTCCGATACTTTTTTCGTGCTATTAACAAACAGGTACGCTGAGGGAAAGAAGTTCAGTTCCTTTTGAGGGAAAGGTTTAAAATCATTGCGACAAGGCTTAGCGTGAGGAGAACTGCAAACGCGGCTACATAGCTGCCGGTGGCACCGGTGAGAATGGATGTGCCGGTGGCTATAAAGGAAGTAAAAATGTCTTCCATGGATCCGACGGATCAATAATTATAATTTTTCTGAGAGAGAAGGAGTGAACGTATGGCAACAGGAAGAGTTGAGATTGTAAAAGAGCGATGCAAAAGCTGCGGCTATTGCATCAAGTTCTGCCCGAAAGGGGTGTTGGCCGTAGGAAAAGAGGTCAACTCCAAAGGATATGAGGTCGTGTATCCGGCAAATCCGGGAAACTGCATCGGTTTCATTTCGGAGGTTTTCGGTACGAAGTACTTCTCCATGAATTTCCCCATCATGAACTGCAATCTGATCCGTATTTTTTCGCCTGGCCTTTACCAGACCGGCGAAGAAAGATATTACCGCTTATTGCTGCGCCGCCAGATCTTCTGCTCTTCAGCTGCACGGATCAGCTCGTCACGGAAGTTGGGATGGGCTATATTGATCAGAGCCTCCGCACGCTGCCAGGTAGGCCTGCCGGGCAGACTTGCAATGCCGTATTCCGTCACAATATTGGGAGCCTGGGTACGGGGTGTTGTGATAATATCACCCGCTGTAAAGTGCGGGATCACATTGGAATGCAGATTTCCGGCCTTGTCGGTGAAGGTGGAATGCATGGCAAGAAAAGCTCTGCCGTGCTCTGCTTCGAGTGCACCGGTGATAAAGTCAACCTGTCCGCCTGTACCTGAAATCTGCCTTGTACCTGCCGACTCGGAGCTCACCTGACCGTAAAGATCCACTGCTATGCAGCCATTGATGGAAACAAAATCATCCACCGCCTTTATGGTTGCAGGATTATTGACGTAGGCCATCGGGGCACTCAGAATGGCATCGTTATGATCCAGAAAATCATACAGTGCGCGAGAGCCGTTGCAAATGGAGAAGACACCTTTGCCATGATTGAGTTTTTTGTTTTTGTTGGTGATCTTTCCGGCCAGATAAAGATCCAGGTAGCCGTCACTCATCAGCTCGGTATGCATGCCCAGATCTTTTACATCAGACTCTGCAATCATGCTGCCGATGGAATTGGGAATTCCCCCAATGCCAAGCTGCAGGGTACAGCCGCTTGTGATGTATGGGAAAATATATTCGGCAATCTTTCGATCCAGGTCTGTAGCTGCAGGGCTTTTTACTGTGGGAATAGGCAGACTGCACTCTACTATGCAATCAACATCAAGAATGTTGATATGGTCATTTTCCAGGCCTGCAATCGTAGGCATGGTAGGATTGACCTCGAGAATAATATGCTCGGCCTGATCCAGAATTTCCTGTGTTGCGCAGTTGGTGAGGCCGAAAGAGAAATTGCCGTTTTTATCCATTGGGGCAACGGTAATCATTGCCACATTCACGGGGGCGAAACCCTTTTTATAGTAGGTGCCGCAATGCCGGAAAAGCATCGGCGTATGGTAGGCACGCCCGCTGTCTATATATTTTCTGTCCAATGCGGAGCAATGCCAGGCGTTGTAGGTGAACGAGCCGCCCGGATCATTCTCTACTGTCTGTACCGGAAGCATGGAGATGGCATTGCGAATTTTAACGTCATGCAGTTCTCCGCTGCGTTTTGCAAGGGCTGCGTCGAGCAGCTGCGGGAAGGAACATGTCTGGCTGTAGTCTACCCAGTCACCATCCTTCACGAGGAGAACAGCTTCTTCCGGCGTCCGAAGTTTCTGCTGGTATATACTTTGATAATCCATCTTTATTTCCTCCTGATGGTTTATTGAAGCGATTCATCGCTTTGGCGGAAGTGATCTGAAAGGACATCACAGAAAAGATCCACGATCGGCATACTCTTCAGGATCCATCACGGGCATATACTGAACATGCCGTGGAATGACCGGATCAGTGACATCAATAATTTCGACGCCATAGCCGAAAAAGCAGCCGCCGTAGAGATAATACTTACCATCCGAGGTCTTGTAGATCTGAGATTGGAAGAGATAGTGATTATCGGCATCATGATGCGCGATAACCTCCATATTTTTGATATACCCCTCATTTCCGGGGCTTTTTGTATAGAATTTTGCTGCCATTTTATGCTCTCCTTTTATGATATTTGCCCGTATCGACATAAGATTTCCAGGTTATTTGATATCATTTTTATTATAACTGCATAAAGAGAATTTGGCAAATATGGATTTATGCAGATATTGATAACATATTTGTTATAATTAAAAAAGAAATTTGGTATTTTCATATTTGAACAAAATACACTGTAATATCAAACAGATATAGGATTAAAATGCAGCAATAATCACAAAAATGAGATGGAGGTAATAAGCATGAAAATCCTTGGACTTTCCTTTGGAACCAAAAACGGAAACAATGACACCATGTGCCGTGTCGCTCTCGAGGCTACCCAGAAGATGGGAGCAGAGATTGAATTTATCCATGTCTTTGACTGGGACATCAAATTCTGCTCCGGATGTGTTGCGTGCTCCCGTGGCCTGGTAATGGGCAAGGGTATGATCTGCACGCAGAAGGATGATTACGCCGCTCTCTATGAGAAAATGGTAGAGGCTGACGGCGTGCTGGTGGTAGACCCGATCTACGAATCCGGCGGATCCGGATTGTTCCACGCTGCCTGTGACAGAATGGGCCCCGGGCATGACACCGGTATGCTGATGATGCTTGACGGCAAACTGAAAGAACAGGGCAAGGAAGGCCTGAACCCGAGGATGTTTATGCAGAAGGCCATTTCCTTCGTCGGCATCGGCGGCTCTGACTGGGCATGCCGTGTGCAGACCGACCATGCCATGCTGGCTATGAGCCCCGGCTGGAAGGTTGTTGATAATGACTTCTTCTCCTGGAGCAAAGACGTTATCATGCTGGATGACAAGGTTGCCCGGATGCAGGAAATCGGCAAAAACCTGGTAGAAGCAGCTCAGTATATCATTGACAATCATGTCATGATCCCCGGCTCTGAGAATCTGGACCTCTGGAAGGGCGAAAAAGGCGGCTGCCCGCACTGCCACGGCAATAACTTCTGACGCTGGTCCTGACTGCTGTGGGCCTTAAGATGGGCGGACAGCCTATGAATATCTACTGGTTTGCCTTCCTCAGGACTCTCCCCAAGATGCTGATTGCGGCATATATTTCGGTGCTGATTTTCCTGCCGCTCTCCATGAAGGTTTCCGGGATGGATAAACTCGGCGGACCTCCCCCAAAGGGATAAGGATAAGCAATTCTCTGATATTATAACAACAGCTGCACTCCTCCGTCTCTCCTGAGGCGAGGGGTGCAGTTTGCTTATGAAGGAAGATAATAAAAAACAGAAGGTTACTTGACCTTCCTGTTCAAATTCTGTAAAATCATGCAAAAGACAGAAAAAGCCGGATTTGAGACTCCGGATTCTGGTTCTGTGGGAAAAGAACTTACAGAAAGAAGAGAAGTACCTGCTTTCAACAGGGTAAAGATCAGATCAATAAGAGGAAAAGAGAAAATGTTCAATCATCATGATATAACAAGAGATGCCTGTATGCTGTACGGGCCGCTGGCACGGCATGGATATGACTGGTGGTGGCACTCCTTTACGGCACAGGATGCGGAGACGGGAGAAGACAAACCGTTCTTTATCGAATTCTTTGTATGCAATCCCGCATTGGGGGAAGACCGGCCGATACTGGGACAGCTGCCGGAAAATCAGAAAGAAGGGAAACATCCTTCCTATCTGATGGTGAAGGCGGGCACCTGGGGAGAAGACCATTGCCAGCTGCATCGTTTTTTCGCATGGAAGGATGTGGCGATGCACGGTGATGCCCCCTATCGAATCGAAGCGGAAGATTGCCTTGCCAGTGAAGAAGAGCTGAAAGGAAGCATCAATATTACAGCAGAAGAGGCTGCAAAGCATCCTGAGTGGATGTGCGATGCGGGAGAAATGTCATGGGAGCTGCACATTGAAAAGCAGATTGCTTTCAACGTCGGATACGGTGCCAGCAAACCTTTACGGGATGCGGAGGCCTTTGCTATGTACTGGCATGCGGAAGGAATGAAGAGTGCCTACAGCGGAAGCATCATCTGCAATGGCAGACGCTATACAGTAACGCCGGAGAAAAGCTACGGTTATGCCGACAAAAACTGGGGAAGGGATTTCACAAGCCCCTGGGTCTGGCTTTCATCGAACTGCCTGAAAAGCAAAAAGACAGGAAAAATACTTAATAACAGCGTGTTTGACATCGGCGGCGGAAGACCGAAGATTTATTTTGTGCCACTGGATCGAAGGCTGCTCGGCGTATTCTATTATGAAGGAAAGGAATATGACTTCAACTTCTCCAAGCTCCATCTGAAGGTGAAAACGGAATTCTCTTTTGAAGAACAGGATGAACTGGTCATCTGGCATGTGCGGCAGGAAAATATCCACGCCGTGATGGAGACAGAGGTTTTCTGCCGGAAGAAGGATATGCTTCTCGTGAATTATGAAGCTCCTGACGGAAGCAAAAAGCACAACCGTCTCTGGAACGGAGGAAACGGCTGGGGAAGCGTGAAACTGTATGACAAAGTGAACGGAGAACTCATTCCGGTGGATGAGGTGGAGGCGACACATATCGGATGTGAATACGGAGAGTATGACGAATGAAAAAGGTATGTATTACAGTTAAGAAGATTGCATCCTATCCGGATCTGATGGAGGAATATGAAAACCCGATTGAGCATGCCTGCAGCATGAAGCTCGGGCAGACCTTTATTGCCAACGGGTGGGCAAGACCGGATGGGTTCTGCGGCAGTGCCTGGGACACGGTTTCTCCCTTTGTGATGACGCTTGCGTACGGAGGAGAGAATATTTATGACGGCTGGATGAAGAACCCGAAATCAGCTATGATCTCCTGTAACGACGGGTTTCGCCCGGTCAGCTTCCTGCTGGAAGCATTGGATGAAGACGCTGACTGAATAAAGAAAAATCTCTGCCTGAGAATGAAGTATCCGTTCTCGGGCAGAGATTTTTTGTAAAGGTTATTATCAGAACTGAATTCCTATGATCTGAGCTTTCGGTAGAGTGCCATGGTCTCTTCTGCCGAACGCATACCCTCGGTGGCACCGGGCTGACTCAGTGAGCAGGCTGCAGCGGCAGTGCCCAGTTCGAGGCCCTGCAGAAGGTCCAGCCCTTTCCATGCTGCATACAGAACGCCGGAGCAGAAGGCATCGCCCGCACCGACGGAGCCCTTGATATAGCCTTCCGGTAATTTCAGACCGGGAACCTCAACGTAGTTATTATTTTCGTCCAGACCATATCCGCCCTGCGGGCAATGGATGACTGACCAGGTGGAAACACCCAACTCTTTGATCTTTTTCAGTGCTGCTGACATAGCGTCTGAGACGGGATTCCCACGGCTGTCGAGAAGAGGGATCCCCGTGGTGGCCTGAGCCTCTATCTCGTTGATAATGCAGTAGTCAGCATATTTCAGAGCGGGCGGCACGATACGGTGGAAACGTTCGCCAGCCTCGCTGACCACATCTATAGAGGTTTTGATGCCCCGCTGCTGGGCTGAGTGGAGCAGGCGGGCCATTTTTGTGCCGTATATGCTGTCCGGTTCATCCAGGGCATCCAGCAGGAGAATATAGCCAATGTGCAGCAGATCTACGTCCAGCGTGTCCCAGTCGATATCCGCCTCGCAGAAATCAGCGTTTGCACCGCGGCATTGATAAAAAGAACGTTGTTTGGTGGTTTCATCAAAGATGACCAGCGTATAGGAAGTGGTTCCGCTCCGCTTGATCCCTTTCAGGTTGATATTTGGCCAGCGTTTCATATAATCCAGAACGAAATCACCGGCTTCATCGGTGCCGACCCTGCCCAGAGCAGTCAAAGACAGGCTGCTGTCCAGTGCGGCAAGGTCGATAATGTCATTGCACAGGCAGCCTCCGGTTGCACGGGTCATATCACCTGTAATGGTGACAAGTTCCCCGGGCTTAGGAAAGTTGCTGACAGGATAAAGCATATCCACAATCATATTGCCGGCGACGGCAATGCCTTTTTTGCCCATGGTGATCCTCCTGTTGATGTTATCCTCCGGTTTTGAAATGACTGGGATGTGGTTGAATGGCATGAAAGTTAAAGTTTATAGACCGGCCTCCGGGAGACAGTGCATCTGCTGCTGGCTGAGGACGCGGAACCCTTCGGCTGTTTTGTGAAGAGAGTGCAGGCCAAAATCGTACGCGCGAAGCTTGAGATAGAGAGAAACAGACTTTGCTGCAGGGGAATCTTGCGGAAACTGGCTGGTGTGGCAGCTGAAGATAGCGTCCAGCTGCTGCTGAAGATATCCAGAAGTGTTGACAAAACGGTTCGGTCTTGCTGTCATATAAAAAGCAATCGCTTTGACCGAGGATGCGGAGAGACCGTATTGCTTCATAATTTCCGCATTTGGAGCGATGCAAGCTGCCTGTTTTGCAGTGTTGCCTACATTCAGGTGATCCGGATGGCACTCACTGGAGACAAAGGGATCCGGACAGAAGATCACATCCGGCTGAAAGTCACTGACGGCAGAGAGTATTGTGCGAAAGAGATCCTTCTGGGAATAGAAACCACCGTCGGAAAGACCGGCAAAATGTACGTCGCGGACACCGAGGAGCTCGGCCGATCGGAGAGCCTCCTGCGTCCGACGGTCAGCCATCTCATCCGGAGTTAATCCGGCCGGGGCGTGATCGAAACCATATCGGCCGTCGGTACAGATCAGGAATCGTAATACCTTACCGGTGGAGGCAAGTTTTGCTGCGGTTGCACCGGCACCAATCTCAATATCGTCAGGATGGGGCCCGATGAAAAGGAACCGGTCATACTGTTCCGGTGCAGGTGCAGGTGATGCTGCACGTATGATCCATTTTGAAAAACCCATATCGACCTCCCGGGGACAGGGCGGTTGCCGGCCGACTCCCTTTTTTCTTATTATGGCATTTATCTACCGAAGGAGTCAATAATAAATTCTTACGAAGAGGTTTTTGTTGCGAAAAGAATTGTAATGCGGTACAATCCGGGATGCAAATCGATTTGATAAAGAAAGGGAACGGAATGCTTAAAATTCTCCCGATTGCCAGCGGATCCACCGGGAACTGCATGCTGGTTGAGATAGACGGAAACCGTATTCTTATTGACTTCGGTATTTCTCCCAAAGCGGTTGCTACCGTGCTGGCGGCAAACAGCTATACATGGGAAGAGATCCGGGCCGTGCTGATCACCCATACACATGCCGACCACGTAAAGGGGTTGGAGACAGGGAGAAAAAAGATCTGTGCACCCTTTTATATGAGCGCCACTTCGAAAGATAAGCTGATGGCGGAAGAAACAATTGCCCTCCCATATTTTGAAAAGACGGAGATTCTGCCGGGCATGTGGGTTACGGCAATTCCCACGTCCCATGACTGCCCGGGGAGTGTCGGATTCCGGATTGAAACGGAACAGACGGTTCTCGGATATCTGACAGATCTGGGATATGTTCCGGAGAGGACGATGGAGATGCTTTCCGGAGCAGACTGTATTGTTCTTGAGTCAAACCACGATGAAGAATTGCTGCGGTACGGCAGATATCCGATATTTCTGAAGAAAAGAATTCTATCCAATCAGGGGCATCTCTCCAATCATGACTCTGCTGCAGCATTGGCGTGGTTTGCTGACCACGGAACAAAACATTTCTTCCTGGCACACCTGAGCCAGGAAAACAATAGGCCGGAGCTTGCCCTGGAGTGTGCGATGAAAGCAACAGCAGGGATGGATGTGCACATTGAAGTGCTGCCGGTCTATGGGGAGAGCACCATAACAGTAGCGGATTAAAGACGGTAGGAGCAGAAACAAATATATCCGTGTATGAGGAGACGTGAAGAGTGAAAGGACAGTGTTTGCTGGTGTCCGGGGGAGCATTCTGCAAGATCCCGGCAGAACTTCGGAAGGCTGAAACCGTTATTGCCTGTGACCGAGGCTGGCAATATGCGGAGAAACTGGGCGTTGTGCCGAACCTGATCGTGGGAGATTTTGATTCTTCCAGTCTACCGGAGACGAATATTCCTGTTGAGCGGGTTCCAACGCGAAAAGATGATACCGACACGATGTTGGCGGCAAAGCGAGCGATGGAACTGGGGTATACAGACATAGCAATTTGCTGTGCGTTTGGCGGAAGGCTGGATCATACGTTTGCAAACATCCAGACAGCTGCATATCTGGTTGCCCACGGGGCACAAGTGCATCTTGTGGGAACGGATACGGATGCGTTTGTATTCAGTGAAGGAGTAAGGCATATTTCACGTCGTGAAGGATGGTCACTGTCAGTATTTGCACTGTCAGACCGGTGCGAGGGATTGACGATTCGCGGGACAAAATATGAATGTGAAGGCGTCACGCTGACAAACGCATTCCCGCTGGGGGTGAGCAACGTATGGGAAGCAGATGAAGCAGAGATATCCGTCAGGAGCGGTATACTGATGGTACTGCAGTCAAAGTTGAAAAAAGGGGAGCATATATGAAATCCGGGAAAGGGATAGGGCATCTGTTTGCCGTTATCAGCGTGACCGCATGGGGTACATCTTTTAAAGATAAAACCAGACCTTGTAATTAACATCAATTACAGGGTCTGTTTTTTCAGAAAAATTATAGGCCGGCGAACATCCGCAGAGCTTTTTCAGCATCGGCTTCCATGGCTTTTTCAGCAGCGAGAGCAAGATCATGGAAGAAGGTGATATCTTCCTTTTCCAGAAGATCCTTTACCGCGTTTGTGCCGGCTTTGGACATGTAGCTGTAGTAATTGATCTTCCGCAGCCCGTTGCGGATGCCGGTGCGATAATCATCCGGGCTGACACCGGATCCGCCGTGCATGACGAGAGGAAGGCCGGTTTTTTCAGAGATCACCTTTACACGATCGAGATCAAGAACCGGCTTGGATTTGTAAATTCCGTGAGCAGTGCCGAAACTCGGGGCCAGGGCATCGATGCCGGTTTCTCTGCAGAAGGAGACAGCCTCGTCCGGATCGGTGTATACCGGCCCTGATACATTGGCAGCTCCGCCTTCGCGGGAGGCAAGGGCACCGAGCTCTGCCTCAACACCGCAGCCATACTTTCCGGCCATGGCAACAGCTTTTTTCGTGTTTACAAGGTTTTCTTCATAAGGGAGGGTGCTGCCGTCATACATGACACCGGTAAAGCCGATTTCCAGAGCCTGCGCCATATAATCCAGATCTTCACAGTGATCCAGATGTACACAGACGGGAACCCGGGAAGCTTTGGCTGCCTGCACCATCACAGGGCCGATTTTGGTGAGGGGCGACACAGCTTCGTGAAGCTCGGCGTGTGCGATGATGACAGGGACGTTCAGCTTTTCTGCGGCAGAGAGCACTGCGTTGATGCACTCCAGATTCGGGGTGTTGAAAGCACCCACAGCGTAACGGTTTTCTTCCGCAATGGAAAGGATCTGCGTTAGATTGACAAGCATTTTAGTTTCTCCTACATCAATGGGCGTACAGCGTGATACACACTCTTATACCGCTCAAAAATTTTCATATATTGTTTGTGCTTTTCTTCCCGGGGATAATAAGTTTCCATCTCCTGAACCATATGTGCGGAGGCATCCTCCAGATCAGAAAAAAGCCCGACAGCTATCCCGGTTAGCATGGCGGATCCCACTGTGCCGGCATCTGCTGTTTTCAGAGCTGTGATAGGCAGATTCAACACGTCGGCTTTCATCTGCATCCACAATTTAGAACGGGCTCCGCCGCCTGTGGCATGCAGTTTTTTAAAGTGAATACCGGAACCGGAAAGAGCTTCGTAGTTAATACGCATCTCATAGGCGACACCTTCCATGCAGGCACGGTAAAGGTCTGCAGAAGAGGTGGCGGTGGTCAGGCCGAGAAGAGCACCTCTGGATCCGGTGTCCATATAGGGCGTGGCAGCACCGGCAAAGTGCGGCAGCACCAGAAGACCGGTGGGCTCATCCTTGCCATAGGCAAGCTCCATGCTCTCATTGGTCTCCCCTCTTCCGAAGGTCTCCATGCACCACTGGATTAATGCTCCGCCGGTGTAAGAGAAGGCATAGGCAACATACTTGCCGGGGACGACATACGGCACAACTGAAAAGAATCCTTTCGCCATAACTGAAATATCCGGAAGCGAATCGTAGATCGGTGTCAGACACTCTACCGTGCCGGCACCGTCAACCGCGACAGAGCCGTCAAAAGCACCTGCACCGACTGCTGCAGCGACCTGATCATGGCTGATGGAGACGATAATGCACTCGGGGCTCAGCCCGGTTCTGCGAGAGGCATCCTGTGTAACAGTTCCGGCAGAGGTGCCCGTCGGAACTGGTGTGCCCATCAGGGTAAGGTCAATACCGGCGGCATCAAAGAGCTCACGGCTCCAGGTAAGGGAGTGAATATCAAAGGCCATGGTACGAGATGCCAGAGAGTAATCAATCTGGGCACGATGCGTGAGATGCCAGACCACCAAATCACCAATAAGATGGATGCGTTTTGTTGCGGCATAAATATCCGGCCGGTGTTTTTTTATCCACATCATTTTGGGAATGGAATACATTTCATGAGGGGCGAGACCGGTTATCTGTGCAATGTGATCGGCGCCAAGCATTTCAGAAAGTTCTGCACACTCTTCTGCACCCCGGGGATCGGTGTAGAGCATGGGGTTGTGAAGTGGTTCCCCATTTTCGTCGGTCATGACAAAGGTCTCACCAAAGCTGGTGACACCGATGCCGGCAATATCCGGATATTTTGCAGCCATCTCCCCAATAACAGCATAGACACTCTCCATCATGGCGGAGATATCAATCTCATGGCCGCTGACAGCCCTGCGAATCGGATAGTCCCGATAGGTTTTGCCAAGATAGCAACCGTTTTCATCAAATACCGTCAGTTTGCAGCCGGTAGTGCCGATATCCAAACCTGCAATTTTCATGACTCAATCTTTGTCAATGTCCACCCAGTCGTAGTGGAGATAGGTGGTGAAGGCTTCCTTCAGAATATCCTTCATATGGCCAACGCCGGCACTGGTGTGATGCTTGAAGCCGCCCCGTGCCAGACGGATCATCTTGTTTTCCATATCCGGGATTTCACAGACTCCTGCACAGCCGAAGAAGCTGTCTTCAATGGGGTCGTCGGTAAATTCGGCTTCGGAGGCATAGACAATGATTTTGCCGTCTTTGGTCTGGCAGTTGGAGAGCGTGGTAGGGAAGGAGCGAATGCGGCCCTCGTTGCTGCCCCAACCGGAGCCGGGATCGGTTTTATCGAACATTTTATGGTTGGTGACAGTGCCTTTGCCAGTCATCAGGCTCTGGGCTACCGGGCCGCAGTGGAAGAGAATAACCTTATTTTCCTCTTCACCGTAGTTGTTGTTCCAGTCAAGCACGGCGGTTGGCTGCTCACTGGCCAGCCCCATAGCACGCATGGTGATGGCAGAACACATGTCAATTTCACAGGAGGCGGCGATGCCTCTGTCATTCAGCTCGCTTAAAAGAACACAGGGGCAGATGCGGAGGACCTGCTCCATCTCGTTCCAGCAACGCAGAGCGAGAGCGTCCAGGTGATATTCTTCAATATAGCCGTCAATAGCCACAGAAACCTTTGCCAGGGTATTCTTATTTTTCTCGGGAACTTTGGAAAAATCGGTGTAATTCTCCAGATGAGCTTTTTTGGCTACGACTTTCGGATCATTATCATCCATGTTCTGCACTTTGAAAAACAGTTCAGACAGGTCGAAGCTCTCTACATTGATGCCGTGCTTCTGCATGGCAATCTCATCAAAACGGGTTGTTTTGAATGCTGTGGTGCGGGCTCCGATGCAGCCAAGATTAAAGCGTTTCATGCCATTGACAACACGGCAAATGGCCGCGAAATCACGCAGGTTTTCCTGAAACTTCGGAGAGAGAGGGTGGACGACATGGGGTTTGAGAACGGTGAAAGGAACACCGTATTGGGTAAAAACGTCCGTAACGGAGAACTTGCCGCAGAAAGCATCACGCCGGTGCTGAAAGTCCATCTTTCCAATCTCATCGGGGTAGGCCTGCATAAGGATAGGAACGCCTGCATCCTGCAGGGCAGTGATGGCACCGTTTTCATCAGCAAAAATAGGCATGGAGAAGATAACCCCGTCATACTCACCTTCGTGCTGTTTGAGCCACCTGGCGTAGAGAAGACCCTCGTCTCTTGTCTCAATGCCGCCGTAGCGGGTGAGGTTTGCATCCATGGCAATATAGTTGTAACCTGCGTCGGTGACAGCTTTGATCATGTCATCCCGGGCACCATAGATCAGTTCACCGGGCATGAAACCACGGTTGCAGAAAGCCAGTGCAAAAGTCATTTTTTTAGACATTTTTATTCCTCCGTGAATTCAATTTTGATGGTATTGGAAATGCTTTCAAATGCTTTGAGAACCGGAAGTGTACCGTTTTCGCGCTCATCGTGGCGGCCCATGATATAGGTGTTGGAGGGTTCAAGGCCAAGGACATAGTCGCCGCTTGCCATGCTGCGCCACTGGGAAAGAATCGGCAGGGTATCACCGGACCAGGAGATGGTCATGCTCAGACCAAGATCAGCGTTTTTCAGCTGTGCGCGGAAATCATGTTTCATTTTCTGGAAGAAGACCCGCTCCTCTTCACCGTCTATGGGATGGTCAAAGGAGCACGTACGGTCAAGGCCGGTTGCTGCAAAGGGCGTACGGGGGATGGTTTCACGTTCCTCCGGCAGAATCAGGCAGGCCTTTTCGGAGAGGAGGGGATAACCGAAATTGCAGTGGTAGAGCTGCATATATTCCTCATCACGGGGTGAAAGGTTGCTCACCGTGTCCTCCACAGTGACGGAGGTGCCGAATACCGGAATGCGGATAGTACGTCTGACTTCCAGCACGTGGCCAAAGAGGGCAGTTTCGCGGACAGTGCCTTTCACAAGAATCTCATCATTATTGATTTCAGTGCTGACCTGTTCTGCCGAAAGGGAATGATAGCGCCCGTGGAGAGGGTGCCACTCACCATTATCGCGATTGGCGGGACCTGCGGAGCGCAGACCGCAGGTATACAGCAGACCTCCGGGGAAAGTGTTGACGAATTCTGTTTCATAAGGAGAGAAAACGGTTGGACTGTCATAACCGTTTTTGCTCATCCAGGACATGTTGATACCCCGAAAACGGCATTGACCGATATCCAGCCCGGTATCGGGAAGAATATCCAGTTCAAGTCCTCCGGCGGTCTTTACTTCGATAATCTCAGTTCCTTTTGCTTTACCCTCGCCAAGTGTAACCCGGCGGAGCGTCACCAGCTGGGCAGGATTGCCGATATAGCCCTGTTTCTGCAGTTCTTTCAGATTCAAGCAAGACACCTCTTTTTCTTTTGTTTTAATGATAACTCTATTGTAGGAAATTCTTTTTCCGGAAGATATAGAAAATTGTTCGTTTTACTTTGAATTTGTTCGAATTTATGGTAAAGTTTAAAAGAGCAACAAAGAAAACTTCCGGGAGATGAGAGGCTGGAATGATTGCAATATTTGATCAGGATAAACTGCGGAGACTCCTGAAGGATTTTTATGAGATCACCCACATTCGTATTACTGTTTTTGACGAGAACCAGATAGAGCTGATATCCTATCCCGAGCGGGTTGCACCGTATTGCGGGGTCATTCGAGGATCATCCCAAGGATATGATGCGTGCATGGCCTGTGACCGCGAGGCATGCAGAACTGCGGCAAAAAAACACAGAACCCATATTTATTGCTGCCATGCGGGAATGACAGAGGCCGTTACACCGTTGTATGTCGGAGATGTGTTGGTTGGCTATCTGCTGATGGGACACGTTTTTTCCTTTCAAAGCTATGAGGAGGGATGGGCTGTCGTGGCTCAGCGATGCAGAAATCTCCGGCTCAATACAGAAAAACTGAGGGATGCCATTTTTCAGGCACCGCTTATAGAAGAAACTTATGTCCGCTCTGCAGCACAGATCCTGCATGCGGTGGCATCCTACCTGATTATGGAGCATATGGCAGCTTTGAAGGAAGATCTGCTTGCTGTGCGGCTGGATGCCTATCTTTCGGCGCACTACACCGAAAAGCTCAATGCCGTCGGGATATCAGATTATCTGGGAATCGGGAAAACACAGCTCTATGAGCTGTCCGGTCAGCTGTACGGCTGTGGTATTGCAGAGAGAATAAGAACGATGCGGATGGAAAAAGCAAAGGTGCTGCTTGCCGGCCGTGAGGATATGCCGCTCTCAGCAATAGCAGAGCAATGCGGATTTCAGGATTATAATTACTTTATTACTGTCTTTTCCCGGGTGGTCGGAATGTCACCTGCGTCGTGGAGGAAGCACCATAATGAAATGCCGGAGCAGGAAGAATAAGCAGAGCTCTATATTATGATATTTGTGCAAAAAGCATAAATAATATTGCTTTTTATCAAAAAATTTCTTCATTCTGCTATAATAATTGTACAATTTTTCTAATAGACAAAAATGGCTTTTTCTGATATATTATGCACACCTCCAAAGTTAATATATTATAAAACAAAGAAAGAAGAGGTAACCAGGATGTTAGATATTAAGATGTCAGAGAAATAACCCTTGGCTGTTGAAAAGATGCTGACGGCCAAGGGTTATTTCTTTTTTTGAGGGTTTTTATGTCGGTAAAAACGGTGATAGACAGACTATGACGGTAAAGCGAGGCGAGAGCTGTTATTATCCGATGAATTAATCGGGGATGCGTTTGGGCTGGTCCAGCCCAGCACCCTCCTCTTCATGCCTTCCACATCCAGCACGTCATATGCGAAACCTTTGCGGATCAGATCGTCCGGAACATACTCGTCATATTTTTCAAAGACAGGGATTTCTTTCGGATAGACGAGGTCCAACGGGTCAAGGGGTTTTTCCGCCTCTTCTGCTGTGATCTGGTAAAATTCCTCTTCACTGACTTTCATGGTAAACTGCATGTAGTAAGGGCGGGAAGGACTGAGACCTTTCAGGCCGAGAAGCGGAGCGCAGCGGATTTTCAGAAACCGTTCCAACGCAAGAAAGGCATAACTGCCAAGCCACGGGAACAAAGCCCACATATTCCCACCGAGGGAGACAAGCGGATGGGCGACCATCCCGGACTTCCAGAAGGCATCACGTGCGTCCTGAAGACGGCAGACAGCGTGCCGCATGAGATAGGGATATGCTTTCTGCTCCGAGAGCACAAGATACATCCGCTCGAGAATATGAGTATGAATATCACCAGCCACATCCCCGAAATAGGCGGGGATGTTCCCTTTTACGAGGGTACAGTAAACATCACGTTTTTTATGATCGACTTCCTCCACAACCCAGACCCGCCCGGCAATGGCTATTTTGTCTCCTACAGGAGGCGGCTTTACGATGGTGCCGAGTTCTTCTGAGCCTGACCGGACGGAGTATTCGATATTCTCCTGAAAGACCGCATAGAACTTATAATTGTTGACGACGCGCTCTCCGGTGATACCGACAATGAGACCACCGTTCTCTGTACGGTTGATATGATCGATTTCCAGCAGATGCCGGAGCAGAAGACGGAAGTCATCCTGAGAAATCCGATGGAAGACCGAAAGAGACAGAACTCTGGAAGCCAGTTCACCGGGGGTCATCTCCCCGCAGGAGGCGAGTGTGCTCATGGTCTGGTGATAAAGGAGACTGTAGGGGAGGCGGTCAGTTCTCGGGGGTTCGACAAAGCGCTCTTCAATATACAGCTGAACCAGAGCAATACCCTGGATCAGATACCAGGGAATCATATCGGGAAGCATGGCGCGAGCCTCCGGATGCTCCTCGCGCATAACGAACCACATTTCGGAAGGATCACCGCGGCGGCCTGTCCTGCCCATACGCTGCAGGAAGCCGGAGACGGTGAAGGGAGCATCAATCTGAAATGCGCGTTCCAGACGGCCGATATCGATTCCAAGCTCCAGCGTAGCGGTAGCACAGACAGACATGAGAGAGCTGTCATCTTTCATCTCCTCCTCTGCACTCTCCCGATAGGAGGCAGAGAGATTGCCGTGATGGATGAGAAATCGTTCCGGTTCATGCTTCGCTTCACAGTACTGGCGAAGACGTTGACAGACGGCTTCACACTCTTCCCGCGAGTTGGTGAAAACCAGGCACTTCTTCCCTCTGGTATGCTCAAAAATGTACCCGATACCGGGGTCTGCCGCCGTGGGGGCAAGGTCTGAAGCAGCCTCCGGAACGGGAGTAACAATTTGTATGTCCTTTCCTTCGTCTGCCTGGGGTGGGGTGTTGAAAAAATGCTCCATGGACAGACGCCAGACCTCTCTGCCGCCGTCAAACTGCGGGATAACCGTCGGACGGCCGCTGCCGGCAGCAAGGAAACGCCCTGCTTCTTCAGGATTGCCGATGGTTGCCGAGAGCCCGATGCGGCGTGGGCTGCACTGCGCAAGGCGACAGAGACGCTCAATCAGACAAAAGGTCTGGCCGCCACGGTCACCGCGGAGAAGAGAATGAATTTCATCAATCACAATGAAGCGCAGATCTCCAAAGAGAGAGGGAATTTCCATGTGTTTATTGATCATCAGAGATTCCAATGATTCGGGGGTAATCTGCAGAATCCCGGAGGGCTTGCGCAGCAGCCTGCGTTTCTGCGACTGAGGAACGTCGCCATGCCACCGGAAAACCGGGATACCGGCTTCTTCACAGACCTCATTGAGACGGCCGAACTGGTCGTTGATGAGAGCCTTCAACGGGGCAATATAGAGAACTCCAACTGTGCGGGAGGGGTCTTCGTCCAGCAGAGAGAGAATCGGGAAAAAGGCGGCCTCAGTTTTCCCGGAGGCGGTGGATGCTGTCAGAAGTACGTTATCTTCCGTACCGAAAATAGCATCACCTGCAGCATTCTGGACGCCGCGAAGTGCCTGCCAGCCGGAGCGATAGATATAGTCCTGAATGAAAGGGGCATATCTGGCAAAAACATTCATATGGTAAACTCCGCATAATCACCTTCTGTCTGATCGGAGACTGCCTCTGATTTTGCAAAGGTAAACTCGTCAGACTGCAGGAGGTCATTGATGTTCAAGGATGGGTTCTGGTAGAGAAGATCAAGAAGCTCAATAAAATCCCGGATGACTTCACGCGGGGTAATATTCACATCAGCGCCGATTCTGCCGTATTCCAGACGAATGAAAGATGCGAGATCCTCTGTCACGAGTGATGCTTTATAATTATAGAGATCGGCATGCATCTCGGAAAGCTTTTCGCAGAGAACCAGCATTTCCTCGGCCGTCAGAGGTTCGAGACGGATGACAGGCGCAAGAAGATCACGTGCGCCGGGACGGGAGAACTTCCCTTCTGCGAGGCGGGAGCGGAGCGCTTCATAGCTGTAAACACCACGGCGTTTGTCCTCAACAGCCTGCGGCGTGGCGCCCATGATAATGCCGAGATATTTTGCTTTTCCCTGTAGAGTATCATTGTACATGGTGAGCATTTTCTCGTAATTATACTGGCGTGTGATGGAATTGGGGATTTTATAAATGTTGACCAGTTCGTCAATCATGATCATCATACCGGAGTAGCCGGCAAGACGGAAGAATGCAGCGAAGAGCTTCAGATATTCATACCAGTCATCATCAGAGATGATGATGTTGACGCCGAGCTCTTCTTTTGCTTCCCGCTTCTGGGAATACTCACCGCGAAACCACCGAACTACCTTGGCTTTCATCTCATCATTTCCGTCAACATAGGAGTGATAATAGGCAGATAGAAGCTTCGCAAACTCAAAGCCGTGGACGAGCTCACTGACGGCAGAGGTAACGGCATAAATTTTCTGATCAACGGCCTTCACCAGAGCAGGGTTATCCGGAGAAAGCCCGGTTTCCTGAGCGGCTTCAGACTGAACAGTGCTGATCCAACGGTCCAGCACAAGGGTAAGAGCACCGCCTTCCGGTTTTGTTTTTGTGGAGAGGTTGCCGATCAGCTCCCGGTAGGTTGCAAGCCCCTGCCCTTTTGTACCGTGAAGACGCCGTTCCGGGGAAAGGTCTGCATCGGCGACAATGAAGCCCCGGTCCATGACATAGTTCCGGATTGTCTGCAACAGGAAGCTCTTGCCGGAACCATATCTTCCGACGATAAAACGGAAAGAGGCACCGCCTTCTGCAATGATATCCACATCGTGAAGGAGCGCTTCAATTTCATTTTTCCGCCCTACTGCAATGTAGGGCAGGCCGATTCTCGGGACTACGCCGCCTTTCAGAGAGTTTAATATGGTCTGTGAAATCCGTTTCGGGACTTTTCTGCTATTGTTTTCAGGCATCAGCTGAACCTCCAAGTATACGGGATACATCTTCCCGGTAATCCTCGATCAGAGAGAGTGCGTCCTGATCGCATTCAAGAACGGTATCGCCTATTTCATCAAAAAGCGCTTCATTGATAGCATCTGCGGCGATGGAAGGCATCAGGTGCTGCTCTTTCAGAATAGCGTCTGCGGATTCACCTTGCAGAAGCGCATGCAGAATCCGAATCTGACCGGGAGTTAGGGAAGAAATCTGCTGCCCCGACTCGAAACCCGGGACGGCAGACGGTGCTGAATCTTCCGGTTCCTGATCCGGAAGGGAATCCTCTTCTGTCAGGAGGCTGTCTCTGGTGACGAGAGCATCCTGCCGGATCCGATCCAGGCCGGAGAGATTGATGGTGATGACAGGCCGTGAGGCCTCAATTTCTGCCTGCCTGTCGGCTTCCAGTGCTGCTTTGACGGAAGAAGAAATCC
>CACYYN010000030.1 GCA_902778665.1 Oscillospiraceae bacterium | reverse complement strand
CCGGAATTTATTCAGATTCCCCAGATTTGATTAATGCGTACACACACTGTGAATTGATATGTACCTCAGTCGGATTGACTGCTTTTCCGGCGATTGCTCCGGCAATTGCAACTGGGATTGAATTACGCATGTTAGAAGGTAATCAGAATACATTAAATATTATAGCGTGTGAGAATGGGATACGTGCGACATCGAAGTTAAAAAATTTAGTCTATGAGAGATTAGATGGAATTACAAAAATCTTTGCTGATCAATATATTGGTTTTCCCGATTGTGCTGTAGACCGTATCATTCCTCCAGTCTATAATCTCGCACCTGCGGAAGTTGTTGTAGAGAGATATCATGAATGGGATGTGGAAAAAGCAGGTTTTAAAGGATTAATCCCGGAGATACCCGGCATGAATATCGTTGATGATCTTATGTCATATGTGGAACGAAAGCTCTTCACCTTAAATGGACCAAATGCAGTTACCGGTTGTCTCGGCTTCATGAAAGGATACAAAACAGTAAAAGAAGCACTTGAGGATAGAGAAATATATAATGTAGTATGGGGGATGATGGAAGAATGTGGAAGAATGCTAATAATGCGTCATGGTTTTTCTAATAATGAAATGCTACAATATCGTACTGAACTGATGAAGCGATTTTTAAATCCATATATTATTGATTCAGTTACTCGAGTGGCCAGAGAACCGATCAGAAAGCTTTCACCTGATGATCGAATTGTTGCACCAATGCGTTACGCTCATGAGTATAATATACCCACTCCTAATTATTATATTGGAATTGCTTCAATGTTGCTCTATGAGAATGCAGATGATGCACAGAGCATGAAACTCCAGCAAATGATCAAAATCAACGGCATAAAGGACGTGCTAAGGACTCTGTGTAATATTCAGGGTCAAGTTTCAGATAGAGTTGAGTCAGAGTATTATCGTTTGAAAACAAAATATAAGGGCGCCGAATGACGCCCTTTGTTTTTTAGAATTGTTAGGGAGAATGATAATAGATGGTTAATACATATCTTGGTATTGATTTTGGGACTTTATCCGCAAGAATCGCTTTGGTATCTGAAGAAAACGGGGAAGTTATTGGAGAATCAGTACAAAAATATAAACATGGAGTTTTAACATGGGATCTTCCAGATTGGGCTTTAGCGGATCCTTCTGATTACAGAGAAGCCCTATTTAATGGGATTGAAGAAGTCCTGTTGAAAACGCGTTTAAAGGAAGTGTGTATACGTGGTATAGGAATTGATGCTACGACGTATAGTATGGTACCATGCAAGTCAGATGGGACAGCTTTAGCGGAAATAGAGGAATATAGAAATATACCGCACGCTTATATAAAATTATGGAAACATCACGGAGCCCAGAATGAAGCCAAAAAAATTGAAGCTCTTCATTTTGAGGAAGGGTGTTTCCCAGCGATCGATAGATACGGGCATATTTGCAACTGCGAATGGGCTTTGCCAAAACTTCTTGAGGTATTTGATAACGCTAAGTATGTTTTTGATGAAGCAGACTATTTCTGTGATTTGGGGGAGTGGATTGCTTGGATTCTAACAGGATCAAGAGTGAATAGTCTCTATTCTTCCGGATACAAAGGAATGTGGACACCAGAATATGGTTTTCCAGACCGTGAGGCACTGAATAGATTATCAGATGGATTTGGAGATAGTTTCTATGAGAAATTTGCAGGTAATGTAAAAGATTATTCTAAACCATGTGGTTATTTGAAAAAAACTATAGCAGATAGACTGAACATTCCAGCAGGAATTCCGGTTGCAACGCCAATGGGGGACGGAAGCGCACCAGGAGTTTATTTTTGCAGTAAATACCCCGATGCATTGGCGATAACTCTCGGGACATCAGTAGCGATGGCTTTTACAAATCATCAATTCAAGCCAATAACAGGTATTAACGGTGTCTTAAAAGATGGAATAATACCAGGGTATTATTGTTATGATGCAGGGCAGCCTTGTGCAGGTGATATGTTGGCTTGGTTTGTAAAGAATCATGTTCCATCAAGTTATTATTCGGATGCAGATGAAAAAAAGATCGATATTTATACGTATCTAGGGGATTTAGCTAATACAAGGGGAACTAGTAGCAACAAAATAACTGTTTTGGATTGGTTTAACGGAAATCGTAGTATATTAAATGATTCTTCTTTAAGAGGTAGCATAATCGGGCTTTCACTTGATACAAGACCAGAAGATATATATGTTGCTATGATCCATGGTATTGCCTGTGGCATGAGAGTGATTGTAGATTTTCTTGACGAGAATGGAATTTGTTTCAATAAAATTATAGTTTGCGGAGGTATAGCAGAAAAAAACCTGTTTTTTTGCCAGCAATATGCAAATATTCTAAATAGAGAAATATTAATATCAAATAAAAAGAATATTACCGCACTGAGTTCTGCCATGTTAGCAGCTGTTGCAAATGGAGAAACATGGGAAAAAGTAATAGATCATATGTGTAACGATTCTTTCATTACAATAAAGCCAGATCAGAGAGACAGGCATGATTATGAAAATATCTACCTGCGCTACAAAAAATATCATGACCTTCTTGGCAAAAAAACTTTAGAAGAATAACCTCAATTAAATATTAAGAAAGAATTCAAAGCAATTCTTACTTATGTCGCTGTAAAGAATGTGATTATCTTCGTGGTGCTGGCTGCCATGATGCTCGGGATGCTTGCCGTTGCAGCTGCCTTCTGGTTCCTTGTTCCGGCAGCTTCCGTCGATGAGATGAACCCCTACGCCGGCAAGACCTTTGAGATGTATGATGCAAGAGTCGGCTCCTACCAGCTCACCGTGACGGATGACGGCAAAGCCCTGGTCAAGTTCCCGGACAATGCACGTGTGGGTTACTACTATGACGCCTACGTCGGAGACAACGGAGAGCTGCTTGTAGTTGACGGCAACAACACCGTGTTCTCCGCATCCATGAACGACAACGGCACTCTTTCCGATTACGACGGTGCCACCTGGTTTGATATTGACTGAGTATACTGAAAGGGAGGGCTATAGAAATGAAAGATCTTGAAATGAAAGTGCTTACCGCGGAAGCCATGGAAACGGTTGCAGGAGGCATCATACTTCGGCCGCCTGTAGACCCCGAACCGGAGCAGGAGGGTGGAGCATCCGGCAGCTGGTGAGAAGCTGAATTTCCTCTAAAATAATGGCTAACCAACCCGGTTAAATGGTCCGGAGCGGAAAAATGAATACGCGGAACACGATTCAATGCTCCGGTTCCTTTCCAGCTTGCAGGCGGTGATGAGAACGATGATCACCGGCCTGTAAGTTTTTTTATGCGAAAAGAAATATGTTGTGATAAAAGAAAGCAGGGGACGGTATGTTATCGTCCCCTACGAAAGTCTGTGTTGTCTCAGCTTGATTGCAAGCCGAAATCATACTGCAGATAGTCCGGCAAAGGATTCTCCATAATTATATCATAGAGATATGTGGTTCCTTCCGGTTTGTTCTGAATTCGTGGATTTGTCAGTTTCCCTTTGCCGACATAGGTGAATATTCCGCATAGAATTGACCATCAGCACCGCTCAGATTGACCACCACCACCGTTGAGATTGACCATCTATTCCGCAAACGTTGACCATCCCTCAGAATACGGTAGTATGTTGGTGCACGCTAGCAACGTGACATTAACATAAGGAGGGTCATGGCTATGACCAACTACCGTGAAATCCTAAGGATGAATTCCCTGGGATTCAACAAAACCGAGATAGCACAATCCCTGCAATGTTCTCGCACAACCGTAAGGACTGTCATACGGTTAGCCGAGGAACACAATCTTCAGTACCCTTTGCCGAAGGAAATGTCGGATAAAGAGCTGTATGAGATGCTGTTCCCTAATGCATCTGGAAAAATAAAGTATAAGATGCCGGACTACGAACATGTGTACAAGGAACTGCAGCGTGATGGAGTAACGTTGGATCTTCTCTGGCGGGAATATGTAGATGAGTGCCGGCTTGCCGGTGAATTGCCGTATCAGTCCACTCAGTTTAACAAATATTACAACGACTTCTGTGCCAAGAAAAATGCAACAATGCATCTGAATCATAAGCCTGGCGAGATTATGCAGGTGGATTGGGCAGGCGACACAATCGGAATTATTGACACTGCCACCGGAGAACTCATCAAAGTTTACATCTTTGTTGCTACACTTCCGTACAGCGGATACAGCTATGTGGAAGGGTTCTTTTCGATGGATCAGGAGAGCTGGACCACAGCACATGTCAACGCATATAAATATTTTGGCGGCGTAACCAAGATGATTCAGTGCGACAATCTGAAAACCGGTGTTCTGAGACATGGCAGAGAAGAAGTTGAATTGAATCGGTCTTATCAGGAACTTGCAGAACATTACAACACAGCTATTGTACCAGCACGCGTTAGAGCTCCCAGAGATAAAGCATTTGTAGAAGGTACTGTCGGAGTAATATCCACATTCATTATCGCTGCTCTGCGCAATCGGCAATTTCTTACATTGACAGACCTGAATGATGAGATCTGGTTAAAGTTATATGAGTTCAACCACAAGCCTTTCCAGAAGAAAGAGGGTAGCAGGGCAACCCTATTTGCTGACGAAAAGCCTTTTCTGATGGAACTGCCCGCAGAACCATATGAGCTGTCTCATTGGAAAGTCGCTACTGTTGGTCCCAATTACCACATATCTATAGATAAGATGAACTATTCTGTTCCGTATGAATTTATAAAGCAGAAGGTGGATATTCGTCTCACCAGGAATATGGTGGAAGTTTTCTTTGGCGGTAATCGAATTTGTTCACATGTCCGTTTATATGGACGAGCTAATCAATACAGCACAAACGAAGAGCATATGCCGCCTGATCATAAAAAGTATGTTGCTTGGAATAGTGAACGTTTTATCTCGTGGGCTGCCAAGGTGGGACCAAAGACGGAAGCTGTGGTTCGGGCAATTCTGAGCAGTTACAAGATCGAACAGCAAGGGTACAGACCATGCCTGGCCTTGCTCAAGCTAGCCGACAAATATTCTGTTGAGCGCCTTGAGAAAGCCTGTGCCAAAGCACTAACCTACACACCGCAACCAGCTTTCAAGCATGTAAAGGCTATCCTCGCCTCAGGGCAAGACAAACCTGATCATGTCGCTGAACCAACGTCAGCTGATGCTGCCTCCCAGTATGGATTCACAAGAGGTGCCGAATATTATGGGAGGACAAAGTGATGCTGAATACAACTACCGTGACGAAGCTTCGTGAGATGAAGCTTCGTATGATGGCCGATGCTTTCCAGATGCAGTTACAAGACCCTTCTTTTCAAAATCTCAATTTTGAAGAACGTTTCGGATTGATTGTTGATCAGGAATGGTCTACCAGAAAAAGCAATCGCCTGAAAGATCTGATCAAGAAAGCCGGATTTGTTGAACCGGGAGCCTGCATTGAAGACATTGACTATTTCCCGGACAGAAAACTTGATTGGGAACTGATCACAAAACTCTCTACCTGCAACTATATTCGTGAACACCACAATATCCTGCTTCTTGGTGCGACAGGCTGCGGGAAAACCTACCTTGCCTGTGCTTTAGGCATCTCTGCTGCCAGAAACTTCTTCAAGGTCAAATATGTAAGGCTTCAGAATCTTCTCACAGACCTGGAAATTGCCAGAGCTGGGAATACTTTCCCAAAAGCAATTCAGCAATACAAAAAACCGGCGCATTTGATCATTGATGAATGGATGCGGTATCCTCTCTCAGAGCTGGAATCTCATGATGTCCTTGAAATTGCGGATGCACGTTACCACAAAGGTTCCACAATTCTCTGTTCTCAGTTTGATGTCCCTGGTTGGATGGAGCAGGTACCAAACAAACTCACAGCAGACGCAATCTGTGACCGCTTCGCTCATGATTCACACAAAATAATTATTGCGGGCAATGACTCAATGCGCAAGCGGAAAAGTACCATTCAGTAAAGGAGCCTACGGCTCACTGGGCTCTGTCCAGACCTGAGGTTTTTCGCATTAAGTTTTCCAAGGAGAGTGGTGTTTACCTATGAGCAAAAATAAAAGAGTGATACTCCCCCGCATCACTCTCCTTTGTAAACCTTGCATTGGCGCTCGAGTCAGTCCCCACTGTAGCTCTATCCTCCAATGCAAGGAAAAGCAAGATCATGATATCAGTCGGAATATTCATTTGTCAATGTACAATTACTGCGGAGCTGATGATCAATTTCGGCGGAAGCACTGATCAATTTGGCCGGAACAAGTGGTCAATCTGTCCGGTTTCGGAGGTTTTTTAAAACGGAATACTCAACATAGGTGAAAGGAAGCACAATTCCGTGTTCCTCGCTCACCTTACGCACAAAGACATAGGCAAAGTCACTTTCATTCAGACCTCTCAGCTTATCAGGGCGAATGTTGTTTTCACATTCCCATTGAAACAGAGTATCAGTAAGGAATTTATCTTTATACTGCAGGCGTTCTTCCACAGAGGCATCCTTCTTCAGAGATGCAAAGATCACAACTTCCTTGCCGTAAACGTAGGTGCCAAGCTGCGTATAACCCGGATTTTTCAGCAGCTTTCGCTGGACTGCATCCATGCTGTAAGCTTTGCCACAGGAGGAAGTCTGTTTCGTCGTTATATTCAGAGCGGTATCTGGAGAGGCCGTATTCGAGGAGATCTTCCAGGTGCTCCCGGAACTGGTCATCCATTTCTGCTGCCAGTACGTATTCATCCACATGTTGTATGAGCTGCTTGTCTTCACACAGAAAATGCAGTGCATGGTCAAGCGCATCTTCGGAGAAATTTTCGATTTCTGCGCTGCATGTCTCGGCAAACTGGGCTCTTTCTGTTTGTCCTTCGGCAAGAGCCTGGAGAATGATAAATTCATACGGCCGGACAAGCGGCAGAAGAGAGGAGGCGTACTTCAGCAGGGCAACCTGATGATCTGTGAAATCGGGGAGATTTTCTTCCTCAATACCTTTCAGAAAGTTGTAATAACAGCCGGTTTTCCGTCCGCCGATTTTGATGCTCATGAAGCGGAGCAAATCCGGGGCACAGTCATTATAGAGGTAATCTGTGTGAGAGGGATAGAACTGGGCACTGATATACTTCTTGAAGTTCTGGTAATCCTGCTTCATATAGGCCAGACTGTTGAAGTTTTCCTGTTCCAGATAATCAATAATCTCCTCTTTGCTCAGGTCGTCAATATGGATCTCTACACCGTAATCCTGCAGACCGATTGCCTTGAAATCGTCCTTTACCATTGCCATCATCAGTCTTTTTTCCAGGACAAGGTTCTTTGCAAGCCCACCGAGCGCAAGAGCAATTTGGACACTCCTCTTGTAGCTGTTCCCATTGAAGTCCAGCACGGTGACATAGGGTTTATTCTCATATTTTCGGAGACCTCGTCCCAATTGCTGGATGAAAATGGTGGAGGACTCTGTGGGACGCAGGAAAACAACCATGTTGATTCCGGGAATATCGACACCCTCATTGAGAATATCCACGGAACAGAGAACTTCCAGCTCGGAAGAATCGTTCTGGAGATCATTATAGGCACGAATTCGCTCTCCGACGCTGTTTTTCCCGGTGAGGTATGCCGTTTTATAATATTCACCGAGAGCTTCCGACATCTGCCGGGCATGCGTGATGTTTCTGCAGAAAATAATCGCTTTTAATTTTCCCTCCGGACGCCGTTTTTCAATCTCGTCATGGATAAATGCACAATGCTCCGTGTCAGCGATCTGTGCCAGCATCTTCCGTTCCTGCGATTTTGGGAGACCGTAATCAATCATCTGGTCCCGGATGCCGTAGTAATGGAAGGGGACGATCAGGTCATTGATGATGGCGTCTCTCAGCCGAAGTTCAAAAGGCACATTGCCGTCGAAGAGCGACAGAACATCCTGGTTGTCCATTCGTTCAGGTGTGGCAGTGAGGCCGAGAAGAAACTCCGGTTTGAAATATTCTATGATTTTCTTGTAGCTGTCGGCTACTGCATGGTGGCACTCGTCGATGACAATGTATTCAAATGCATCCGGAGAGAACAGCTCAAGGTCTCTGGCCATTAGTACATTGGTGGCAAAGAGAAAATCTGCGTCCAGCTCTTTGCTTTGCCCGGTATAGAGCCCGCAATATACGTCAGGGCCGAAAACAGACTGGAATGTCTCCAGCGCCTTCTTCAGAATGGATGCCTCGTGCACAATATACAGCAGCCTTTTCGGGGCAAAATTCAGGGCGTCGAAGGCTGCAAGGTAGGTTTTGCCCGAACCAGCAGAACAGATGGAAATTGCACGTGTAATCCCCATCACACGGTAACGGTTTAACTCCTTCAGTGCCGCACGCTGCATATAGTTGGGCATTACCTTGGCACGGATCAGATCATAGTCCATGTCCCATCGCTCAATGGAATACATTAATCGGGTTTCGTAGGAATGAATCAGATCACGGTCAAGCAGAGGGGTGTTATCCCACCGTGTGTCAAACTCCTTCATGGCGTCCAGATAAACTTTTTCATCCGGACGGGATGAAATATGGAGATCCCATTCAATGTTCTTCTTCAGGGCATAACGGGTGATATTCGAGGAACCCACGATAATCTCTGTATGTCCGTCGGGGAAGGAAAAGATATATCCTTTCGAGTGATAACCGAGAGTGGAATATTGAGCATCGTGAAAGCTGTCAAAATCCAGATGGCAGAGAAAGAGCGGATACTGATCCATGAGAAGGCGGAAAATCCGCAGGGATTCTATGTCAGTAAAATTCTGATAGGTGGAGGTGATCAGTCGGCCAATACAGCCTCTGGCCAGAGCGGCCTCAATATCCTTATTCAAAAGAACAAGGCCGGCTTTTTTGATGAAACTGACAGAAAAACAGAAGCTGCTGCATTTTCTCAGGGAGTCTCTGATGGTATCCAGAAACGTTATTTCACTGTAATTGGTTAGAAAGGAATTCATATTCTGCTCCGATCACCACTGGGCAGAGGCTTCCCGGAAATGTTGTACCAGTTCCTGCACAGTCATATTAATATTCGGTGCTTCTTCCGTCAGCTCATAGTTTTCTAGTTCACACCAGTCTGTGACGATATCGATCCATCTGTTAGTCCCTATATCAATAAATCCGACTGCCTCAGGATAGAAATAATAATCTCCGGGAATACAGCATCTGCGAATGGCATCCCACTGTTCTTCCGTAATCTCTCCTGCAACGATACGGAATTCATAAGTCTTGTAATTCCCGGAATCCCGATAAAAATAATGTATTTTTGTGTTCATAGAGGCACTCACTTATAAATCCAAGGAAAATTATGTTAACATATGAAATCATTATAGAGGAAACACAATTGTAATTCAAGCTTTTCTTTCAGATTACGACGGTGCCACCTGGTTAGACTATAACGTAAAAAAGCTACGCGAGATGAAACGCGTAGCCTATATGATGATTTTCGTCATTGTTTTACTTTGATAACGCGGATGACGGTGTTACGGAGAGCTTTAAACCGAGTTGATTGAGCATTTTGATTAATGTGTCAAGCCTTGGGGTCGTTTTGCTTGATTCTATTCGGGCTACCGATGACTGAGGAATGTTACAAAGTGCTGCAAGGTCTCTTTGACTGATACCGAGAGCAGTTCTCTGTTTGATCATTGCAGAGATGATAGAAGCCTCGGCTTCGGCTTCTTCCAACATTTCTTTACCAAGCGGATCTGTCTCCTTTACAAAGTCTTTATATTCATTCCAATTCATCACTTTTTCCCCTTTCTTGAAATATAGTCATTCATTTCAGCTTTTGCCCTGCTTATTTCGCGTGCTGGTGTTTTTTGCGTCTTCTTCAGATAATGGTGCAAAAGCACGTAAGTACCATGATCGTAGTAGAAGAAAAAGATTCGATTATTACCTGGTCGCAGTTCCCAAATCTCAGATTCCAAATGTTTTGCTATCTCAACCGGGAGATTTGTGCCATTATCTTGAAGAAGTTGAATGCAACGGGCAGCCTGTTGATATTGAATTCTTGCATCTTTCACACTATCGGATTTCATACGTAACGAATCAAGAAAATCCCGGATCTCGGAAAAACCATCGGATGTTTCATAAAATTCAATATTGAACATTTGTATTTACCTTCATTTCACAATCAGATGATAGCATATATGCTATCAAATGTCAATAAGAAAAATAGCGTGCAGTATGTTGCTGATAATGTGATAGCGCAAGTATCGACACTATTCTTTCTGTTTACAATGCTTCGGTAATGTATTGAGGCTTCTATAATACTCCGTCTCGGAGATGGCGTGGTGGGCGAGCATGGTTTCCGGCATTTCCCGCTGGGCGGAGAGACGGTCTGCATTTTAGCGGATTTTATTTCCGCGTGCTTTTGGCTTTCGCAGTGATATTCATGCTGCGCTGTCTGTCTTTTTGTCCGTGTCGGGGGCTGAAGGGGCAGGGCGGTTGCCTTTGGCAAGGCGTTTCTCCCATATAATACGGAAAAGCTTATAGGCTTCTTCACAGGTGATGTTTTTCATAGATTCTCTTATGCTACGGACCGGAGGAAAACATCGCGGTCTACGGTTTCAATTCTGACAGTGGCAGGGGAGTGCTGAAGGTTTGTTTTTGCCGGGCAGGCGGCGTTTTGCTCGGCTGCGATGAGGTCTTTGTCTGTCCAGTCCAGCAGAGCGTCACGCCGGCACTCTTTGCGGATGGCTTCCGGGTGGTCGGTGTCACTGCCTGAGAAGAGAAAGACACAGGGCACGAGAATGATGCAGGCGAGGATGAATGCAAATCCGATAGTCATGTTTTTACCCTCTTTTATTTGTGGCGGAAGCTTTTCAGGAGAGCTTCCAGGCTGCGGTGATATTCCGCCTCGGAGATGGCGTGATGGGCCAGCATGGTTTCCAGCATTTCCCGCTGGGCGAAGAGGAGGTCTGCATTGGAGCGGATTTTATTTCCGCGTGCTTTGGCTTCGGCAATAATATTCATGGGTGTTCCTCCTTTAAGGGCGGGCAACTTTTACATACCACCGGCCGTAGCGGGAGGGGAAGTAGGAGTCGGTACGCTCAAAGTAGAGGTATTTGTATTCCCCATTGATTTTGACGGTATAGCGGTCATCCTTAGGGGCATTTATCTGGCCGTTGGCGGGGTAAAAGTCGGTCACGGCATCGATTTTGAACTCACGGCCGTCCTCCCAGATGATGGCGGTGGGCTGCATATCTCCGATACGGTCAAAAAATGACCGCACCTTTACATAGACTTTTTCTTTCGGTTTTTCACGATGAATGGCCATAATTCAGCTTGCCACCTTTCTGTTGTCTGTGTCCGGCTCTTCCTGATTTTCCGTGAAGAACCGGGCCAGTGTGATCCCAAGTCCCCGGCAGATCAGCTCAATGGTGTCCACGGTCAGCTGGCCGCCGCGATACATGGTGTTTTTCAGTGTGGAATAGGGCACTTTGCACTGTGTGGCCAGACTGCGGAGAGAAAGATGCCTCTCTTCCGCCAGTTCCTTCACACGTTCCATTGTGTTCATCACATGTTTGCCTCCCTGTGGTTACAGCGCCCTGCCCACAACCTGAAATCCCAGGTTCGGGTTGATGGGGCGAGGGGGATAGGCAGGGTTATAGGATTCCAGCACGGGACGGCTCCGGACGGCGCCGTAGCTGTCGGTATAGGCATCGGCTTCATCCTCTTCAAGGGGCTCCTCGCGGTAAATCTTCAGGTAGCCCTCTCCGTCATAGATGAAAACACCTACCCGACCGATGCCGACGGATTCACACCGCTGCACCCAGACGATCTGCCCGTCGTGATAGACCGGCTCCATGGAATCACCGGAGATCCGGATGCCGAAGTCGGCCCCGGCAGGGATCTGATCCTCGGGGAAGGAAATCATATCGAAGTTCTCTTCATCCAGAAAGGCACCTGTGCCTGCTGAAACCGCCAGGTTGCTGACCGGCATGTCCACATAGCGGATAATCTCCGGCAGGGTGGTCACAGGCCGGTATTTCCCGGAGGCGATCAGGTCATCCCGGTATTCCCGCACCTTCCGGAGGCCGGCTTCGTCCAGCTCCGGCTGATAGTCCTTCATAAAATAGGGAATCGGGTTTTCAATTTCCAGGGCGGTGCAGATGGCAATCATCTGGTAGGCGTTGGGGATGGAATATCCCGTTTCCCATTTGCCGGCTCCGCCGGAGGCAATCTTCACACCGAAATTCTCCAGATATTTGCTGAAGGCGGCAATGCTCATGCCCTTTTGCTTTCTGGCCTGGGCAATACGCTTGCCGATGATATTTTCGTCCTTTTCCGCCTCCGCATCATAGAGCGCTTCGGTTGCTGAGCGGATGGGGATGATGGCTGCAGTTTTCTTTTTCATGTCGGTCGGCTCCTTTCGCCTGATGCATTCAGTATAGTACCGAAACACCTTCTTGTCAACAAAAACGTCCTGATAGGACCTATATGCGACTGTTATAAGTCTTAATAGGATGCATAAGCGTAGGGTAAGGAAGGCAATAAAAAACCCCACTTGTCAGCAGTAAACCATACTGTCTGACAAATGGGGTGCTGTTAATTTCGGGTGCCTTTTTTAATAAAATGGGGGTCAGATGCGCTTCCACTTTGCGCCGTTCGGGATATCGGTCACTTCAATGCCGGCGGCTTTCAGCTCATCACGGATGGCATCGGCCAGGGCAAAGTTTTTGGCTTTTTTGGCATCGCGTCGGGCCATGATTTTTGCCTCCACGTCCGCATCCGGTGTCCCGTCCTCTGCGATAACGGTGAACTCTCCGGCGCTTACGGCCTGCTTCTTCAGCTCTTCCCGTTTTGCCGCCGCCTTTTCCAGCAGGCTCAGGGAGAGCACTTTGTCAAACTCACCGATGCAGAAGAGCTTGGTGGCGTCATTGGTTTTCGCCTTCAGCACGTCGTAGAGAGCCGTCACGGCGAGAGATGTGTTGATGTCGTTATCCAACGCTGCAGAGAATTTTTCTCTCAGGGCGGCAGCCGCAGCTTCGTCCACCTCACCGTCCTCGGGTTTCAGCGCCGCGATCTTTGCAATCAGCTTGCTGTAGGCCAGCTGTGCGTTATCCAGATTCTCCCAGGTGAAGACAAGGGATTTCCGGTAGTGGCTCTGCAGGCAGAAGAAGCGATAGGCGAGGGGATCATAGCCCTTTTCCTCCAGCAGGGAGACCGTGAGGAATTCCCCTTTGGATTTGGACATTTTCCCGTCTGTGGTGTTGAGGTGCAGCACATGCATCCAGTATTTCACCCATTTGTGACCCAGATAGGCTTCCGACTGGGCAATCTCATTGGTGTGATGAGGGAATGCGTTGTCGATGCCGCCGCAGTGAATATCGATATACTCACCCAGATGTTTCATGGAGATGCCGGAGCATTCAATGTGCCATCCGGGATAACCCGTGCCCCAGGGGGAATCCCACTTCAGGGCCTGGTCTTCAAACTTGGATTTGGTGAACCAGAGCACAAAGTCGTTCTTATTGCGCTTGTTGGTGTCTTCCTCCACGCCCTCACGGACGCCCACCGCCAGGTCGTTCTCATTGAAGTCGTTGAAGACGTAGTAGCGCTCCAGTTTTGAGGTGTCAAAATAGACGTTTCCGCCGGCGAGATAGGCATAGCCCTTGTCCAAAAGCCTTGTGATGATGCGGATATAGTCATCAATGCAGTTGGTGGCGGGTTCCACCACGTCAGGCCGCTTGATGTTGAGCTTGCGGCAGTCGTCAAAGAAGGCATCGGTATAATATGCCGCGATCTCCATGACGGATTTGTGCTCGCGCTTTGCACCCTTGAGCATCTTGTCCTCGCCCTCATCGGCGTCGGAGGTGAGATGGCCCACGTCCGTGATGTTCATGACACGCTTCACGTTATAGCCGGCAAAGCGGAGATACTTCTCCAAAATATCCTCCATGATGTAGGAGCGGAGATTGCCGATATGGGCAAAATGGTAGACCGTGGGGCCGCAGGTGTACATGGTGACAAGATCCGGATTATGAGGAACAAACTCCTCCCGTTTTCTGGAAGCGGAATTGTAAAGTATCATAAAATCTTAACTCCTCAGGATGATTATTCTGAAAATACGCGATAATTGTTGCGAAAATATTCAAAACCGGAATAGACGGTTGTGATCACAATCAGGGCGATGCAGAGGGTATTGAGCCAGAGGGGACATCGGCCGAGGAAAAACAGCATGATGCACAGGCACACCATGGTGCACGCCGTCTTGATCTTGCCGGACTGTGCCGCCGCTATGACAATGCTCCGTTCTGCCGCCACCAGGCGAAGCCCGGACACGGCAAACTCCCGGAAGATCACAACAGCAACCGCCCAGCCGGGCATGGCGCCTGCCTCGATGAGATAACACATGGCCGCAAGCACCAGCATTTTATCCGCCAGAGGATCCATGAATTTGCCGAAAACCGTAATCTGGTTGTACTTTCTCGCGATATATCCGTCCAGCATGTCGGAGAGGGAGGCCGCCACAAAAACGGCGAATGCAGCGTACGCATATCCCAGATACTCCAGCAGCAGAAAAACAGGGACAAGCACAATGCGCAAAACGGTAATCTTATTGGCAGTTGTACTCATGCGTTCGCCTCCCTGCCGTAGAGCACGCCGTCCTCTGCGTCATCGATCAGCACTTCGGCAAACTCGCCGAAGGGGCAGGTGCCCTCAAACATCACGCAGCCGTCAATATCGGGAGAATCGGCATAGCTTCTGCCCACGAGCAGTCCGCTCTCCTCATCTTTCGTTTCGCAGAGCACCGGAATCGTCCTGCCGATGAAGCTCCGGGTAAAATCATCCATAATGGGTGCCTGCAGCTCCATGATGAGCTCAGCCCTTCGCTGTGCCTCCTCAAAGGGGACGTGCTCCATCTTTTCCGCAGGCGTTCCTTCCTCGGGAGAGAAGGGGAACACGCCGGCACGCTCGATTTTCGCTTCCTTCAGGAATTCACACAGCTCCTCAAACTCTTTCTCGCCCTCACCGGGCAGGCCGGAGATCAGGCTGGTGCGGAGCACGAGACCCGGGATCTTTTCCCGCAGGCGGGAGAAGAGGGCTCTGATGTCATCGCCGGTACCGCGCCGGTTCATCTTTTTGAGAATGCCGTTGTTGATGTGCTGAATGGGGATGTCCAGATACTTGACGATTTTGGGATTATCTGCGATCTCGTCGATCAGCTCATCGTCAAACTGGTCCGGATACAGATAGTGCAGGCGGATCCAGACAATGCCATCGATTTCCGAGAGCTTCCTGCAGAGCTCGGCAAGGCACCGGTGCCCGTACAGGTCCGTGCCGTAACGGGTGATATCCTGGGCGATCACAATAAGCTCCTTCACACCGTGCTCCGCCAGATCCTCCGCCTCCTCCAGGATGTTCTCCATCTTTCTGGAGCGGTATCTGCCCCGGATATAGGGGATGGCACAGAAGGCGCAGAAGTTGTTGCAGCCCTCCGCAATGCGCAGGTAGGCCCAGGAGGGCCCGGTGGAGACCACACGGGGGATCTCATCCACGGCGGCGCTGTTGTCGGCAAAGGCGCGAAAGGCTCGCTTTTCCAGCACGGCTTTCGCCGCCGAGACAATATCGGCGTAGCTGCCCACGCCGAGCACCGCGTCAATCTCCGGCAGCTCCCGCTGGATGGAATCCTTATACCGCTCCGCCAGGCAGCCGGTCACAATGATGGCGCCGAGAGAGCCGCTTTTTTTCAGCTCAGCCGTCTCCAGGATGGTGTCAATGGCCTCGGTCTTGGCAGAGTCGATAAAACCGCAGGTGTTGATAATGGCAATGTCCGCCCCATCCGGGTCCGGAACCAGAGTAAACCCGGCCTCCGTCATCAGATAGAGCATCTGCTCGCTGTTCACCAGGTTTTTGGCACAGCCGAGAGATATGAGTGCAAATGTATGTTCCATAAGGGTTCCTCAGAATCCGTCTTTCATTCGTTCAATTCCGGCGCGAATCTCATCCCAGCTGAAGCCTCTTCTTGCAAGAGCGGCTGAAACCTTCCGCACCTGGTCACGGTCAAAGGGATCGTCCAGCTTCTTCTCCAGAAACCGGTCAATGGCATTGTCGGCGGGAGGGGCATCCTCCAGAACTTCGTCCCAGTATTCCCGGTCCACACCGCGATGGGCAAGCTCCGCACGGATTCTCCCTTTGCCGTAGCCTCTGGCGCTGTAGTGCCTTACCACGGACGCGGCATACTCCGCATCATCCAGCACCCGAAGCTCCTTCAGCTTTTCAATGACGGCCTCCGCCGTGTCTTCCGCCATGCCCTTCCGTACCAGCTTATATCGCAGCTCCTTTGCCGACATGCGGCTGTAGCCGAGAAGGTTCAGCGCCTTCTCAACGCCCAGGGCTCTGGCAGAATGCTCCAGCAGGAGCACATAGCTCTCATCACTGATCTCTTTGCCGTTATAGAGCATCAGCTCCGCCACCACACCCAGGGTGGAGGCAATCTCCTCCCCGGTGCTGAGCGTAACCGTCACATGCTCAGAGGAGGTCCGATGCAGATGGGTGATCTGCATGTCGCTTAAAGGTCATCGCCGAAGCTGTCTTCGGAAAAGTCATCTGCGCTGACGTCCACGGCTTTTTTCGCGTCGGAGGAAGCAGAGGAGGAGGTGGGTTCCTTCGTTCCCGCCAGCTTGTGGAAGTTCTGCTTGATCTGCTCTTCCACCTCGGCACACTTGTCCGGGTTTTCTGCCAGGTACTTCTTCACGGCATCCTTGCCCTGCACGCGTTGCCCGAACACGGTGAACCAGGCGCCTGCCTTGTCGATGATGTCAAGCTCGATGCCCACATCCACAACTTCACCCAGACGGGAGATGCCCTCGCCGTACATAATGTCAAACTCGGCCTCCCGGAAGGGGGGAGCCACCTTGTTCTTCACAACCTTCACCTTGGTGCGGTTGCCCACCATCACGCCGTTGACTTTCAGAATCTCCGTTCTTCTCACATCCAGGCGGACAGAGGAATAATACTTCAGTGCAAGGCCGCCCGGCGTTGTCTCCGGGTTGCCGTACATCACGCCGATTTTCTGACGCAGCTGGTTGATGAAGATCACCGTGCAGTTATTCTTGGAGATGATGCCGGCGAGTCTGCGCATGGCCTGCGACATGAGCCTTGCCAGCGCACCCACCGTGACCTCGCCCACTTCACCGTCCAGCTCGGCCCGGGGGATCAGAGCCGCCACGGAGTCGATGACCACCAGCTCGATGGCACCGGAGCGAACCAGAGACTCGGCAATATCCAGCGCCTGCTCACCGGTGTCCGGCTGGGAGATCAGGAGGCTGTCGATGTCGACACCCAGTGCCTTGGCATAGGCAGGCTCCAGGGCATGCTCCACATCGATATAGGCTGCGTCTCCGCCCTCTCTCTGGGCCGATGCAACCACATGCAGAGCAAGGGTGGTTTTGCCCGATGCCTCGGGCCCGTAAATCTCAATGATGCGGCCCTTCGGCACGCCGCCGATTCCCAGTGCAAGGTCAAGCGTCAGCGAGCCGGTAGAGAGAGCCTCCACATTGACGGAGATGTCATCGCCGAGGCGCATGATGGTGCCCTTGCCGTAGTCCTTTTCAATTTTCGCGATGGCGGTTGCCAGGGCTTTTTTCCGTTCTTCTTCGGTTGCAAGCACGATTTTCGGTGTAATCGGCTGTTTTGTGTTTTTGTTTCCGGAGCTTTTGGTTGCCATGATTCGTCTTCTCCTTTACACAGAATAGTTGTTATCTCAGGTAATCCGTTTCAGAAAGAGGGGAGATGCATCACCCGTTGGCGGCCATCCGGCCGATCACCACACGCTCCACACCGATGGTGTCGCGCCGTGTTTTGGCAGAGGCAAAGCCTGCGGAGAGCAGCATCTCTTTCACCTCATCCGCCTGGCCTTCACCCACTTCAAAAAGGATGATGCCGTCCTGCGTCAGCAGCACCTTCCAGTTGCGGATGATGGCCTTGTAAAATTTCAGCCCGTCCTCGCCTCCGTCCAGCGCCCACAGCGGCTCATAATCCTTTACGGAGGAGTCCAGCGTCAGGATATCAAAGGTGGGGATATAGGGCGGATTGCACACAATCATGTCAAATGCCCCCAGCCCCATTGGCGGAGCGGAGAGGGCATCGGCCTGCATGCAGATGGCACGGGTATTGAGGCGGTTGAGCGCAATGTTCTTGCGGCACACTTCCAGTGCACTGGTGCTGATATCCACAGAGAGAAACTTTGTGGCAGGCATCTCATGGGCGATGGCACAGGTCAGGCATCCGCTGCCGCAGCAGAGATCCAGGATTCTTGCGTCCATTTTGTGCCCGGTGAGCACCTCTTTGGCAGCATCCACCAGCACTTCGCTGTCGATGCGGGGGATCAGCACATCGGGCGTCACAATCATGGGCAGCCCGTAGAATTCCCAAGAGCCGGAGATATAGGCCACCGGCTCACCGCGAAGCCGTCTCGCCGTGTAATCCTCCACCCGTTCTTCAATTTCCGGAGAGGTATAGAGATTGAGATCACGCATCAGGGCGGAAACGGTTTTGCCTGCAGCCTTGGAGACAATCAGCTTTGCCTCCAGGCTGTAGCCCTCCACACCCCGCTGCCGCAGGATGCTGCGTGTCTGCAGATAGATTTCATTATAAGTCTTCAAAATGTTCGGTCCCAATCAGCGGCATGGGGTACGCCGCGTATTTATTTGCCCCACTCGTCAGAGCCCTTTTCCTCCGGAATCACCAGTTCAATGGCCCGGATGGCGCACTCGATCATGGAGTCATCCGGCTCGGCGGTTGTGATCCGCTGCAGCCATTTGCCGGGAGCGGAGAGAATGGAGGAGAGCAGGTTGTCGTGCAGGCCGCACCAGCGGTTAATCTCATAGCTGATGCCCACCACCACCGGCAGAAGCAGCAGGTGACAGCCGATCCGGCCGAAGGTGTTGGTCACCTTCACAACCGAGTTGACCAGCACGCTCACCAGCACCACCACCAGAAGAAAGCTGGTGCCGCAGCGGGGATGGAAACGGCTCTCGGGGCGTACGTTTTCCACCGTCAGCTCCTTGCCGTGCTCGTAGCAGAAAATGGTCTTGTGTTCTGCCCCGTGATAACGGAAGAGCCTCTGCACATCCGGCACACGCCGGGTCAGCCCCATATAGGCGATGAGCAAAGCGATACGCACCAGACCTTCCGTCAGGTTCCGGAGGAAGAAGTTGGTGAAAATCGGCCTGATAAAGCCCACAAGAAATGTGGGCAGAAACACAAACAGGAAGAGGGAAAGCCCAATGCCCAGCACCACAGCCGTATAGATGATCACCTGCTTTGCCTTTTCCGCGGAGAAATGGGCTTCAATCCACTTATCCAGCGGATCGTCCTCCTGCAGCTCCTCCGGCAGAAGCTCTGCAGAATACAGCAGGGCGCCCATGCCCTTGATCATGGAATCGAGGAACGTCACGATGCCGCGAATAAAAGGCCAGCCGAATATGGGGTATTTATCCCGCAGCAGCTTCAGCTCCTCCACCTTTTCCACAAGGCCGTCTGCCGTCCGGCATACGACTGCCTGTTTTTTCGGCCCGCGCATGAGGATGCCTTCCATCAGGGCCTGGCCGCCGATGGAAGTGCGAAATCCGCAGCTTGCGCCGGATTTGTTTTTGTCTGACATGTTGTTTTCTGTTTACTCCAATCTAAAATACATTTGCTGCGGCGAACAGTCAGTCACTGCTCATGGGCAGGGAAATGGTCACTTTGCATCCGCCGCCCTCCGCATTGCGGATATCCAGGGTGCCGTTGTGCCTTGTGATGATCTCATCACATACGGCCAGGCCTATTCCGGTTCCGCGATTTTTGGAGCTGCCCTTGTAAAACTTTTCCTTCACATGGGGCAGCTCATCCTCCGGGATGCCGTTTCCGTAATCCCGGAAGGAGATATGGACCTGCTTCTTATCCTCCCAGAGAGACACGTCAATCTTGTCACTATGGCCGTGTTTGGAGGCATTGTCCAGCACATTGGTAAACACCTGCTTCAGCCGTTCCGGATCGCCGGGAATCAGCGGGATCTCCGCATCCGGTGCCGAGTAATTGATCTCGATGCCGGCCTGCTTCATAATCTCCCCGTAGGTGAACAGCGCATCCTCCAGCTCTGCCGCAATATCGATCAGCTCAATGCGCAGATTGAAGCGCCCGTCCTGAATTCTGGTGAATTCCAGAAGTTCTGCCACCATTCTGGTCAGACGCTCCGATTCCTTTGTGATGATGTGAATACCCCGGAGAGAATCTCCCTGCACGGCAGGATCATAGGCGATGGTTTCGCTCCAGCCCGTGATGGCGGTCAGCGGTGTACGGAGTTCATGAGAGATCTGTGAGATAAACTCCGTCCGTGTCTTGTCCGCCATGGCGATCTTTTTGGACATCTCATTGATGGCCCCGGTCAGATTTCCGATTTCGTTGTCAATGACAACTTCCTCCTGCATGCCGTATTTGCCATCGGCGATTTTCCGGGAGAACGCCGTCAGCTTATCCAGCGGATCCGACACAAAGATGCGAAACCACAGATTAATCAGAATCACATAGACGCACAGTACCAGCAGAATGATAACCGCTGCCGTTATGGCGCCCCGCACAATCAGCCAGATCCCCAACAGCAGGAGAATCAGCGCTGCAGCTCCCGAAATCAGAAGCTGATTTTTCAGATTGATCAAATGAACTTACTTCCTTATTCCTACAGACTGCCCGACAGTTCCATCAGCCGATCGCCGACATCCGTCAACTACCAACTGAAAACTAACAACTAATAACTACCAACTAATAACTACCAACTGTTAACTCAATAACCCCATTTATATCCGTAGCCCCACACCGTGGTCAGATATTCCGGCTCGGTGGGGTCGTCCTCAATCTTCATGCGGAGCCTGCGGATATTCACATCAACCGTCTTGAGCTCTCCGGTAAACTCCGTGCCCCATACAGCCGTCAGAATGTCCTCTCTGGACATGGCCTTGCCGGGATTTTCCATAAAGAGCTTCATCAGCAGATACTCGATCTGGGTGAGCTTCAGACGGGTGAAGTTTTTCTCCAGCGTTCTGTTTCTGGTGTTGAGCACAAAGGGACCGCTTTTAATCTCGATGGCGGCCTGTTCCTCCTCATCCACACCGAGCCGACGGATCAGAGCATCCACACGGGCGGTGAGCTCGGCAGGGGAGAAGGGCTTGGTTATATAGTCATCGGCGCCGGTCATAAGCCCGGTTACCTTGTCGATCTCCTGGCTCTTGGCAGTGAGCATAATAATGCCGATTTTGGAGCCGGATGCACGAATGCGGCGGCACACCTCAAAGCCGTCGATATCCGGCAGCATCACGTCCAGCAGGGCAAGGCAGATATCGGGGTTGACCTTCAGCTTTTCCAGTGCTGTGGTGCCGTTTTCCGCTTCAATCGGTTCAAAGCCGCTGCGCCGCAAATTGATCACAACGAAACTGCGGATATTGTCTTCATCTTCCAGAACGAGTATTTTTTTCATGACCGAGACCTCTCTAAAATATTATGTAAACGAATCTGACGCCTATTTTTTGTAATTATAACACACTATTTCCATATTTGGTAGATTAAGTTTTCAAAATTTCTTTAAAATTTCCACATATAGGTGACGAATTTTGTCATGGGTCTCAGACCGGCAGAAAAAAAGCAGAAAAATACGGGCTCTCCGAAGAAAGCCCGCATATTTCAACATGGAAGGATGCAAAACGGCAGGCCCTCAGGCCATAACCTTGTCTCTTGTAATGTCGGAGAGGGAAGCGGCACCGCACATGGTCATGGTGGACTTCAGCTCGCCGGTGATCTTGTCCATATAGACCTTAAAGCCTTCTTCTCCCGCACCGTAGATGGCCGTGAGCACCGGGCGGCCGATGAGAACGGCATCTGCACCCAGCGCCAGGGCACGGAACACATCCACGCCGGAACGGATTCCGCCGTCCACAAAGATAACCGTCTTCCCCTTTACAGCCTCGGCAATTGCCGGCAGAACCTCACAGGTGGAGGGGGTGCCGCCCTGGACTCTTCCGCCGTGGTTGGAAACCACAATTCCCTTTGCTCCGGCTTCCACAGCCTTCTCGGCGCCTTTCACCGTCATGATGCCCTTGATGATAAACGGCATCTTGGCGTAATCAATAATCTCTTTCATCTCTTCCACGGTCTTGCTGCCGGCATTGGGGTTCATTGCCTTGAGGAAGGGGAGGCCTGCCCCGTCCACATCCATTGCAGCTGCAAAAATGCCGTTTGCATTGAGAATGTCCAGCTTTTCAAACACGGCTTCCTTGTTCCAGGGCTTGATGGTGGGCACGCCGATGCCGCCGAGAGGAAGCATATCCTTCACGGCATCCTTCATAATCTCGGGATCAACACCGTCACCGGTAAAGCCGGCCACGCCGTATTCACAAGAGGCCCTGAGCATAATGCGGTTATAGGTCTGGTCGGTGTGCTTGTCCCCATAGTGCAGGGGGAGTGCTCCCAGGGGAGCCACAAAAATGGGTGCACTGAATGTCCTGCCAAAGAGAGGGAAGGAGATGTCAGGGTCGGCATTTGCGCAGAGTGTATCCATATTCACGCATACATCCTGCCATTTCTCAAAGTTCCTTGCTGCCACATTGCCGGGATATTTGCAGCCCGGGCCGGGCATAGCATTGCCGCATGCTTTGCCGTTGCAGACAGGGCAGGCCTTGCAGTAGGGGCCGATGCAGCCTCTGGCGTTTTCCAGTACTTCGTTGTAATTCATCTCGTTCTCCTTCTGAAATATTCATAATAAATATAGATAAATGGTTTCTGACTTCCGGAGAAACTTCTCCCAATTTCTCCGCCCACATCATAGTCTCTTTGGTCGCCGCTGTCAATGATTTTTCTTTCACACCCCGGTGCCGTCGAAGAGGGGGATCATTTCCTCCGTGGCGGAGGAGACCTCCTGCCAGTAGCCGTTTTCCAGCTTCCGCGTTTTCATATAATGGCAGAGGTTGTTCACGCTCTCCTCCGATACCCGTCTCTGAAGCTCCGGAAACCGGCCGGTGCCCTGCATGGGGGTGTACTGGCCCATCAGAGAAAAGAGCACGCTGCCCTCGGGAAAGCTGTCGGCGACAAAGTCAATCACGTCCATGGCGTTTTCCTCCTGCCCCGGCAGGATCAGATGCCGGATCAGCACGCCGCTTTTCAAAATGCCCGCATCGTCCATCTGCACCGGTCCCCGCTGCCGAAACATCTCACGGATAGCCGCTGCGGCAATCTCCGGGTAGTCTGCCGCTGCACTGTAGGCTTTGGCAAGATCTGCATCCATATACTTCATATCCGGCATGTATACCTGCACCAGCCCATCCAGCATCTGCAGCGTCTCCACACTCTCATAGCCGGAGCTGTTCCATACCACCGGGATGCCCAGATCAAGCCCGGTCAGCACCTCGGCAAGGAATCGGGAATGATGGGTGGGTGTCACAAGGTTGATGTTGTGCACGCCTGTGTCCCGAAGGCGCAGAAGGAGAGAGCGCATTTCCTCCACGTTGAGCTTTTTGCCCACAGCCTTCCGGCTGATCTCGTGATTCTGACAGAAGACGCACTTCAGGCTGCAGCCGGAGAAGAAAACCGCCCCCGAGCCCCTTGTGCCTGTGATGCAGGGTTCTTCGCCGAAATGGGGGGATGCACGGACCAACGAAGGCAATGAAAAGCTGCCGCAGAATCCTCCATATACCGTCTCAGATCGGTATATTCCACACTTTCTGGGGCAGTCATAGCACTTATATCCAAATTCCAAAGAGTATCCCTCCCACCATGTTGGCAAATTATACAATATGCGGCCTTGATTTGTTCTCTATTATAGCTCACATTTGTTGAAACTGCAAGAATCGATAAAAACTATAAAAAAGTACATGATTTTTGCATTTTTTGTGCTAAAATAGGTTGGAAATTGATGATGGGGTTCCATGTAACAGAAGGGAAGTGTGCAGCGCTTGGTCGATATCGTGCTCGTGGAGCCGGAGATTCCACATAACACGGGTGCCATCGCCAGAACTTGTGCTGCAACGGGTGCACGACTGCATCTCGTCAAACCTCTGGGCTTCGATATTTCCGATAAAATGGTGAAGCGGTGCGGGCTGGATTACTGGTATCTGGTGGATATCCGGGTTTACGAAAATCTGGATGACTATTTTGAGAAAAACGGAGACAGCCGGCTTTACCTCGCAACCACCAAGGCACCCCATGTTTACACGGAAGCGGATTTTTCGGGTGATGTGACGCTCATGTTCGGGAAGGAGACCGCCGGCTTGCCGGAATGGCTCAGGGAAAAGTATCGTGACAGGTGCATCCGCATCCCCATGATCTCTGAGGCCAGAAGCCTCAACCTCTCCAATTCCGTGGCAATCCTTGCTTACGAAGCGCTGCGTCAGCAGGGCTTTGGAGGCCTGAAGAGCTTCGGCTCCATGGCAGATAAAACAGTTTAAACAATTTAAAACGGAGGATATGCAAATGAATTACAACAAGAAAACCATCAATGATGTTGATGTAGCCGGAAAGAAAGTTCTTCTCCGCTGTGACTTCAACGTTCCCCAGGACAAAGTGACCGGTGAAATCACCAGCGACAAGCGTATCAAAGCCGCTCTTCCCACCATCCGCCAGCTTCTTGACAACGGCGCTGCCGTCATCGCCTGCTCCCACCTGGGCAAGCCGGCTGCCACCTTTGAAAGCTATGTGAAAAAGCAGGTAGAAAAGGGCAAGAATGAAGCCGACATCACCCGTGAATCCTGGGAGAAGTCCCTCCGCAAGCTGACCCTCGCTCCTGTAGCAAAACGCCTCAGCGAGCTGCTCGGCATGGATGTGATCTTCGCTTCCGACACCATCGGCCCCGATGCAAAGGCTAAGGCAGCAGCTCTGCAGCCCGGCCAGATCCTCCTCCTCGAGAACCTTCGTTTTGACAAGGGCGAGACCAAGAATGACCCCGCATTTGCAAAAGCCCTGGCTGACATGGCTGACATCTTTGTTTCCGACGCTTTCGGCACCGTGCACAGAGCACATGCCTCCACCGCCGGCGTTGCCGCTTATCTCCCCGCATACTCCGGCCTGCTGGTCGCAAAAGAGATCGCTGTTATGGGCAAAGCCCTTGAGAATCCTGTCCGTCCCTTCGTCGCTATCCTCGGCGGTGCAAAGGTTTCCGACAAGATCGCCGTGATCAACAACCTCCTGGAGAAGGCTGACACCATCATCATCGGCGGCGGCATGGCCTATACCTTCAAGAAGGCTCAGGGCTACGAGATCGGCACCTCTCTTCTGGAGGCAGACCGCATTGACTATGCCAAAGAGATGATCGCCAAGGCCGAAGAGAAGGGCGTCAAGCTCCTTCTGCCGGTTGACAACTATTGCGCAAAAGAGTTCTCTGCCGATGCTGAGCCTGTTCTCTGCGAAGGCAACATTCCTGCTGACATGATGGGCATGGACATCGGCCCCAAGACCGTTGCTCTCTTCTCCGAAGCTGTGAAGGGTGCCGGCACCATCGTCTGGAACGGACCTATGGGCGTTTTCGAGTTTGACAAGTTTGCCAACGGCACCAAGGCCATGGCTCAGGCTCTTGCCGATTCCGGCGCCATCACCATCGTAGGCGGCGGCGACAGCGCAGCAGCAGTTGAGAAGCTGGGCTATGCCGACAAGATCACCCACATTTCCACCGGCGGCGGTGCATCTCTCGAGTTCCTGGAAGGCAAAGAGCTCCCGGGCGTTGCATGCCTGCTGGATGCCTGATTTTTGAAAGAGGTAGAAAGAATGAACAGAAAGTATCGTAAAACCGTTATTGCCGGCAACTGGAAGATGAACCAGCTCGTTTCCGGCGTCAAGCCCTTCATGGAAGAGCTGAAAAAGGAACTGCCCCAGAACAAGCAGTGCGACATCGTTCTCTGCACACCGGCAGTGATGATCCCTGCCATGGTCAAAGCCGGAAAGGACTGCAAAGTTGCTGCCGGCGGCCAGGATGTTTCCAAGTATGAAAAGGGTGCTTACACCGGCGAGGTCTCTGCAGACCAGCTTCTCGATGCCGGTGCAAAATACTGCATCGTCGGTCACTCCGAGCGCAGACAGTACCATCATGAGGATGACATGCTCATCAATGCCAAGGCAAGAGCTCTTCTGGCCAAGGGCATCACACCCATTATCTGTGTGGGTGAGAGCCTTGAGCAGCGTGAGATGGACCTGACCATCGAGCACATCACCTATCAGGTCAAGGCTGCTCTCTACGGCATCAGCGCAACCGAGCTTCGTCATTGCATCATCGCCTATGAACCCATCTGGGCCATCGGCACCGGTAAGACCGCAACCTCCGAGCAGGCTCAGGAAGTCTGCGAGGCTATTCGCGGTGTCATCCGCAAGATGTACGGCGCACGTCCCGCACGTGCCGTGAGCATTCTCTACGGCGGCAGCATGAATGCCAAGAACGCCGAGGAACTGCTTGCCCAGCCTGATATTGACGGCGGCCTGATCGGCGGCGCATCCCTCAAGCCGGCTGACTTTGCTGCAATTGTCAAAGCAACAGATCAGTAATCCATTTCAGAGGCTATCTATGACGAATAAAGCTGTTCTTATTATTCTGGACGGTTACGGCATTGCCCCGGCTACACCGGGCAATGCCATCACCACGGCAAACAAGCCCAATCTGGACCGTTTGTTTGCCGAATATCCCCACTCTCAGCTGATCGCCTCCGGGCTTGACGTGGGTCTTCCCGAAGGCCAGATGGGCAACTCCGAAGTCGGTCACACAAACATCGGCGCAGGCCGTGTCGTCTTCCAGATTCTGCCGAAGATGACGAAGGAAATTGACGACGGTGATTTCTTCAAAAATCCCGCCTATGTGAAATGCCTGGATGACGCAGTTGCCAATAACAGGCCTCTGCATGTGATGGGGCTCATGTCCACCGGCGGCGTGCACAGCCACCTCAAGCATGTTTTCGGCATGCTGGATATGGCAAAGCAGCGTGGTGTGAAGCAGGTGTATGTACACTGCTTCCTGGACGGCCGTGACGTGGCTCCCACCAGTGGTGCCGGCTTTATCAAAGAGCTGGATGCGAAGTGCAAAGAGGTCGGCAATGCAAAGATTGCCACCATTCAGGGCCGTTTCTGGGGTATGGACCGTGACAAACGCTGGGACCGTGTGGAGAGAGGCTACAATGCTATCGTCTGCGGCGAAGGCAATTTTGATTCTGACCCCGTTCACGCAGTGGAAACGAGCTATCAGACCTGGGATGAGGCAGGGGAGAAGTATCTGACCGATGAATTCATGATCCCCACCGTGATTGCACCGGAAGGCGTGATCAACCAGGGTGACAGTGTTGTGTTTATGAACTTCCGGCCGGACCGTGCCCGTGAGATGACCTGGGCACTGAATCTGCCTGATTTTGACGGTTTTGAGCGGAAAAAGAAGGTCTATCCTCTGAGCTATGTCTGCACAGCACAGTATGATGAAAACCTCACACTGCCCATCGCATATCCCCCTGAGGTAATTGAGAACACCCTGGGTGATCTGGTCAGCTCTCTGGGGCTGAAGCAGTTCCGTGTGGCAGAGACCGAGAAATACGCCCATGTTACATTCTTCTTCAACGGCGGTGTGGAAAAGCAGTGCGATGGGGAAGACCGTTGCCTGGTGCCCTCTCCCAAAGAGTTTGCAACCTACGATCTTGTTCCTCAGATGAGCGCGGAAAAGGTTGCCGACAAGGTTGTGGAGGCAATTGCCGGCGATCATTACGATCTCATTGTCTGCAACTTCGCCAACTGTGACATGGTCGGTCATACCGGCGTGATGGAAGCCGCTGTCAAGGCAGTGGAGACTGTGGATGCCTGCATGGGCAGGATCATCGATGAGCTGAAGAAGCATCCGGATGTGGTTCTTCTTGTCACGGCAGACCACGGCAATGCCGACTGCATGTTTGATGAGACGGGCAAGGTCAACACCGCCCACACCACAAATCCCGTTCCCTTCCTTGTCACCGAAAAGGGCATCCGCTTGGATAACGGCCGCCTGGCCGATATTGCGCCCACCATTCTGGAGGTTATGGGCATTGCCCAGCCTGCCGAAATGACCGGACGCAGCCTGATCGTAAAAGAATAATATCAGGATTCTTTCATACCGGGACGGGACTGATCTCATCCCGGTATTGTTCTGAAAACTTACGGAGCATTTGAGATCTCTTTTGCTTTGGACCTTATTTTAGGAGTTCTATGAGCGTATTTAATGTTATCTCTCTCCTCGGCGGGCTGGCTCTGTTTCTTTACGGCATGCGGCTCATGGGGGATTCACTGAAGGAAAACTCCGGTGCCACCATGAAGCTTGTCATGGAAAAGGTGACGGATAATCCGATCAAGGCATTCTTCCTCGGCATGCTGATCACGGCACTGATCCAGTCCTCCACGGCGACAATCGTTATCACCTCGGGTCTTGTGGGCGCAGGGATTCTCACGTTGCATCAGTCCCTCGGCATCATCATCGGAGCAAACGTGGGCACCACGGTAACCGGCCAGATCATCCGTCTGCTGGACTTAAACGCCTCCGGCGGCACCTCCTTCCTGCGTTATCTGCAGCCTTCCACACTGGCTCCCGTTGCACTGATCATCGGCATGGTTCTCATTATGAGCGGTGTGGTGAAAAACGCCAAATCCATCGGCAATATTGCGGTGGGCTTCGGCATTCTGTTCACCGGGCTGATGAACATGACGGGTGCTGTCAAGACGCTGACCGAGTCCGGCATTGTGGAAAAGCTTTTCTCCGGCCTTGGGGATAATCCTGTTCTCGGTTATCTGACGGGTGCGGGCGTAGCATTTGCCCTGCAGAGCTCGTCTGCCACCATCGGCATTCTCCAGGCCTTTTCTGCCGGCGGCGTTCTGACATTCAAAGCAATCTACGCTGTAATCGTCGGCATCTATCTGGGTGACTGTGTGACCACTGCCATTGTCTGCTCCATCGGCGCCAGGGCTGAGGCCAAACGCGTCGGCGTGGTGAACATCCTCTTCAATCTCAGTGAGACGGTAGTGGTGCTCATCGGGGTCAATATCGCCCACAGGCTCGGCCTTCTCGACGGTCTGTGGGATGCTACGGTAAATTCCGGTATGATTGCAAACACCAACACCATCTTCAATCTTGCCTGTGCCATTCTTCTTTTCCCCATGATCGGGATCTATGAAAAGCTCAGCAAAAAGATTATTCCCGGTGAGCCGGAGAAGGAAGACAAGTATAAGGCTGTGCTGGAAGGGCTCAACCCTGCCTTTTTCAACACGCCCATGCTGTCTCTTCGTAGCTGCTATGAGCTGCTTCTCGCCATGTTCCAGGCGGCCAGGACAAACCTCACCACAGCCTTTCATCTGCTGGAGACCTACAATCAGAAAAGCTGGGATGAGCTGATGACCGAAGAAGGGGAGATTGACCGGATGACCGACAGGCTCAGCCACTACATGGTGGAGCTGTCACCCCATCTGCACCTGGAGCTGCACGCCAGCATCCTCAACCAGTATTATAAGGTAAACACGGAATTTGAACGTCTGGGTGACCATGCCGTCAACATTGCGGATTCCGCCGCCCACTTGGCTAAAAACAATACCTCCTTTTCACCGGACGCCCTTCGGGAAATTGAGGTTCTGCGCACGCTGATTGACGAGATGCTGGACCACACCGGCACCGCCTTCCGGAAAAGGAGCCTCAAAGAGGCCGAAATGATCGAGCCCCTGGTCCGGGTTTCCGGAGAGCTGATCAACCAGATGCAGACCAATCATTTCAGACGGATGGGGCAGGGGGTCTGTTCTCTTTATGCGGATGCAGCCTTCTCCAACCTGATGGGTGACTGCAAGCGTATCGGTGCCATCTGCAGCAACGTGGGAATCGCCGTTCTGGTACGGGCACATCCGGAACTTGCCGATCATGAGCATCTGTATTTTGAAAACCTGCAGAACAGCGGTGACGGCACCTTCAATAAGCTCTTCGAAGAAAACCGCAGTCATTACTTTGCGCTTCTCAACGCTCTGCCCGAGACAAAGCAGGCATAAAGCTTTCTAAATCTACCCATGATGAAATCCCCGTCCGAAGGATCGGACGGGGACTTTTCATGCACTTTTGAGTTGAATGATCGGATCAGTTGGAACGGCTCAGCCAGAAGGTGAGCATCGCGACGGGTGTGCCTTTCTGCATGGTATAGCGATAGATCAGGGAACCGTCATCAATGGTGGTGTTGAAGGGCCTCTCCGCCGAGCGTCTGACGCAGAAGCGGAACTCGGAGGAGCAGACATTCTTCGCTGCGGCACTGACACCGCCCACCGGATAGGCAATCGCCAGAGGATCCCTCCCAATGAGGTTCGAGACATAGGTCTTTGCCTTGGAGACATTGGCCTTGAGCGTATCCTCCAGCATGTAATCCAGGAAGGTATAGGTTTCCATTGCAGCCTGCACGGAAACAAGCTCAGATTCTGCCATTTCCTTCAGCTGGCCTTCCGTGATGTGGCCCGCCGTGCTGAGATAGTCCGGCCAGACAAAGACGTTGATTTTGACGTTGTATTCCTGAATCAGGGGATATACCACCGTGTAGAGATCCTTCCAGCATCCGTCAAAGGTGAGCATGACAGGCTTGGTGATATTCTCCAGATCTGCCAGATCCTCAAACGTCATGGTGGTGAATCCGTTCCCGGTGATATACTTCAGCTGATCGGTAAAGTCCTTCACGGTGACGATTTCACTGCTCACCAGATATTGTCCCATATCCGGGTCATCATTGACAGAATAATAGGAGATAATGGGGATCTCCCGGTCCTTCTGAAGGACAAAGTCGTTGGAAAAGGCACTCTGTACGGCAGCAGGTGCTTCCGCAGCATCGCCCGGCTCGGTCGTTTCACTCTCAGCAGGGGCAGGCGTCGGGGTGATCTCCGGTGTGGGAACAGGGGTCGGCACCGGGGTCGGTTCCGGGGTCGGGGCGGGAGTGGGTGAGGGGGTCACTTCTGCCTGTCTGAGACCAGGCAGATTCAGCTTCAGTGCTGAGGGATTGTCTCGCAGAAACCGGGAAACAAGAATCCCTGCCAGCACTATGAGAATCAGAATCAGAACGATGATCAGGATTTTCGCAGCCGAGGATGAACCTCTCCGTCCTCTGTGCCTGCGGTTTCGTCTGCTCATAAATACCTCCTTACTGATGCCGAAAGCGGCAGAATTGAAAAGAATCAGATGTTAATATGTTTCCATTCTGATACCAATTTTAATCTTATCAACCAGATCTGTCAAGAAAAACATTGCAAGATTTATAATACCATGGTAGAATATTTTCACTGATGACAGAATAATATAGAAAAGGGAAGGACGAAAATCGATGAATACAGAATTGTTCCACCCCCAGATCGGCAGAAGGCTCTCTCTTTTGCTGCTGTGTCTGACGGTTCTTCTGCAGGCGGCAGTTCCGGCACTGGCCGGGGGCGACGATATTCTGAAAATAGAAGACGGCATGCTGCAGCCGATGTTGCAGTACTCTGACCCCAGAGCCTCCGATTACTCCAATGAGGACAGTGATATTCTCCGTTTCTGCGTCTATGTGGAAACAGACCACGACACCGACAATGACGGAATGGCGGATCTGGTGAAGGCTTTGATTCAGGTGCCGAGAGCTGCAGCGGAGGGAAAATACAAGGCAGCTGCCATCTATGACCCCACACCGTATCAGGTAGGCACCTGTGAGGAATATCAGGATGCCTACGCCATGTATGTAGAAAACGAATTTGATTATGCCCGTCTCTATGCCCCCGGCAGCAAGCGGACGCCGGAGGGAGAGAGTTCCTCTATTGAAGCGGCTCTTTCCGCCCGCCCGAAAAAGGACTGGAACTATACCGTGCCCTATTCCGGGCAGCAGGGCTACTGGTATCTGACCGATTATGACTATTATCTGGTTCGCGGCTTCGCTGTTGTTATGGCCAGCGGCATCGGCACCTACGGCTCGGAAGGGTATGAGCTCTGCGGCACCGATCTTGAACGGGACAGCCACAAATGCATTGTGGAATGGCTGGCGGGAAACCGCGTTGCCTACACCGATAAAACCCATCAGATTGCCATTTCGGCTGACTGGTGCAACGGCAATGTGGCAATGACGGGCTGTTCCTACGGCGGCACCATCCCTTATGAAGTGGCAACCACCGGTGTGGAAGGGCTGAAAACCATCATACCCTATGCGGGCATCGCCAGCTGGTATGATTATACCAATTCCCAGGGCGTGCCCACCCGGTTTGATGTGAACTATGCGGACTCACTCTCCGTTTACAACTGCGGCGGAACCTTCCTGGATAACGACTGGACGGTGCCGAACGAAGACTACGGCGCCTGGCTGTGGCAGATTTCCCGGGATCAGGATGCCACAAACGGCGATTATGCCCCCATCTGGGCAGAGTCTGATTATTCCGATGACTATGAAAACATTCGCTGCTCGGCCCTGATTGTGCAGGGGCTCAATGATTTCAACGTCACCACAAAACAGGCGGACCTGATGATGCAGGCATTTGCCAAAGCCGGTATGCCGGCCAAAATTATCCTCCATCAGGACGGCCACAACATTCTGGACGGGAAGCTGATCAACGGCGTTCTCTGGGAGGAGACTGTGAACAGGTGGCTCTCTCATTATCTCTACGGCGTGGATAACGGCATTGAAAACATGGCAGCCGTGACGGTTCAGAGCAATCTGGACGGATCCTTCCGTACCTATAACAGCTGGAGAGATTTCACCTATCGGGAGATGCCTGTCTATGCAGAAAATGAGCAGACTGCCGTGACCACCGAAGGCCTGGCGGAATACTCCACCCAGTTCCTGTCCGGCGATAATCCGGACCTGAAGGGTCTCAAGGGGCAGGAAATGTACTACGTGACGCTGGATGAGCCCTTTGCCGGCGTTTATCAGATTGACATCCCGGAGGGGACCACCATGATGGGTGTCCCGGAAATCCATGTTAAAATATCAACAGATGTGACGGATAAGGACGGACTCATGATAACAGCCATTCTGATTGATACGGCAGAGGATGGGAAGCCCTTCAAAGCGTACATGACAAAAGACAGGCTGTCAGAACTTCTGCCGGTTACCACCATCGGCAGTTATGAAATTTGTGACGAACTGGACGAGCGTGATATTCTATCATTTGTCCAGAGCAGCACCCACAGCAAATGCATCACATTCGGCTGGACGGATCTGTGCAATCCGGGCCTCGGGTATGACTCCAGCGAATACGCGCAAACAACGGATCTGGAGGCCGGAAAAGAATATGACTACACATTTTATATGCTGCCCACAGCATACACCATGGCACCGGGGCATAACCTTTATCTGATACTCACAGCCTGGGATCCGTACCGGGCATTTCTGGATGAAGACTATATCCTGGACCCGACACTGCCGACGGAATATTCCGAATTCAATTATTCCTTTGTGATTGACAACACATCACTGCAGGCCATGATCCCTGTGGCGGAATAAAAAAGAATATCTTATCAGAGCAGGCCTCATCATTCAAGATGGGGCCAGCTTTTGGAATGAACCCCTGAAAACACGTAAAAACCCCACTATAAATCTCGTTAAATCTGTATTATGCGAGATTTTATAGGTAGACCAAAGGCAGCGGCCGAAATCGGCACCGCTGCCTTGTCCCCATCTACCCTGCCAATCCCGCCGAAGCCTGACATCGGAGAAAGGCTGACGGTACAGGTTTTCGATGTACCATATTATTTATTAAAGAAGGTTTTCACCAGAGATCGTGTCGTCACACGGTTGGCATTCATCACCACGGCAACCGCAGCAATCAGATCTGCAGCAGCTGCCATCCAGAGATTGCAGTAACCGATCATGCTGAGAAAAATCAGCACCGCTTTGATGCCGAATGCAAAGAAGGCATTTTCCAGTGCGATTTCCCGGATTCTGCGGCTCAAAGGAAACAGCATCGGAATATTCGGTGTGTATTCCGGAAAGGTCGCTGCATCGGCTGCGTCAATGTGTTCCCCTACCCTGATTTCGGTTTCTGCATCACAGCGCCCGTCAAAGGTCACCGGGCGGATGCAGAGCTTCTTCACCGTGCTGGCACTGCAGAGCTCATTGATCAAATGCAACGGTTGACACCGGAGAAACGAAAATCATGCACAATGTCGGCCACATCCATCTCTCTTGTCTCGGAGAGCTGAACAGTTCCGCCGTAACGGCCTGCGAGATAGAGATAGTAGCTTACTCCCTTCTCTCCCCGGTCCTCAGGCGGATTGATGCCCTTGGCATTGAGATAGGATCTGGTGCCGAAATAGGCCTGGCTGCCGCTGATCACACCTTCCACACCGCCGGGAGACTCTGCAAAATCACTCACGATATTCGGCAGCATTTTGGATTCCGTATTGTCCAGAATAATCCGGGCAAACTCCTGGGATGATGCCTGCAGCAGATGCCGCACCAGCATGAAAAATGTGCTGTCGTCCAGAGCGGATGAGCTGTAGGACAGGATTTTCGCCTCTTCCGGTTCAGGGAAGCATGCCTTTTCCATGATAACGGTTTTGGTGCCGTCCATGCTCTCCAGCGCTGAGGCACGGCGAAACACCGTCCCCTGAGAGGCAGCATAGGCAACACTCACCTTGCCGATGACCGGCATGGAAACCAGAACGGAAAAGGGAGACACCACTGCAATCATGCAGGCTGCCCTGTGGATGGCGACACGGATGTTGTAGTGCATAAACCCCGCCATCAGCAGGGCAAACACCACCGCAATCGCCATGGCGAGTAAGAGGATAGGTCTGACGCTCCCGGCAATGACGGATGCGATGGAAAGATCGGAAGACCCTTCCTCCTTCAGCTGCTCTTCCGCCAGAGAACGGATGCCCTCTTCCCTTTCACTGATGGAAGAGAGAGCCTGAGCTGCATTTCGCTCGGCAAGAAGCTTCACCACCATGCGAAGGGCCTGACAAAGTATCATCGCAGCGACGCTCTCTTCACCGAAACCGATGAGAAGGCACAGAATTGTTGATATGATAACAGGAATTGCGTCGGATGCAAAATCACGTGCGAGAATGGCCCTGACGGCTTCGATGGCCAGGTCATACCCTGCCACTGCCCAGGCAGCAATCAGAATCAGCAGATGAATCGCAGCCGGAAGACGGCCGATCAATGCAAAAGCAAACAGCACTGCAGAGACTGCGAGCCTGAAAACCATCCACTCCGCATTGGGAAAGGAGGAAGCTTCCCGAATCCGAGAAGCTTCCTTTTTCTTTCTGCGTGGTTTAGGTTTATCTGCGGGCGCCGCATCTTTTAATCCCCGTTTTTTCGGCGGATCCATTTTCACGAAAAAAGAGCGGTTTTCCCTCATAGGGCACCCCTGTGCAGATTATGCCTTGCCGTCGGAACCGAGAACGTGAACGATCTTGTGTGCGACCATATCCTTGACAGCCTGGCGTGCGGGCTTGAGATACTGTCTCGGGTCAAAGTGGTCGGGGTGCTCTGCAAAGTACTTGCGGATGGTGCCGGTCATGGCGAGACGGATATCGGAGTCGATATTGATCTTGCAGACTGCCAGCTTTGCAGCCTCACGGAGCTGATCCTCGGGGATGCCGATTGCGTCGGGCATGTTGCCGCCGTAGGTGTTGACCATCTTGACAAACTCCTGAGGAACGGAGGAAGAACCGTGCAGAACGATCGGGAATCCGGGCAGACGCTTGATGCACTCCTTCAGCACGTCGAAACGGAGCGGAGGCGGAACCAGGATGCCGTCTGCATTGCGGGTGCACTGTGCCGGGGTGAACTTGTAAGCGCCGTGGGAGGTGCCGATGGCGATGGCCAGAGAGTCGCATCCGGTTCTGGTGACGAACTCTTCCACTTCATCGGGATGGGTGTAGGATTCCTTCCCTGCTTCCACAGAGACCTCGTCCTCAACACCGGCGAGAGTGCCGAGTTCAGCTTCCACCACAACACCGTGGTCATGGGCATACTCTACGACCTGTCTCGTAAGGGCAATGTTGTCCTCAAAGGACTTGGAGGAAGCATCGATCATAACGGAGGTGAAGCCGCCGTCAATGCAGGATTTGCAGAGTTCAAACGTATCGCCATGGTCGAGGTGCAGAGCAATGGGGATCTCGGGATTGAGCTCTACAGCAGCCTCTACCAGCTTGACAAGATAGGTATGGTTTGCGTAGGCCCGGGCGCCCTTGGAAACCTGAAGGATGACAGGGCTCTTCAGCTCGCCGGCTGCTTCCGTGATGCCCTGGACGATCTCCATATTGTTGACGTTGAATGCACCGACTGCATATCCGCCGTCATACGCTTTGGCAAACATTTCTTTCGTGGTTACAAGTGCCATTTTACTACTCCTTAACATAAAAATTTGAAATTTTGTGAAAAACGCATCTTTACAAAATCGCGCAAATATTATATCCTCTTTTTACTCTATATTCAATAAAAAAGAACATAGAAAAAAAGATTTTTTTCAAAATTTATAATCCGGAGGATGAATCAATGAGTGAAAAACTGATCGGTGCATGCATTTTCGGCCAGTCGGGCGGCCCGACTTCCGTTATCAACGCCAGTGCCTACGGTGCAATCCGTGCAGCTCTGGACGCTGAGGAGATCACAAAGGTCTACGGTGCCGCACACGGCATCAAGGGCGTGCTGGACGACAAGCTCTATGTGATGGATGAAGAGGATCCTGAAGAGCTGCGTCTTCTGCTCCATACCCCTTCTTCCGAGCTGGGCAGCTGCCGTTATAAAATTGCAGACCCCGATGTGGATGACACCGATTACAAGCGCATTCTTGAGATCTTCAAGAAATACAATGTCCGCTACTTCTTCTACAACGGCGGCAATGACTCCATGGACACCTGCAACAAGATCTCCAAGTACATGCAGAAGGTTGGCTATGAGTGCCGTGTAAACGGTGTGCCCAAGACCATCGATAACGACCTCTTCGGTACCGACCACTGCCCCGGCTTTGCCAGCGCAGCCAAGTATATCGCCACATCCTGCATGGAGATCAACAAGGACGCCCGTGTGTATGACACCGGCATGGTGACCATCGTTGAGATTATGGGCCGCCACGCAGGCTGGCTTGCTGCCAGCGCAGCACTCGCCACTGAGTTCGGCTCCGGCCCGGATCTGATTTACCTCCCGGAGACTGACTTTGACATGGATTCCTTCCTCGCTGACGTGGACAAGATCTACAAGGAGACCGGCAAGGTTCTCGTGGCTGTCTCCGAAGGCATCCACTATGCTGACGGCAGCTTCGTCTCCGAGGCAAAAACCTCCGCTACCGACGGTTTCGGCCATGCTCAGCTGGGCGGTCTCGCCGCTCATCTGGCAGACGTGGTGAAGAATCGCCTCGGCTGCAAGGTTCGCGGTGTGGAGCTCAGCCTTCTGCAGCGCTGCGGTGCTCACCTGGCTTCCGCAACGGATGTGAAAGAGGCAGAAGCAGCAGGTGCAAAAGCAGTCCATGCAGCACTGGAAGGCATTACCGACAAGATGGTCGCCTTTGAGCGCGCAACGGATGAAAACGGCAACTACGTCTGCAACTTCAAGCTCATTCCTCTCTCCGATGTGGCCAACTACGAGAAGAAGGTTCCCATCGAGTGGATCAACGAATCTCACAACGGCGTGAAGCACGAGTTTATCGACTATGTGCTGCCCCTCATTCAGGGTGAGCCCGAGATCCCGAGAGAGTGCTCCCTCCCCCGCTATGCTCGCCTCAAGAAGGTTCTTGCAAAATAATTCCTGTTAATCCCTCAGGCCTGTCCGTTTTCCGGACAGGCCTTTTCTGATATTTCTTGACCGCCGTGGCAGAATGTTATAAGATAATTACAGATTTCAGGAGGCGATATGTGATGAAACAGATATTATCAGAAAAGAAATGGTATAACGGCGCTGTGATCGCCTGTATCGGCGTAACGCTCTATGTGGTGCTGACCCATCTCTGCCCGATCCGGGGGGCGATACAGCAGTTTCTGGGCAATTTTAAAGCCATTTTTCTTGCACTTGTGATTGCCTATGTCCTCAATCCGCTGGCCAAGTTTTTCTACTATATTCCTTTCAAAAAACTGAAGGCCAGCAAAACGCGGTGGAGCATTTCTGTTGTTCTTGCAGTGATTGCGGCGCTGCTGGTTGTGGGGCTTATCATGGGCATGGTGATTCCGCAGCTGGTGCAGAGCCTGACGCTGTTTTCCACCAATATCGATCAGTACTCCGCTTCCCTTCTTGCCCTGATTGAAGGCAGCCCTCTGGAACATTTTGTCAGCACGGACCAGATGAAAACCCTCTCGGAAAACGCCATCGGAACCATCACCAGCTTCATTCGGGACAATGCGGGGAAAATTCTCAATGCCGCGGCAAACTCCGGGAAAAATATCGTGACGGTGGTGCTCTCGTCCATCCTTGCCATCTATTTTCTGATGGACAAGGTCAGGGTGACTGCCGGCTTCTGGCGGCTTGTGCGGATCATGCTTTCCAGAGAAAAACACGAAGCCGTGATGGATTTTGCCCTGCGGTGCGACAGCATTCTGATGAACTATCTCGGCCAGACCATACTGGACTCGCTGATTATCGGCGTGATCAATGCGGTTTTCATGCTGCTGTGCAGAATGCCGTACACCGGTCTTATCTCCGTGATTGTTGCAGTGACGAACCTGATCCCCAATTTTGGCCCCATCATCGGCGCTGTTTTCGGAGGCTTTATTCTCCTTCTGGTCAATCCCTGGCAGGCACTGTATTTTATTGTTTTCACATTTGTGCTGCAGTTCTTTGACGCCTATATCCTCAAGCCGAAGCTCTTTTCCAACTCTCTCGGTGTGTCCGGCCTGCTGATTCTCGTGATGAGCATTGTGCTGGGCAATCTGGGCGGAATTGTGGGCGTTCTGCTTGCCATCCCGGCCGCTGCCATACTCAGCTTTATTTATAACGACTATTTCCTCCCCGTACAGGAAAAACGGAAGCAAAACAGAGCAGTTTAAATTGCAGCTGCAAACGATGAAAGAATGGTGTCGGGAAACACGACGCCATCCACTTTGAAGGACAGGAGGAGAAAAATATCATGACAGAGGAAGGAAAAGCCGGCAGCAGAAACGGTGTGATACGGATGATATTTGTCATCCTGTCCATTGTAATTGAGCTGCTGTTTATACTGATGGTTTTCACCGGTCTCAACACGTATGCGAATTGGATCAACATAGGCACGAGGGTGCTTGCACTGCTGATGGTGCTTGCCATCTATGCCAAACAGGTTACTTCCACCATGAAAATGCCGTGGATTATTCTGATTATGTTCCTGCCTATCATGGGCATTGTGCTGTATGTTCTCGTGGGCATTAACCATGGCACCCGTGAAATGCGCAATCGCTATGCCGATATCGACGAAGACCTTCTCCCCCTGCTTCCGGAATGCAGTGCGGAGCTGGGAAAAATGAAGGAGACAATGCCGGACAAAGCCTCAATTTCAGATTACCTGGTGCGAAATGCCGGCTATCCCGTCTATGACAACACAGATATCGTCTACTTTGATGATGCACTCCCCGGCCTGGAAGCCCAGCTTGAGGATCTGAAAAAGGCGGAATCCTTCATTTTTATGGAATATCACGCCATTGAAAACGCCTCATGCTGGAAGAGAGTTGAGGATGTGCTGGCGGAGCGTGCCTCTGCCGGGCTGGACGTCCGTGTCTTCTATGATGACATGGGCAGCATCGGATACATCAACAAAGATTTTGTGAAGAAGCTGGAGAAGCGAGGCATTGCCTGCAAGGTGTTTAACCCCTTCCGGCCGGGGATCAATCTGTTTCTGAACAACAGAGATCATCGCAAAATCACCGTAATTGACGGAAAAATCGGCTATACGGGCGGGTATAACCTGGCAGAGGAATACTTTCACGTGACAGAGCCCTTCGGCAGGTGGAAGGATTCCGGCGTGCGTCTCGAGGGAGATGCGGTCAAGAGCCTCACCGTGGCATTTCTGGAGATGTGGTATGCCGGAAGCAAGGAGGCCTGGAACAATGTGGATTTCTCCCGCTACCTGCCGGACACCGAATATCAGGCAAAGCAGCCGGGATTTATCCAGCCTTATGCCGACTCTCCGATGGATCAGGTGCACGTGGGCGAGGATGTGTATATCAGCCTCGCGGAAAAAGCCAATCGCTACTGCTGGTTTATCACCCCCTATCTGATTCTCACCGACGAGATGGCGCACGCGCTGTCTCTTGCGGCAAAACGCGGTGTGGATGTACGCATCGTGACGCCCGGTATCCCCGACAAGAAACTGGTTTACAGTGTCACCCGGTCCTTCTATAACTGTCTGGCAAGAAACGGCGTCAGGATCTATGAGTGGACGCCCGGCTTCTGCCACTGCAAAATGGCTGTGGCGGACGATGAGATGGCAACCTGCGGCACCATCAACCTGGATTATCGCAGCCTGTATCATCATTTTGAAAACGGTTGTCTGATTGCCCGCAGCCACGCCGTCACCGAGATCCGGCAGGATTTTGAGCGGACCTTTGAAGAGAGCACAGAGGTGACAGACAAGTATCGGGAAATCCGTGTGCTATACCTGCGGCTCGGCCAGCAGGTGCTCCGCCTTTTCGCAGAGCTGCTGTAAACAGTGAAAATGAAGAGAAATGAACAGGAACTCCTGCCAGATGTGCAGGAGCTGGGAGCGGACGTGCTTGCATCGCAGCGGTTTCAGGATGCGTGGAAAATCCCCCACCACGGGAATGTCTCTGTGGCTATACACAGCCTGCATGTTGCAAAAGAAAGCCTACGCCTCGCCCGGTGGCTGAACCGGCATGGCGGGCATGTGAATGAAAAGGATGCCGTCTGCAGCAGCCTGCTGCACGATATCGGCATGACGGAACGGGTCATACACAAAAGCAAGCCCTGGGTGAAGGCCTACACCCATCCGACCCGGGGCTCAACTCTTGCGGAAGAGGAATATCATGTGAATGCCGTGCAGGCAGATGCCATCAAAAGGCATATGTGGCCCATCTGTGTTATTCCGCCCAGGCATCTGACGGGATGGATTGTCACCGCGGCAGACAAGATCAGCTCCATGAAAGAAGTTCTCGGAAACCAGAAAACCACCCCAGTCCTGCAGGAAAAGGATGGCGTCGGGAAACACGACGGCATCCTCTGACAAACAGATTCGTGCCAGAAGGACACAGGTATGAAACTGACCCGGCTGAAAAACTATAAATCCGAGTATATCAGCTATGCCCTCCACACGGCACTGGGAGCCGACTGGCTCTATGAGGAAGGGACATGGGCCCTGCCCATGATTGTGATGGCCGCCCTGCTGTGGCCGGCAGTCAAGGCTGCGAGGGAATCCGGAGCAGAAAATCCGGCGGAGCAGGTGTTTGACAGCCAGCACGCCGTGATGGACATGTCGGAAGAGGACGCGGAGTATTTCCTCGCCACACTGTCTCTGGAGGGTGCGGAAATGCGTGACAGAGATGAAATCCGCCGGGAGACCGAGCTTATTTTTGAAAAGCAGTTCCGCACGGCACAGGCTTCGGTAAAATCCGGAACCACTGCCTCGCTTCTCCTTGAGGAAATTCTGATGCTGATCTATGAGAAAAACGCGGGCAAATAGAAGCTGTTTGCCGAATGCACCATTCTGTCGGAACCTGCGGGCATGCGGATGATTCTGCGTGACTCCGGCATTCTCTTTGATGTGACGGATGCGGATTCCCTCCCGGATTCCCTGCGGCAATACGTGGTAGCGAGGATGATGGTTGCCCATGATAAAAAGGCCTATCTCACCACCACCGGATATAACAGGATCGAGCTGTTCTTCACCAAAAATGACCACCGGTAATCCGATGGTCATTTTTTCAGGCTATTCAGTTCCGTTGCCCGGCGACCTGATACATCCGGTCATTTGAAATCATTGCGGTAACTGTCAGATATTCTTCGAAAATGCTGCCTAAATCTTCTGCGCTCATCAGGCCATTGGAAACATGGTTCGCTGAACCGTGATGATGGGCATCAATCTGCTCCCGGCTCATGCCGTGGGCAACCGTTAACGTTCCGCCGGGCTTCAGTAAGCCGCTGAGCGTTTGAATCAGGCGCTTCGGATTGGGGAAATGCGGAAAGGCGTTGTAGACCACCACGCAGTCAAACTGCTTTTCGAAGTTCACGATTTCCACATCTCCGCAGACAATCGTGACCTCCGGCTGAGGAAACTTCGCCCTTGCGATCTCCGTCATTTTCGGAGAGATGTCGATGCCGGTGACAGAGGCGACCTTCCTTTTCAGATAATCCGGGATCAGCACGCCCGTACCGCAGGCCACATCCAGAATAGCCTTGCCTTCCGTCACGGCAGCGTTATCCAGAATGGTGCCGATGATTTCATCATTCCGTATCAGATCTGCATCCCAATTGGGGGCATGACGGTCAAAGAATTCAATGACTTCTTTTTTCTCGATCATGGCTTATCCAAAGAAGGTCGCAGTGTCGATCTGCTGATAGCCGCCGAAGCTGGAGGGTGCAGATGCGATTTTTTCGGCAAGATCCATGCCATAGAAAACCTGCGTGACTTCGTTGGTCTTGGCGGTCATGTCAATGTCTGCAAACTGCTCGGGATAAACGGTCTTGGCGATGAACCAGGTGTTGATGAGCGCGATTTCATAGTTTGTGTAGTAAGCGTTGTAGGCCATCTCCAGATATACCTCGCCGCTGCGCCAGGCCTTGCAGGTGTCGAACATGGTGGGATCCTCAGCATAGAGCGGCTTGATATTCTTCACCGCTGCGGCATCCATGATGATAATATCCATGTCCTCGCCGAGGGCGACAAACTTCTCCTCTTCAATGGCCTGAATGCCCGGAGCCTCCAGATCGGTGACCACATTTCTGACGTTGGCCACGTTGAAGGAGATATAGTTCTGGGCCGTCATCAGGTGGTTGGTTGTGCCCCAGTTGCCAAGGCCGCAGATGTAGACGGCGGGCTTCTCCTCCTCGGGGATATCCGCAGTGCGTCTGCTGATCTCGGCACGCTCGCTCTCAATGAAGCTGCAGAGTTTCTCGGCCTTCTCTTCGTTCCGGAAGATTTGACCGAGCATGCGCATGGTGCCAAAGAAGTTATCGTCAAACACGCCGCCGGGGCCGGCCTTCAGCGTGATCACAGGCACGCCTAGCTGTTCCTGCAGAGCATCTTCCTTTTCCACGTCCTCATACTCAGAGATGACAATATCGGCGTTGCAGGACAGGATCTTCTCAGCCTCGGCGGTCTGAGCCTGAGGACCACCCACACCGCAGGAAGGCAGAGCCGTAAGGGCCTCGCCATAGGCAAGCATATAGGGACGGGCCACAGAGTCAAACATCCTGGGGCGCTCGGCAAGTGAGATGTTATCAATATCCTCCACACCGCACAGCAGGCTCATATCGCCGATATAGCTGTACATACGCAGGGCTCCTGCGCCAATGCAGACCACACGTTGGTAGCTGCCCGGCGCAACGGTGACTTCGCGGCCGATCATGTCGGTGATGGTGATTTCATCTTCTGCGTACGCCGTGCAGGAAAACATGCAAAGACTCATCAGCAGGGTCAGGGTCAGGATCAGGGTGATTGCTCTTTTCATGGTTTGTAACCTCCGTTTATGATAATTTTTTTGCCTTCTGTTTCAACGATGCGGACCTCCGCATCAAAAGTTTCAAAGATGACGTTCTCGGTCACAATCTCCGCTCCGCCCTCATGGCGGATTTTCCCTTCCTTCATAAAGAAGAATCGGTCGCCCAGCGCCAGAGCCTGATTCAGATCGTGCAGCGAGGTCAGAATGCCGATGCCCTTTTCGCGGGCTACCCGCCGTGCTTCTGCAAGAATCAGCTGCTCGTTGGCAATGTCCAGATTTCCGGTGGGCTCATCAAAAACCAGCAATCGCGGTTCCTGAGCAAGGGCACGGGCAATGGCAATCTTCTGCCGCTCGCCGCCGGAGAGCTGTTCCACATTCCTTGCAGCGTAATCCGCCAGACGCATATCGCGCAGAATCTGCCAGACAACCTCTTCATCCTCTTTTCCGGCCTTATAGCCGAAGTAGGATATCCGACCCATCAGCACCGTGTCAAAGACGCTCAGCGCCCCGAACTGTATGCTCTGCGGCACATAGGCAATACGCCTTGCACGCTCCTTGCGGTTCATCTTCAGTAAATCTTCTCCGTCGAATCGGATCAAACCGCTCTCAGGCTTCCGGATTCCAAGGATGGTCTGAAAGAGCGTAGTCTTGCCGGAGCCGTTCTTTCCCAGCAGAATGCCTATCTCACCGTCGTTGAGTTCCAGATCGACCCCATCCAGCACCATCGGGCCGTGGCGTGAATAGCGAAAGCGCAGTCTTTCAATCTCAAGCATCAGTCATGCTCCCCCTTCCGGCTGAAAATGATGGCGAGGAAGAAGGGCGCACCCAGAAGCGAAGTGATAGCGCCTACCGGCAAAGCTGATCCGTTTCCCAGGCTCCGGGACGCGGTATCCGCCAGCAAAAGGAGGATGCTGCCGCTCAGAGCGGAGGCCGGGATCGAAACACGGTGATCCTGCCCCAGCAGACGTTTGGTCACGTGGGGACAGATAATGCCCACAAAGCCGATGATACCGAGGAAGGAGACACATACCGCCGTGATAACGGATGCCAGCAGCATAGACACGAAGCGCAGCCGATCCACCGCCACACCCATGCTCTTGGCTGCTGCATCGCCGCTAAGCAAAGCATTGAACCTCCAGCTCATGGAAGCGAAATACGCAAGCCCTGCAAGCACGACCGCAGCCATGATGAAATCCGTGCGATATGTTGCACGGCCAAGATCGCCGAAAGTCCAGATCACAGCAGCAGAGAGGCCCACATCTGTTGCATAAAACTGCAGGATCGTAGTCGCTGCCGTCCAGACCGAACCGACGGCAATGCCCGCCAGCACCACAACACCCGGCTGGAATGCCCGGATGCGGCACAGGCCCAGGATCAGCAGAATAGAAATCGTGGCAAAGATAAATGCCATGAAAGAAGTGGCATAAGGATTTGCGCCTACCGTATAGCCGGATAAGTGATTCCCGGTATCCAGAAATCCGCCGGCGAAAGCTATGATGGAAAGGTTCGCGCCGAATACGGCTGCGTTGGAAACACCCAATGTAGAGGGCGAAGCCATGGGGTTATTCAGATTGGTCTGCATAATGAGCCCGGAGATCGACAGGCCTGCACCTGCGATGATGGCTGCCAGCACGCGGGGGATACGGATGTTCCAGATGATCCGCACCTGAGCAGGGCTTCCCTTTTTCTGAAGTGCACCAATGCACTCAGCAAAGCTCATATGCGAAGAACCGATAAACAGGCACACGAAAGCAAGCGCCAATACTGCAATTACAAGCAGTACAAGCGCAATCATGTTTTTACTTCTGTTTTTCATCAGGGCAGAATTTTTTCTCATGATGTACATAATAATCCCCCGGAAGGGCTTCAACAAGCCCCCCGGGGGGATATCAATTCAGATTACTTTTTCGGTTTTTGCAATTTTACCTATGTCATTCAGGAAAAAATCACAGAAATCCCCGCCCACCTTTTATGCAGGCAACGTTGCTGAAGATTCCAGGCTGAACGTATCTCATCTCCGGATTTATTCCGCAGGAACAAGATCCGAAAACCCGGTAATTTCAAAAATTTCCATAATATACTCATTCACATGAATGAGCTTCAGGCAGCCGCCCTTTTCTTCCATCTGCTGGTCTATGTTCAGCAGTGCACGAAGGCCGCCGGAGGAAAGATAGTCTACACCGGCAAAATCCATGATTACGTCTTTCATGCCTGTCAGTTCCGGCTGCAGGCGTCTTTCCATTTCGGGAGAGGTGGCAGTATCCAGCCGTCCCTTCGGTTCCACAATCAGAGTGGTCCCCTCTTTTTTATAAGTTAAACCAAACTCTTCCATTGTCAGCCTGCTCCTTTGTCCGTTTCGTTTTTTCTGTTGTCCGTTCTCTCGGCAGATCAGGGACCGGATAATGCATTTTTTATCATTAAATAATCTCAGGCGGAATTGTCAACGTAAGAATCCATCACCTGAAAAAAGCAAACAATTTTCATCCGTTTTTTGAGCAGATACTGGTATTTCATGAGAGAATGTAATATAATAAACGCCTATTTCACAAAATGAATTCATCATCAGAGAGGAATCAGGAGTTATGGTGCTCAGGAAACTGAAAAATCACAGTGTGCTGTTCGGCATGATTTTTACTGTCGCTTCTTTGCTGGCCTGCTTTATCTTTACATGGGTAATCTACGAGGATGAGATTTTCGCAAGAATGAAGGAGTATTTATTCGACTGCGGTGTCGATGTGATGGGAGCGTTTACCTGTGCGGCCCTGTATTACGGCTCGATGCGGCAGGAAGGAGAAGGTGCGAAGACTTTTCGTGCTCTGATCGTTCTGACGAGTGCCGGCTTTGTGGTGAATGCGCTGATGTATTTCACAACAGGCGTCCCGGGGCAGAGCGGCATCAAGTTTTTATTCGTGCTGCTCAGCAAGCTGATCGACCTTATTCTGATCTATTTCTTTTATCTGTATGTCAGGGTCACACTTGAATTTGAAGGCAAGCTGGCACGATGGGCTGACAAATGGTTCCCGATTCTGCTTTTGCTGGAGAGTCTGGTTATTTTATCCAATTGTTTCTATCCGACCACCTTCCGGGTAGATTCGAACGGAATCTATCATGCGATGCCGGCATTCGCTGCAGAGGATATCTTTCTCATTGTGTCATCCGTGATCACAACGATCCTGATTGTGCGCTCCAGGATCCCGACCAATCAGAAGGTGGCGGCTCTGACCTTCATATTCTTTCCGCTTTTTAATTACATTACCACGATCGGAGAGTTCGGCAACGCGTCAAATTACGGAATGATCCTGATGTCGCTGATTGTGATGTATTGCATCATCTTTAACTACTACAGCTCGATACTTGCCTCCACACAGACAGAGCTCAACATGGCCAGAGACATCCAGGCGAGCATGCTGCCCTCCCTCTTTCCGCCTTTCCCGAACAGGAAGGAGTTTAATCTGTATGCGAGCATGGACCCGGCAAAGGAAGTCGGCGGTGACTTCTACGATTTCTTCATGATCGATGATGATCATCTGGGCGTCGTGATTGCGGATGTCAGCGGCAAAGGCGTACCCGCAGCCCTCTTCATGATGATCTCCAAGACGATACTGCAGAACTTTGCAACCCTTGGGATCGGAGCGGAAGAGGTTCTGACCAGAGCAAACGAATCTCTCTGCACCCAGAACAAAATGGATATGTTCGTAACCGCATGGATCGGCATTCTGGAGCTTTCAACGGGCAAACTGACCTGTGCCAATGCAGGGCATGAATATCCTGCACTATGCCGTAACGGAAAATATGAGCTTTTCAGGGATAGACACGGATTCGTACTCGGCGGTATGCAAGGGTCAAAATACAGAGAATATGAGATTATGCTCAACAAAGGCGACAAGATATTTGTCTATACCGACGGGGTACCAGAGGCAAAAAATGCGAATTCCGAGCTGTTTCAAACAAGCAGAATGATGGATGCCCTGAGCGCCGCTGCGAAAGCAGATCCGGAGGAGACACTCAAAATCGTCCGCAATTCGGTGGATGCCTTTGTGGGCAATGCCGAGCAGTTTGACGACCTGACAATGCTATGTCTGGAGTACAAAGGTCCGGATCACCCGTCTTCCGCCGAGCAATAGGCCCGAAAAGGGATTATGAAAAGAGGATGACGTCGGGAAACACGACGTCATCCTCTTAACTATATCGGATGCTTTCAGGCAATGGTGAGAATATCGTTAAAACCTGTGAATTCGAAGACTTCACTGACGACTTCATTCGGGTTCTTCACCACCATGGTGCCCTGCCTGTTCATGGTTTTGGAGGCCATGAGCAGAACACGCAGGCCGGAAGATGAGATATAATTCAGATCCTTCAGATCGATGATCAGGGAGGTCACCCCTGTCAGTGATTCATTCATCACCTCTTCCAGCTTCGGGGCATTTTCCGTGTCCAGGGCACCGGAGAGGGATAGGGTGAGCTCTGTGCCGTTGAGCTGTTTTTTAATGTTCATCTCTTGTTCTCCTTGTCTTGTTCGAAGTCAGAATGTGAGACTGTCTGTTCTGGGGAGAAGCTCGGAAAGGATAGAAGAGCAGGCCTCGATCATCGCCCGGCCGTTTTCCGTTTCAAGCCTGCCGCGACGGATCGTCCGGCGCATAATGCGGGCATGGCCGATGATCTTCGCCTTGTCCTCAATCTGCTGCAGGAAGGCGGCATCGTCGGTATCAAAGTACTTCCGGAGAGTCTTCTGCCAGAATTCAACGGAGGTTTCATAGGATATGCCGAGAAATTCCTTCTGAATGTTGTGATCCAGCACCGCAAAACCCGCATAGGCATTGTAAATGCTGGCAAATTCAAAAATCGGGTGGCCGTGGCAGAGGGTGTCCATATCAATGAGGAGGCTCTCTCCATTCTGCAGCATCACATTTTTGATGTGGTAATCACCGTGGAGAATGTGGTCATCTTCTGGCACATCAGCAATCAGCTTACTGAGCTTTTGGGACAACTCGGTTGGAAGATAATCTGTCAGAAAATCTGCCCAATCGGTTGCAACCGCCTTCATATTCGGCAGGGCATCGGGTTTCACCGTTCTGGAATGAATCAGCTTCAGCAGCTGAACACTCATCTCCACCACCTCATCCACCGTTTTTTCACCGCGTATCAGCAGCTTTGCATAGCTGGTGGCGTTGAGCAGCTCAAAAACGGAGCCATAACCGCCCTCTTTGATTCGCACCACATCATAGGGAATCGCCCCGTGGGCACCCCGGCTACAAAAGCAGTGCGTGCAAGCTCACGCTCCCGTTTGATTTCAGGCAGGGCGTCCGAATCGAAATAGGATTTGACAACCGTGTCACTGTCTATCCGGTAGACCTTGCCGTTGGCCCCCTGACCAATGACTTCACAGCCCTCAACGGAAATGATACGAAACCGCTTCTGGATGTCCATCATTTCCACAAAGCCTGTCATATCAAAAATTTCATAAAGGTCGGGACTGACATTCACGAGGCGTGTGTCATCCACATCCTGCTTCAGGCGAAGCAGCACTCTGAGCCCTGCACTGCTGATATAATCCAGCTTTTCACAGTCAAGAATCACCGTGTCAGACGGATGCTCCTGCAAAGCACTCCGAATAGCAGCTTCCACCCGTGGTGCATTGGCAGAGTCGATTTTATCCACAAGATAGATTACCAGATTCCCTTCCTGCAGTGTATAGCGGAGCTCGTCCATGTTATCGTTTCCTCTCTGTATGTTCATTGATTCCAGATTGCCCGGTCTCTCAGGTAACCGGGATTACTGACTGTACTGCTTCTAATTATAATAATCTCAGCCTGAATTGTCAACGTAAGATTCTGCCCCTGAAAAGCTTCAAACACGGCCCGAAGACGGACCGTGTTTGAAGCTGCGTATGCCTTTTCTCAGTATTTGATGACAACCTTCTGGCCGACTTCAATCTGATCTGCGTTGCGGATATTGTTCCAGCGGCAGAGATCTTCAACCGAACAGTTGTACTTCTTGGCAAGAGCCCCCAGGGTATCACCGCTTTTAATGATGACGGGAATCTGGGTTCCGCCCTGCACTTCTTCCAGGTTTTCATCCTTCAGAATTTTTTCATTGAGTTCCATGGTCAGTTTCCTTTCTCCGTTAAAAGGTTCATTTCTTTATTTCTTCAACCCGATGACAGTATACCAGAAGAAATGTCACACAACTGTCACACGGAACCCAGAGGGGAGGTGTGAACCGGATCACTCCGGCTGGCGGCTGTTGCAGAGATAGAAAATGGCAAGCAGACCGGGGCCGCAATGGGCACCGATGACCACCCCGAGGGAAGAGATATTGATTTCGCCTATATCCGGATGGGCTTTTCTTACCTCGGCACGGATAAAATCGGCATCGGCAAAGCAGTCGGCATGGAGAATGAGCATCTCTTCGCCGGCTGTGTCCACCAGGCTCAGATCGTGCAGAACTCCCTTGAGGATGGTTTCAAGCGCTTTCTTCCGGCCACGGGCCTTCACAGCCACATTCAGCGTGCCCTCATCCGGCACATAGAGCACGGGCTTTATATTCAGCAGCGAACCCACCAGAGCCGACGTGTTGGAAACTCTTCCGCCACGCTTGAGATAGTTGAGGTCGTCCACGGTGAAACGGTGGGCAATTTTCAGCTTGTGATTCTCGCCCCAGGCGATCACCTCATCAAGGCTGCTGCCGTCTTCCATCATGGCAACACATTCCTTCACCAGCAATCCGAGACCGCCGGAAATGCACCGCGTGTCCATCACATAGAGCTTTCTGTCCGGGTAATCCGCACGGACCGTCTCGGCAGCCTGCTGGCAGTTCTGATAGGACTTGGACATCTTCTCGGACATATCCAGAAACAGCACATCTTTGCCCTTTTCCAGCAGAGAACGGAAAAAGTCTTCATAGGCAAACTGGGTAATCATGGATGTGGTGAGGATGTCGCCTTTGCGCATCCCGGCATAGATTTTTTCCCTGTTTTCCTCAATGCAGTCGTCCACGGCGGGAGCATCATTGATGGTAAAGCTGTAGGAGATGAAGGGAATGTGATGCTCGTCAAGGTAGGTACGGGGCAGGTCGGCGGTGGAAGATGTTGCGATGATGTAGCTTTGCATGTGTTTTTTACTCCTTTACGGTTCAATGCTTGAAAAGATGATAAAAATCTTTGATGAAATCTTCCGAGCGGTCAAAGAGGTGCTCGGCAGATTCGGAGGCATCCTGGATGTTTTCCATCATGCCCTCGGCGGTTTCACGGAAGCCGTTAAACAGCTCGTTTTTCACCCGGCGAAATTGTTCCAGATCCGTCATACGCTGGGCTGTGAGTGATACCAGATAATCGGTGGCCAGCTTCTTCTTTTTCGGCAGCGTGCCCGCCTTTTTCTCCTCCAGCACGGCAGCATATCGATCATAGGCGGCGGAAACGCAATCCTCCCAGGAGAGGTAGATCTCGTCCATGGCCCTCTCCCCCACCTGATGCAGGTGGGCAAGATCGCCGCTTATTTCCTTCAGCAGGGCAGCCATAGCCTCGCCCGTTTCATCGATGAGAAAGCCGTTTCGTCCGTCCGTGACACCCTCGGCGGCGCAAGAATCTCTGATGAGCACGCTGGCGAGACCGCAGGCAGCAGCTTCACGGACAACAAGGCCGTTGGTGTCAAAGGTAGAGGGGAAAAGGAACAGATCAGCTCTGGTGTTCCAGGCACGGAGAATATTGCGGTCGTAAATGGGGCCGATGAAAAAACATTTATCACCGATACCGAGGGCGGCGGCCTTTTCCTCCAGCAGCTGCTGATCCGGACCTTTGCCGACAAACACCATGCGAAAGTCCTGTCCGGCATCATGCAGCATGCCCAATGCATCGAGAATCAGGGGCAGGCCTTTGTAGGTCATCAGGCGGCCTACGAAGAGGAACATGGGAACCCCCGCCGGCAGATCATAGCCTGACGTGACAGAGGCCACCTCTTTCTCATCCACACGGCCTCTGGCGAAATCGACGCCGTTGTTCATGACACGGTAATCTCCCTCAAAGCCAAGGGCTTTCAGGCTTTCCCCTGCTCCACGGCTGACAACCCAGATATCGTCACAGGCTTCAATATTGTGAACCATCATGCGGATACCCTCATCCGCCACCGGGCGAAACGGGACGGTACGGCGGATATCAATGTCGTACTTGGTGTGGTAGGTGAAGATCACAGGGGCATCCACCTTTTCCCGGAGTATACGGGCGATGACGGTGGCGGATGCGGGACAGTGGGTGTGGATGATATCCGGCTGGAAAGCCGCCAGCTGAGAAACCTCCTTTTCGGCAAAGGGATTGCCCGTGCGATAGCCGCTGGCTACAGCGGCAGTGTCAAAGCTCTGATAAGGGATGACGGGATAGGAATAGGAGGAATAATCCGCATTCGGGTAACGGGGCGTGCCCACCACGACGGAGCAGTCATGATCGCTCTGGAGATAGCGGGCATAATTCATCACCACATTGGCCACACCGTCGATCACGGGTGGGAAGGAATCATTCAAAAGACATACTTTCATGTTTAACCTCAGGATTTACTGGAATTGCGATGCCGGAAAAGAGTTTCATCCGGCGGGTGGGGATGAATGGTTATCCCCGGGGTTGATACTTTTGGTTCTCAGCCTGCTGACGCCGGTTTTCAGTGCGGCTGCCCAGCGATGATGGCCGTTTAGAATCCGGTAGCCCTTCGGAGAGAGCTTGACCGCAATGACCGGATCGGAAAAGATATCCTCATCCATCCGTTTGAGCATCGGGATCATCTGCACATAGTCGCTGATGATTTTGTCATTGGGGCCGACGGCAGGCTGGGCAAACTCATCGTCGGGGTTTGCATGGAGGTCGTAAGGAGAGATATTCTTCACAAGGAACCGCTCAATAATATTTGCTTTTACAACGGTATAGTTTTTGCACTCCTCCACATCGTCCATCACATCATACATGGTTTCGGCAGCATCGCCCTCCCGGAAAATGACCTGATTGCCGGAAAAGGAAACAGTTTTCATCTCTTCTGTTCTCCTTTCTCAATAGGTTGCAGCGGGAGAGCCGGCGGCAAGGGAGGTGTATTTTGAAATGCGTGCCTGCAGATCCTCGCTCTTCGGCAGGTTGCCGTTTTCCGCGTCCAGCGTCTCACGGACCGTACGGCAGACATCGATATAACTGCCGGTGGTACGGTGCAGCCTGGCCGCCATCTGCAGCATCAGCACAAAAACCTGATCCGGGTTTTGCTCAAACTCAGCCTGAAACTCCTCCTCACAGATCTCTTCCAGCTCAGTGCCCTCATCCAGGGCGATTGCCGTGGCAGAGCGAGGGAGAGAATCCAGCATTCCCATCTCGCCGAGAAACTGGCCGCTCAGGAACTCTGCCAGAAAGTTTTCATGATCACTGCCCCTGTCAAGGATGACCCCTACCCTGCCCTTTCGCACAATAAACATGCTTTTGCTCTCATCGCCCTGGCAGAAGATCACATCATCCTGATGATAGGTTTTCAGCTTGCCCATGGTGCTGCTCCTCTCTTTTAAGCCATGGCATCATAAGGGCCACGACGGTATTCTCATAAAAAGACGGAGAAAGTATATCACTCTCCCCCTGTTTTTTCAACACAATTGCATATTTCTGTTCACCGGGACACTTTCTGATTTCAGATTCACGTTGAAACGGGATGACGTCGGGAAACACGACGCCATCCTGAAATTTAATCATTTGTGTGATTGTTCTGTGACAGTTCTCGTGTTATACTGCATACAGAAAAAACAGGAAAGGAGAATCTTCCCATGAAAAATAATAAAAATCTTCATGAAGGGATGGCCAATGCAGCCGCCCTGAGTGATGAAGAGCTCGGCAGAGTTGACGGCGGTGTATTCCTGATGCCGGAGCTGGAGGAGCTGATTAACCTCCAGAAGAAGGAGAAGGGATCCGTCAAGAAGGACGATCCCGTCGCCCCTGTCTCGCCCAAAGATATGGTGTAAAGAATAATCATCCACCCGCTTGGCGGGTGGATGATTATTTC
>CACYYN010000029.1 GCA_902778665.1 Oscillospiraceae bacterium | reverse complement strand
CTGTGAATTCTGTTAATCTGTATCCATGTAAATTTCTCGGAAGGAACCGTATTGTTATGAAAATTCTGCTGACTGCGTTTGAGCCCTTCGCCGGCGAAAGGGTAAACCCTGCCATGGAAGCTGCAGCACTCCTCGGGGATCGTGTTGCAGGTGCCGAGCTTGTCTGTGTTCCTGTGCCGGTGGTCTTCGGTAAATCAGTCGAAGTTGTGACGGCTGCCATCAGAAGGGAAAAGCCGGATGCCGTCCTCTGCATCGGTCAAGCCGGCGGTCGCTTTGAGCTGACGCCGGAGCGAGTGGCCATTAATATGGACGACGCCCGCATCCCGGACGAGGAGGGCAATCAGCCAATCGATCGTCCCGTCATTCCGGGCGGAGCACCGGCTTATTTTTCCACACTGCCCATCAAGGCCATGGTCTCGGCCATTCGCGAAAAGGGCATCCCCGCCTCCGTCTCCAACACGGCCGGCACTTTTGTCTGCAACCATCTGATGTACGGCGTGCTTTCCTATCTCTCTGAAACCGGTCAGCAGTTCCCTGCGGGGTTTATGCATGTGCCCTACCTGCCGTCTCAGGTTCTGAACAAGCCCAACACGCCGTGCCTTTCTCTTGGGGATATCACCACCGGCCTCGCCGCCGCTATCGGAGCCATCGTTCAGAATACTGATCATATAGACTTCGGTTTTTAATATAGCCGACCTGAAAGAAATAAACACTTGAGGGGGCAGAAAAATGAGCAGAATAATATTGCCGGACATACTGGAGAGCACCTGGGAAGACTCTGCAGGGATCATGCGTGAGTTTCGCACTACTTCATACTGTCAGAAGGTATTAAATCTATACGGAAAGCTCCGGACTGAGGAGCTGTATCAGAGCTCTCTTCACGGTCAAGGGCACATCGAACGAGTGATTCTCCTGGGAGGTGTTCTCGCTTGGAAGGAATCACTTCCGGATCTTGAGACATCCATGCTGCTTGCTGCATGTGCTTACCATGATATCGGGAGAATTGACGATGGGGTAGACAGAGAACACGGCCTGCGCTCTGCGCGGAGAATGGAGGCCATCGGCCTGCTGGGAGATTCTCTTGATATCCCTGCAAAATATCGTCCAGTCATTTATGCTGCAGTTGCGTCTCACTGTATCTACACTACGGAACAGCCCAAAATGCTAAAGATGTTTGGTGTCAAAGAGCTCCAGGTTCCTCGCTTCCTCACCTTATCTACACTTCTGAACAGTGCCGACCGTTTAGACCGCGTCCGCCTCGGGGATCTTGATCCTGCCCATTTGGGGGGCGGCACAGCACGTGAACTGGTAGATTTCGCAGAAGAGCTGTATTCAGAGTATCAGTGCAGACTGTAAGAAAGGACATCGTGCAATAATGAACAAAGATATAAAAAAGAATCCGCTGGACAAACATGCGTTTTACACACCTTGTAAAAAACTGATTGTGGAAAAGCTTGGAATTGTAAAAGGCTGCGATATCTGGGCAAAAGCAGGGGACGAGTTGGCAAACCTGCTGGAACGTTATCCGGGCATAGAAGACAAGGTCGGGTGTGAAGTCATTCCTGCGGTGGCTATCTACAAGGTGCTGGAAGAGGCCGGATATGATGCAGAGCAGATTCTCTGCGAGTTTGGCACAAAAATGGGTGAAAAGTTCGCCCGAATCGTGCATAAGATTACATCGATCCCCGGAGTGGACAAGCTGATCTGGAAAAATGTTGACGGAATCATGCATTTCATGTCCAAGCCGGATTTCGGGTATGAGAGAGTAATTGTCAGCGAGCCACCGGAAATGTTCGGTGTGGATATCCTTTCTTGCCCGTATCACAAAATGGCAAAGATACTGGGATATGAAAAAGCAGTGCTCTGTATCTGCAAGATGGACAAAGCATATATGCAGGGCTTTCATCATATCCGTTATGAACGACATACAGCGGTGTCGGAAGGTGCAGAGTGCTGTGATTATCGGCTGCGGTATGATGCTGCAAAAGAATAGACGCAGAACGCGGGAAATAATCTAATGAAGGGAGGACATAGAGAAATGGCTTTTACCCTGAGACAATATCGGAAACCGGATTTCAGCGAACCGCGTTTTCTTGCCGCACCGGATGCTGCAATCTGCCCTGCACCGGCCGATGCCGTGGCGCCCGCAGGTTTTCACGCGATGAGCATTTTCCCGGAATACTTCAAGGTGCAGGGTACCTGGCTTCTTGCAGAGGAGAGCAGGATGGATTGCGTCCCTGTTCTGGAAAATGGCCGTATTGCCGTTCGTGAATTTCGCAATCTGAAGCAGGGAGACTCAGTTCTTCTCGGACGTACGGAAGACGGCAGCGAGGGGATCTATGTTTACGCTTCCGGTTTTCAGAATGAGGAACGGCAGGCGGACCTTTTTGCCTTTCGTCAGAACCGTTCCCGGGAAACTGCTTTTTCCCGTGACTATGACGAGCTCTACGAGATCCTCCGTCATGATCGGGACCATGGGAAGATCGTCTGGGTGATGGGCCCGGCTTTTGCCTTTGACTACGATGCTAGAAACGCCTTCTGCAAACTGATCGATAACGGCTATGTGGACGCCCTTCTTGCCGGCAATGCCCTTGCCACCCATGATCTTGAGGCTGCCTATCTGAATACTGCCCTCGGGCAGAATATCTATACCCAGCAGCTACAGGCAAACGGGCATTACAATCATCTTGACACCATCAACCGAGTGAAACAGTGTGGCGGAATACCGGCCTTTCTCGAGGCGGAGCATATTGATAACGGGATTGTCTTCCACTGCATCAATCGCCATATTCCGCTTGTGCTGGCCGGCTCTATCCGGGATGACGGTCCCCTGCCGGAGGTGTTCGGTAACGTCTATGAAGCGCAGGACCGGATGCGCAGAGAGGTGAAAAATGCCACAACGGTTCTCTGCCTTGCCACCATGCTCCATTCCATCGCCGTGGGCAACATGACACCGTCCTATCGCGTCCTGCCGGATGGCACCGTGCGGGAGGTCTATTTCTACTGTGTGGATATTTCAGAGTTCACGGCGAACAAACTCAGTGACCGAGGCAGCCTTTCGGCTAAGGGAATCGTCACAAACGTGCAGGACTTTATCGTGACACTCAGCAAAGGCCTGGGCCTTTAAAAAGATGACTATGCATCATTTTCACCGTCACCTGATGCTTCACGCTTCCGATATTCTTTTATCTCCCGGCATGGAGCAGTCAAAAGCGTTCATCCAGCACGGCAGCACCTCGGTTTATGCCCATTCCGTTGCCGTTGCTCTCACATGCCTTGCCATTGTACACACGCTCCATATGCATGTGGACGAGCATGCTCTCGTGCGTGGTGCTCTTCTGCATGACTACTTTCTCTATGACTGGCACGAGAAGGATGCTTCCCACCGGTGGCACGGCTTTACCCATCCGAAGAAAGCCCTTCACAACGCCCGGCGTGATTTTGAAATCGGTAAAACCGAGGAGGACATGATCGCCTCCCATATGTTCCCACTGACCGGCAGGCCGCCCTCTCATAAGGAGAGCTGGGTGCTCTGCCTGGCCGATAAGGTCTGCTCTGCGAAGGAAACCGTTTTCCGCAACAGCGGGGACAGGAGAGACAGAAAAAAATAAGATCGGCAATAAAAATCGAGCGTTCCCCCGTGATCAGTCTCACTGGGAAACGCTCGTTTTATACCCTTACCTGTTTTACTCGATCCAGTTGATATTCCCGATGATGGGGAGGGGTTCATCACTCATTTTCATGGCACGGGCAATGCCCATAACCAGCAGAATGAATCCTCCGATGGCGATGACCGTGCCGACCGGGCGGAGGAATCCTCCGAGGCGGGCACATATTCCGCCCACCGTTTCCAGCACATTCAGAACCAGCGCCTGGTTGAGATGACGCCGTACCAGCTGATCTTTTCTGTTGCGCGTCAGGTAGACGAAGATCCATCCGATCCATGTGACATAGCTGAGTATTGCATTACGCTTTGAGTTTCTCATGATGCTTCCTTTCTGTTACTGACGGCTTCGCAGGTCACGGAGAATATCCACAATGGTCTTCACCGCTTCTGTCAGCCGGGCGGATTCCTCCGCACTGAGTTTTTCCCGCAGAATATCCAGATGGCTGTGCAGATAGGTGCGAATATATTCCTGCCCTGCGTCTGTGAGGCAGACGTGAACACGTTTGCGGTTGATTTCGTCGGAATAGCGCTCCACCAGAACGTCATCAACAAGAGGAACCACCGCACGTGTCATCTGTTCTCTGGGCACAGAGATGAGCTCCGCCAGTTCCGACATGCACATTTCCTTCTTCCAGTAAAGTACAGCCAGCACCGCAATCTGGGTTTTGGTGTAGCGTGCGTTTTTTCTGCCGTAGTCGGAATAAAGAATGCTTCTTACCAGTGCATACGCCGGCAGAAAGGAGCTCTCCAGCTCTCTCTCCGCTTCTGCCTCCATCCCCATCGCCTCCGTGAATATTCTGCGAATGATTATACAACCGTTTTTCAGTTGAAGTCAACAGAAAAGAATGTCAGGTCGGAAAATTCAGATTTCAAAATCATCCGGCAGCCAGGTTTCCGTCCCGTCAAGCTTCCGGGAGAAGATACGGCCGATGTTTTCCGCATTTTTCGCCTGCCTGAACTGGAAGATCATCTCGCCGTTTTGATTCCGTCCCAGGATACGGATCTTTCCCTTTATATGGGACATGGTGTAGTCTGCACTTTTGCCGAGTCCGTTCTGCTTTGCCAGCGCTTTGTGCACAATGTCGCTCCCTTGGACGATAGGCACCTGGAATTGGCTCTTCACCCCCTTCACCGGCCTGCACTGGAAGATATAGTGCTGCACCACACCGATGGAAGTGATCTTTCGCAGCAGCTCGGCGAGCACCTCCGGATCGTCATTGATGCCTCGCAGAAGCACCGTCTGGTTTTTTACTATGATGCCCGCACCCCGCAGTGCCCGCACAGCCGCCTGTGACTCCGGTGTAATCTCTCTCGGATGGTTGAAGTGCGTCACCACATACAGCTGCTTTTGCTGTCGGTAGGAACCCAGCAGCTCCAGAAGCGCATAATCACCCAGAATCCGCTGGGGGAAGGTGACAGGCGTCCTGGTGCCGAAGCGGATAAAATCCAGCTGAGGGAGTGCTGCAAGCTTCCTGAGCCAGTCGGCAATCTCCTCTGTCGGCAGGAGAAAGGAATCTCCGCCGCTTAAAAGCACATTGTTGATGGACGGGTGTGCCCGGATATATTCTGCAATGGCGTCAATATCCACCGCGATTTCCTCATCCGATTTGCCCACCAGCCGTCTGCGAAAGCAGTGCCTGCAGAACATGGCACAGTCCGCCGTGGTGAGAATCAGCACCGTCTCGGCATATTTGTGCTGCATGCCCTGCAGCATCGTGTTGCCTGCCTCACCGCTGGTGTCAAGCTCTCCATCGGGGAGGATGGTGCTCCCGGTGGGGATGGCCAGCTTGCGGATCGGGTCGTCGGGGTCATCGGGGTTAATCAGCGAGAAGTAATACTTCGTCACCGACATGGGGTAGCAGGCAATTTCCTGCCGGATGTTTTCATATTCCTCATCCGTCAGCTTCAGCGGGCTGCGAAGATCCTCTGCTGTGGTAAGGTTATTCTGTAAAAACGTCTGCCAGTTCATTTCACTTCTCCTTTCTCTGCAGTTTATCGTTCACTCGACTGAAATGATTCTATCATAACAATTGATAAAAGTCAATTAAATAATCCCGTGCAGCAGATTCTTTTTCTGCGTTGCGGTTGAAAACAGCCGAATTCGTGCTATAATAGCTCCCCAGAAAAAGGAGTGATGTTATCATGGAAAAGGTCAGTATCATTGTGCCGGTTTATAACGGCGAGAGCCGTCTTCGCCGGTGTGTGGAGAGCATTCTCCATCAGGACTATCCCGATCTGGAGGTGATACTGGTGGATGACGGCAGCCGTGACGGTTCTCTGTCCATCATGGAGGAGTACGCCCGGCTGGATAACCGGGTCAAAGCCATCCATAAAGAAAACGGCGGTGTGTCCTCTGCCCGCAACCGGGCCTTCGAGGAGGCCACGGGTACGTATATCCGTTTTTCCGACGTGGATGACTGGCTCCCCATGGATTCCACCAAGCTCCTTGTCCGTGAGATGGAGGCAAATCCCGTTCAGCTTGTCATCGGTGATTTCTACCGTGTGGTCGACCAGAATGTCTCCCAGAAGGGCTCTATTGAAAAAAGCGATGTTCTTACCATCAAAGAGTATGCGGATAAAATGCTGTTCAGCCCGGCGGATCTCTATTACGGCGTGCTGTGGAATAAGCTCTACCGGCGTGAGATCATTGAGCGTTATTCCATCCGGATGGATGAATCCATCCGCTACAGTGAGGATATGATTTTCAACCTGCAGTATCTCCTGCATGTCGGGCATATTGCGGTTCTCAAGGCGCCGGTTTATTACTATGAATACACCAAGGGCTCTCTGCTTGACCAGAGCTTCAATCTCAGCAGCACCGTGAAGATGAAGGCAAACGTCATCGGCCATTATGATAATTTCTATAAAAGCACGTTTGATGCCGGTGAATATGAACAGCGCCTTCCGGCAATCTACAGCTTTCTCTTTGCCCTCGGGAGAGACAGCCTGGCCCTGCCGTTCCTGCCGGGCACGAAAAAGCTGGGCACCGAAACCGGTGTCACACCGCTGCCCGGCAATGCCCTGAGCCGTTCGCCTCTTCAGAGCAGCTATCTCACCATTCAGCTCTTTCGCTTCTATCTGGATTCTCTTGCCAAAAAATACCGGCTGGAGCGGGATGATGTGCTCCTTCTCTACATCATGGAGAAGCTGGGGGAGCCGGCCGCTGCAGAATATCTTGCATCCGTAACCGGCCTTTCACGGCTCACGGTGGGTGCATCCCTTGCCCGCCTTCTGGTGCGGGGATATGTATCACAGCAGGGTTCCTTCCCGGAGAAGGTGCTGAATGAACCCTATGTCTTCCGGGCTGACGATATGCGGGAGGATCTCCTCCGTATGGAGCAGGACTATGCATCCGTCGCCTATGCCGGTCTCAGTGACGAAGAGATCGAAGCCTACCGGCATATGAGCGATGTGATCTCCGGCAATATCTGTTCCCATCTCTCTCCCGCCGGAGACTTGGACTGAACGGCAGAAAGTGACCTGAAAAGATAAACAGTTCCCGGATAAATAACGAATCCCTCGCCGTTCGGCGAGGGATTCAGACATTTTATGGATATAGAAGCGGGAGAAGAATTCAGCCTTCCGTTGCAGCCTGGGCAGCAGCCTGAGCTTCCTGTACGGCTTCGGCACTCTCCAGAACCGTCAGCAGGGCGGTTTCGGTGTCGCGATAACCCACCTGATTGCTGTAGCGGCAGTAGACTCTCCAGCCGTTCAGCTCCAGCGGAATGTTCTTGAGCAGGAAGTTGCTGTACATCCCGTTGTAGATCTCCACCGTGGGGAACTCCTCCTGCGCCTCTTCGTAGGTGATGTCCCTTCCGTCGGGAGAGATCATGTGCCAGACGGCGATGGTGGCCTCTTCATAGCGGGCCAGGAAGTAACAGGAACCGCCGACCTGGACAATTTCATCCGTAGGGTTCTTGGTGATGATGGGCAGGCCTTCAGGCTCCGGCGTGGGTTCCGGGGTCGGTTCGGGCGTGGGTTCGGGAGTAGGCTCCGGCGTGGGTTCCGGGGTCGGTTCGGGTGTGGGCTCAGGTGTGGGTTCGGGTGTGGGTTCCGGAGTCGGTTCCGGGGTCGGTTCCGGGGTCGGCTCGGGTGTGGGTTCCGGTGTCGGTTCAGGGGTAGGCTCCGGGGTCGGTTCCGGTGTAGGTGCAGGCGTGGTTCCGCCGAGGCTGCAGCTGCCGAGGATGGACAGCGTCAGCACCAGAATCAGCAGAACTGCGATTTCCTTTCTTTTCGTTTTCATATGAAGCCTCCAAAGCAGTGTGATAAATTAGAATAGGAAGAAGCCCGACGGGGCATTTCCGTGGATGATATTATTGCATAATTATAATTTTATGTCAACCAAAAACCGGATACAAAAGGGTTACATAATGTCTTTCTTTTTTTCTTGTTGCATAGAAAACGATGTGTTATAATGGCTTCCCGGAAAAATCTGACTGAATATAAGGAGAAGTGCAAATGAACGCAATTGTGACGGTTATCGGCAAAGACCGTGTAGGCATCATTGCAGCGGTCTGCATCAAACTGGCGGAGATGAACATCAACGTGCTGGACATCTCCCAGACCATTATGCAGGGCAAGTTCACCATGATTATGGCAGTGGATGTGTCAGAGGCCACGGTCTCCTTTGCAGAAGTGCGCGATGCGCTGGCAGAGCTGGGGCGGGAGATGGAGCTCACCATACGCATCCAGCGGGAAGAGATTTTCAACGCCATGCATACCATCTGAGGTGACAGACCATGATGAATCAGAGGGATATACTTTCCACCATTGAAATGATTGACCAGCAGCATCTGGATATCCGTACCGTCACCATGGGGATCTCGCTGCTCTCCTGCTGTGATGAGAATCCGGAAAAGGCCTGCAGCAAGATTTATGATAAAATCTGCCGGATGGCCTCTTCCCTTGTCAGCACCTGTGAGGAGATTGAGACAGAGTTCGGCATCCCGATTGTGAACAAGCGTATTTCCGTCACCCCTATGGCATTGGTAGCGGGGGCTTCGGACACGGAGGATTACGTACCTTTTGCCCGGGCTCTGGATGAAGCTGCAAAGGAATGCGGTGTGAACTTTATCGGCGGCTATTCTGCCCTGGTGCAAAAGGGCATGACGGAAGCCGACCGGAAGCTGATTCACGCCATCCCGGAGGCTCTCTCGGTGACGGATCTGGTCTGTTCTTCGGTGAATGTGGGCTCCACAAAGGCAGGCATCAACATGGATGCGGTTGCTCTTCTGGGGCGGGTGATCAAAGAAGCGGCGGAGAAAACTGCCGACCGGGATGCCATCGGCTGTGCAAAGCTGGTGGTCTTCTGCAACGCCGTGGAGGATAACCCCTTTATGGCAGGCGCCTTTCACGGTGTGGGCGAGGCGGAAAAGGTGATCAATGTTGGTGTCTCCGGGCCGGGTGTTGTGCACCATGCCCTGAAGGCGGTGAAGGGGGAACCCTTTGACGTGGTGGCGGAAACCATCAAAAAGACGGCGTTTCGCATTACGCGTATGGGTCAGCTGGTGGCTGCAGAGGCCTCCAGAAGATTAGACACGCCCTTTGGCATTGTGGACCTGTCTCTGGCACCCACTCCCGCCGTGGGCGATTCGGTCGCCCGCATTCTGGAGGAGATGGGGCTTGAGACATGCGGTACCCATGGCACCACGGCAGCCCTTGCCCTGCTCAATGATGCGGTAAAAAAAGGCGGGATTATGGCATCTTCTTCCGTCGGCGGCCTTTCCGGCGCATTTATTCCGGTTTCGGAGGATGAGGGGATGATTGCCGCCGCCGAATCCGGCACGCTGACCATTGACAAGCTGGAGGCGATGACATGTGTCTGCTCTGTGGGGCTTGATATGATCGCCGTCCCCGGAGACACCCCTGCAGAGACCATTTCCGCCATCATTGCGGATGAGGCTGCTGTCGGCATGGTGAATAACAAAACCACTGCCGTCCGTCTTCTGCCGGCACCCGGAAAGCAGGCCGGTGACAGAATTGAGCTGGGCGGGCTTCTCGGCAGTGCCCCTGTCATGCCGGTGCACGGGGAGAAGAGCGATGCCTTCATTGCCCGGGGCGGGAGAATCCCTGCACCGCTGCACAGTCTGAAAAATTAAAAGTTACAAAATGATTGCATATTCCTACATAATGACGTTTACATAAATGTTGAAAAACCTGTTGAAAATGTGGAAAGCTTCATTTCGGCGGTTTTTCGACATGGAATAAAAACGCATAATTTCGGAATAAAACGAAAAAAAGACGCTATACGTTATGCGGCTTTTCTTGCAATATCAGATTTTTTCCGTTATAATAGCCCGACTGTTTTTTTGCGGAAAACGGAATCTTGCATTTCTTGGAGAATCTGCGCATGTTTCAGGAGCTTTTGAATTCAATCTTCAGCGACGAGACGGATCTGTTCCGTTCTCCTTCCGAGCCTGATCCGGGGGATACGGTCCGAATCCGCCTGCGGGTAAAAAAAGATGCGGCACAGCGTGTGCTGCTCTATATCAGTGAGCCGGAAATGGCTATCCTCATGCGCAAGGATTCTTCCGATACGTATTACGACTACTATGTGGCGGAACTGGTGTGCCTTTCCAACAAGGTGTCCTATTCCTTTATTGTGGAGGCCTGCGGTTTCGGCATCGCCTTTGAGAAGACCGGTGCCCATATTCTGGCCGAGGGTGAAAAGCCGGACCCCAGCATTGCCTTTTCCTTCACGCCCGGTTTCCACGCCCCGTCCTGGGCAAAGGGTGCCGTGCAGTATCAGATCATGGTGGACCGCTTCCGCAACGGGAACCCCTCCAATGATGTGCAGAACAATGAGTATTATTATGTGATCGGCCACGCCCAGCATGCCGGGAACTGGGATGATCCCGTGACGGATTCCGACATCCGGGTCTTTTACGGGGGTGACCTGCAGGGGGTAAGTGAAAAGCTGGATTATCTGCAGAGTCTCGGTGTTGAGGTGATCTACTTCAACCCCATCTTCATTTCGCCCTCCAGCCACAAGTATGACGTGCAGGACTATGACCATATTGACCCCCATTTTGCCGTGATCGAGGATGATATGGACCATGCCATGCAGAGCTGGGAGAAGCACAACGGCTATGCGCCCCGTTATATCAAACGGGTGACCTCGGTTTTCAATCTCTATGCCAGTGACGCCTATTTTGCCCACTTCTGCGATGAGGTGCACAGCAGGGGCATGAAGATTATTCTGGACGGTGTTTTCAACCACTGCGGTTCCTTCAACAAATGGATGGACCGGGAGGGCATCTATCTCGGCAAGGCCGGGTATGAGCCAGGGGCCTATCAGGATGTGGACAGCCCCTACCGCAGCTTCTTCACCTTCCGTGAGAAGGGAAGCGGCCGCTATGGGGAATATGAGGGCTGGTGGGGCTACAACACGCTGCCCAAGCTCAATTATGAGGGTTCCCCCGAGCTCTGTGACCGGATTTATTCCATTGCGGAAAAGTGGGCCTCACCCCCTTACCGCATTGACGGCTGGCGGCTGGATGTGGCAGCCGATCTGGGCCACAGTGATGAGTTCAACCACACCTTCTGGAAGGAATTTCGCAGGCGGGTCAAGGCCGTGAACCCCAATCTGCTGATTATTGCCGAGCACTACGGGGATGCCTCCACCTGGCTGCAGGGGGATGAGTGGGACACCGTGATGAATTATGATGCCTTCATGGAGCCCGTCACCTTTTTCCTCACCGGTATGGAGAAGCACAGCGACAGCTTCAACCAGGAGCTTTATCAGAACGGCCCGGCGTTTTTCCGCACCATGCTGCGAAAAATGGCTACCATGCAGGTCACATCTCTCTACAGCGCCATGAATGAGCTCTCCAACCACGACCATTCCCGCTTCCTCACCCGCACCAACCATATGGTGGGTCGCCTCGGTACGCTGGGGTCTGATGCGGCAGGACAGGGAATTTCCAAAGCTGTCTTCCGGGAGGCGGTTGTCATCCAGATGACGTGGCCCGGCTGCCCCACCATCTATTACGGGGATGAGGCCGGCCAGGTGGGCTGGACCGATCCCGACTGCCGCAGAACCTATCCCTGGGGCAGGGAGGACGGAGACCTCATTGCCATGCACCGTGCCCTCGTCGGCATCCGCAATGAATTCCCGGTGCTGAAGCTGGGCTCTCTCAAGCCCCTTCATGCCGAGACCGGCGTGATCGCCTATGCCCGTTTTGACGGAGAGACGTGCGCCGTCATCACCGTCAACAACAATGACAGTCAGCGCTTTGTCCGTATCAATGTGCGGGATGCGGGAGAAAAGGAGGGCGGCGCCTTCATCGATGCGTTCATCGCCTCGAATGACGGCTATTCCATGCCCCGCCATGTGCTGGACCGGGTTTCCGGCGGCTATCTCTCCCTGACGCTTCCGCCGAAATCCGCCATGATTCTGCTCCGCACCTGATTTTTCAGCTTTTTTTACCAGTTTACCAAGGAATTCCGATATGACAAATGATTTTACCTCCCGCTTTCTGGATACCCGCAGAGACTATATTGTAAGCCGTTTTCCCCACTTAAACCCCATGCAGCAGGAGGCCGTCCTCCAGACGGACGGGCCCCTGCTGATTCTCGCTGGGGCAGGAAGCGGCAAGACCACCGTTCTCATCAACCGTATCTATAACCTTTTAAAATACGGCAATGCCTCCGATTCTGAGAGGCTCCCTTTCGGAGCCTGTGAGGAGATGATTGAGGAGATGGCCTCTCACGGGCCTCTTGCTGACGAGTATGCCGCCCTTGACCCTGTGCCGCCCTGGCAGATCCTTGCCATCACCTTCACCAACAAGGCAGCCGGCGAGCTGAAGGCCAGGCTGGAGACCCTTTTGGGGGAGAGCTCCAGAGACATCTGGGCCTGCACCTTCCATTCGGCCTGTGTGCGAATTCTGCGCCGGGACTGTGACAGGCTGGGCTTTACCCGTGATTTCACCATCTATGACACTACTGACTCCCTTTCTCTCATCCGCCATATCCTCAAGGACAACAATGTGGATGAAAAGGCCTATCCGCCGAGAGCTATCCTGGCCGATATTTCCCGTGCCAAGGGGGACAGAATTCTTCCCGAGGATTACAGCCGTGATGCCAAGGCATCCAATAATCTGCACCGGCAGCAGGTGGGGGAGATCTACCGGGAGTATATGCGCCGGCTGAATGCCAGCGACGCCATGGATTTTGACGACCTCCTGCTCTATACCGTCACCCTGCTGGAACAGCATGAGGATGTGCGGGACTACTGGCAGAGCCGCTTTCGCTATGTGCTCATTGATGAGTATCAGGATACCAACATGCTCCAGTACGCCCTCTCCGCCCTCATCGCCGGAAAGCGGAAAAACATCTGCGTGGTGGGTGATGACGACCAGAGCATCTATAAGTTCCGGGGCGCCACCATTGAGAATATTCTCTCCTTTGAGGACCAGTACAAGGGCTGCCGCACCATCCGCCTGGAGCAGAACTACCGGTCCACCGGCCATATTCTGGATGCGGCCAATGCGGTCATTCGCAATAATACCGAGCGAAAGGGCAAAGAGCTCTGGACCGATCAGAAACCGGGAGAGCTGATCGAGCTCTTCACCGCCGACAACGAGAGGGAAGAGGCCCAGTATGTGGCCTCCAAGATTCTTGCCGGCTACAGCAAAGGGGAAAACTGGCGCGATTACGCCGTGCTCTACCGCAAAAATGCCCAGAGCAGCTCACTGGAGTTTGCCCTGAAGCGCAACGGAATCCCTTATCGCATTGTGGGCGGCACCCGCTTCTTCGACCGGGCAGAAGTGAAAGACATTCTCTCCTACATGAGTGTCATCTCCTCCCCGGGGGATAACCTGCGGCTGGAGCGCATCATCAATGTGCCCGCCAGAGGCATCGGCGCCAGAAGCATCGAAACCGCACTGGAAATTGCCGCCCGGGAGGGGAAGACCCTTTACGAGGTGATCCGTCAGGCAGACCTCTATGAGGACCTGGCAAGGCCCGCCATGCGTATGCGTGCCTTCTGCAACCTGATTGAGGAGCTTCGAGCCTTCTCTGAGGTCAACACCCCTGACCTGCTCTTCGACGAGATTGTGGAGAAAACAGGCTATGTCCGTGCCCTGCAGGAGAAGAATACCCTGGAAGACACTGCCAGAGCTGAAAACGTGCAGGAGCTGAAGTCCTCCATCATCACCTATATGACCGAATCCGGCGACAGCACCCTGACCGGGTACCTCGCCAATGTGGCGCTCTATACCGATCTTGACAATTACGACACCTCGGCCAGTGCCGTGACGCTCATGACCATGCACTCCTCCAAGGGGCTGGAGTTTCCCCACGTGTTTCTTGTGGGGATGGAGGAGACCATCTTCCCCAGCATGCAGGCCATCGGCGAGAGTGAGGAGATGCAGGAGGAGCGCAGGCTCTGCTATGTGGCCATCACTCGTGCCATGAAGACCCTCAATCTTGTCTGTGCCCGGGAGAGAATGATCTTCGGCAAAACCACGGCCAACCGGGTCTCCCGCTTTGTGGACGAGATTCCGGAGGAGGACATCCATAAGAATGTGCCGAAGGGCTACGGCTACCGGGATCAGGAGCAGAGCAGTTACCGGCAGAAGTCTGAAAGCGGCTACGGCACCGGCTACGTCTCCCCCTATGCCAGAAAGAAGAGAATTCTTCCTACCGATCCGCACACCGTGAAGCCCGCAGCCCCCAAGGCAGAGCAGAAGCCTCTGCTGTCTCTTGCTGTGGGAGACGCCGTGCGTCACAAGGCCTTCGGGGACGGAACGGTTGCAAAGGTCACCCCCATGGGAAACGATGCCCTGCTGGAGATCTCCTTCCCAACGGTCGGTACCAAAAAGCTGATGCTGCGAACGGCCTCGGTATATATGGAGAAGGTGTAAACAAAAATCTTTTGCCTGCAACCCTGTTGCCAAATGATCCGGCGCGTGATAAAATTCTGATCAGGAGATAATCTGCCGTCTTATATGCAGACAGCAGATTTTCGCAAGCGATGAATCACTCGGAAAGGAGCTCATTATGAACGGTAAAACGAAAAGCCCTGTTCTGCCCTTCATCCTCGGCATTCTTCTGCTCTATACGACCTACACCCGTTGGCCGGAAACGGAGCATATGCTGGATGTACTCTTCGGCTCCACGCCTTCTTATCTGCAGCGTTATTTCAGCATGCGGCCCATGGACTTTCTGGTTCTGATTTTTCCGCTGCTGGGCATTATCTGCCTGGCCGTTGCCGCAAAACGTCTCAGAGTCAGCAGGGGAGAGAGTGCGTCTCCCGTCGCTGGAGCAAAACGGGGCAAACGCAGCACCGTCCACACCCACGACAGAACGGATACCGTCTCCTATGACAAAAAGGAAACCCAGGCTGACCACTACATCAAGCAGCTCAACGGCTTTCTCAAGGCGGGTATCATCGAGAAGAACGAGTACGATCTTCTCATCCGCCGCTATAAACCCTGACCGGCTGTGGGGCTGGGTGTAAAAATCTGTTGCAAAACAGAATTGATAATGGTAGAATGCTTGAGAAATCAGGCATAATGGAAAGGAGATTACAGGTTTTGAAAAAGCTTATTGTAGGGTTTCTTACGCTGGCTATGCTCTTCAGCCTGACTGCTTGCGGCGGTTCCGGCAAGACAAGCGGAGCAGCTGCCACACAGGCTCCTGTTGCCACACCTGCTCTGGCTACCCCTCCTGCCAGAAGCTGACATCAGAATTTGTTTGATAATCGCACTCACAGAGTGCGATTTTTCTTGTTATTTGGCATGATTCTTGTTATAATACAAGATTGTAATGCGTTGAGTTACACAAGATTAATTAACGGAGGCTCAGAGATGAAGAGAGAGTTCAGAACACTGCTTGCAGAAAAAAATCGGAAAGATCTGCCGAAGGTTCTTTTGGCAGCATCGGAGTGTGCCCCTCTCTCCAAAACCGGCGGTCTGGGAGATGTGGTTGGAGCTCTGCCCAAGGCCCTTCAGCCTCTGGGAGTGGAGACAAGGGTCATCACGCCCTATCACAGATGCATCAAAGAGAAGTATGCCTCTCAGGTCGAGCACCTGTTTTATATCTATGTGGATCTGGGCTGGCGGCATGAATACGCCGGGCTGGAAAAGCTGGTGGTGGACGGTGTTACCGTCTATCTCGTTGACAGTGAGTTTTTCTTCGGGGACAGTATTTACCGGGGCGGCCTTGCGGAAGGGGAGCAGTACTGCTTCTTCACCCGTGCCGTTCTGGATGCCCTGCCCCTGCTGGATTTTGCACCGGATATCATCCAGTGCAATGACTGGCACACATCCATGATTCCCTTCCTCGCCAGAACCCAGTACCCCGGTGGCATGCAGGAGAAGATAAAATATCTCCTCACCATCCATAACATTGCCTTCCAGGGCAGGTTTGATTTTTCCTTCGTGCAGGATCTTCTGGGGGTTGACCCGAAATACTATACGCCCGAGGTGCTGGAGCTTTACGGCTGTGCTGACTTTATGAAGGCCGGCATCGCCTTTGCCGATAAAATCAGCACCGTCAGCCCCACCTATGCCGAGGAGATCAAAACCCCCGAGTATTCCGACTGCCTCGGCCAGATTCTCAGTGACAGGTCGGCCGATCTCAGCGGAATTCTCAACGGTATTGACACCGAGGTGTTCAACCCGGCGAAGGATCAGCATATCGCTGCACACTACACCTCCCGTTCCTATGCAACGGGCAAGGCAAAGTGCAAACGGGCTCTGCAGAAGAGGCTCGGTCTCCCGCAGAAAAAGGATGTGCCCATCATCTCCATGGTCACCCGTATGACCGAGCAGAAGGGCTTTGACCTGATTCTGGAAGCGCTTGACTCCATTCTGGAGCGAGAGAACTGCCAGTTTGTGCTTCTCGGCTCCGGTGACAGCCGGTATGAAACCGCTATGCTGTACAAGGCTCTGCGCTACTACGGCCATGTTTCCGTCACCATCGGCTATGATGACGCCCTGTCCCATCAGATCTATGCCGGGAGCGACTTTCTGCTCATGCCCTCCCGTTTTGAACCCTGCGGCCTCAGTCAGCTTATTGCCATGCGCTACGGCTGCCTGCCAATCGTTCGTGTTACCGGCGGCCTGAAGGACACAGTCATCCCCTGGCAGTGTGAAACGGGAGAGGGGAACGGCTTTGCCTTCCGGGATTACAATGCGCAGGAGATGGAAGAGTGCGTCTACGATGTGCTGGATGTTTATTCCGATCCCGCCGCTATGGACAAACTTGTCCGCAACGCCATGGAGGCAGATTTCAGCTTTGAACGCTCCGCTGAAAAGTACGTCCGCCTCTATATCTCCATGCTGGAGAAAAAAGCCTCCGGCAGAAAGAAATAAGCCTTTATCCGGGAGTAGCCTATGCTCACAACCACATTCGGCAAATTTATCATGACGTTTCTCATCTCCATGGTTCCTGTCGTGGAGCTTCGAGGGGGCCTGCCCTACGGGATTCTCGCCGGGCTGAGCCTGCCCATGGCTGCAACAGCCGCCATCCTCGGCAACATGCTGCCGGTGCCGTTTATCATTGTCTTCATCGAGCAGATTTTTGCCTGGCTTCGAAGGCACTTTCCCAAAATGGACCGGTTCATCGGTTCTCTGGAAAAGCGGGCCGAGAGCAAGCAGGAGACGGTGGATAAATACGGTGCTCTGGGCCTGATCCTTCTTGTGGCGATTCCCTTGCCCGGCACCGGTGCCTGGACGGGCTCTCTGGTGGCTGCGCTTATGAAAATGCGTCTGCAAAAAGCGGTGCCCTGCATTTTTCTGGGGGTTATCATTGCCGCCGTTTTAATGACGGTTATCACCAAACTCGGTATTTTTGCATTTTTCTGAGCGATTGCCGGATGCAGCGTCATTGGAATATCATCGCAAACATTGCATATAGAAATCAGTTTCATTTGGAGGAATGTATGAACAACAAAGCGGTTTTATCACGGATTGACCAGTTTATTGAAGCCAACAGTGATGCCATCTTTCGCCATATTGCTCGCCTTGTGGCAATCAACAGCGTGGAAGAGGCTCCTGCTGAAAATGCCCCCTTCGGTCCGGGCCCGAAAAAGGCTCTGGATGAGGCTCTTGCCATCTGCAGTGAGCTGGGGCTTGACACCCGCAACTGCGAAAATAAAATCGGCTATGCCTCTCTCGGCGGTGACGGTGAGAAGTATCTTGCCACCATCACCCATGTGGACGTTGTGCCGGCCGGTCCCGGCTGGATTGCCGACCCCTTCACCATGCGTGACCGGGAGGGCTATATTCTGGGCCGTGGCGTTATTGATGACAAGGGCCCGTCCGTTATCTGCATGTACGCTCTGAAATTCCTGAAGGAAGAGGGCATCTCTCTCCGCTATCCCATCCGTGCTCTTTTCGGCGCCAACGAAGAGACCGGCATGAAGGATGTGGAGCATTACCTGGCCAATTACCCGGCACCTCTGTTCTGCTTCAGCCCGGATGCCGACTTTCCTCTGATCTGCGGCGAAAAGGGAATCTGGCACGGCAGAATGTCCGCTCTTACGAAGGCGGAGAACATCGTCAGCATCTCCGGCGGTGTTGCCCCCAACGCCGTTCCCAGCCTTTGCGAGGCTGTGGTGAAGGCAGGGGAGAATGCCCTGCAGAGCACCGAGGACGTGGAAGCCAGCTTCGACGGTGAACTCTGGCATCTCACCGCCCACGGCATCTCCGGCCATGCCTCCCACCCGGAGGGCACGAAAAATGCCATCGGCGTCATGCTGCAGTATCTGCTGGACAATGCTGTTCCTTCCGAGGCCGAGAAGCCCTTCCTGCAGGCCGCTCTTCTCGTCCACAAGGCAACTGACGGTTCAGCCGCCGGGATTGCCGCCGTTTCCGAGGGTTTCACCCCCCTCACCGTTGTCAGCGGCATGATCGGCATGGAGGACGGAGTGATCTGGCAGTCTCTTGACAGCCGCTATGTGCCCTCTACCTCCGGCGAAGAGATTCTTTCCAAACTCCGCTCCGGATTCGAAGGCGCTGCAGAGGTCATCTGCACACGGGATGCAGCTCCCTTCTATAAATCTCCCGAGTGCCCGGAGATCAAAGCCTGCATGGACGCCTACTGCACCGTGACAGGGGAGAAGGCAGAGCCCTTCACCATCGGCGGCGGCACCTATGCACGTGACTTTCCCAATGCCGTCGGCTTCGGCCCGGAGTATGAGGGCAGAGAGAGGCCTGCATTTGTGGGCTCCATGCACGGTGCGGAAGAGGGTGCCTCCAAGGCTGAGCTGCTGCAGTCTCTGAAGATCTACATTCTCTCCCTGCTGAATCTCGAGGAAGTGGATTTCTGAAAAAAATAACCCGGCCGGGAGGCCGGGTTATTTCAATATTTTCATACCACGCGAAACAGATAAAACTTCAGATAATCCGTCTCCGGCACATTCCAGAGAATCGGGTGGTCCGGGGCCTGTTGCCTCGCCTCCACCTGCATCAGGCTGACGTTTGCATCCCTGGAGGCATCCCGCAGCATTTTCTCAAACCGCTCACTGGGCATGAAGTGGCTGCAGGAACAGGTGGCAAACCAGCCGCCTCTCGGCAGAAGCTTCAGTGCCCGGGTGTTGATCTCCCGGTAACCCTTTTCGGCGTTGTCCGCCGTCCTTCGTGACTTGGTGAAGGCCGGGGGATCCAGAATAATAAAATCATAGGGGTGGCCGCCCTTTTTCTCCAGTTCTGTCAGCAGGTCAAACACGTCCGCTGTGACAAAATCCATCTTCTCCAGCAGCCCGTTCCGGGCTGCGTTTTCTTTTGCCATTTCAATAGCTGTGACAGATACATCCACTGCCGTCACGTGCTTTGCCCCGCCTTTCGCTGCGTTGAGCGCGAAGGACCCGGTGTGTGTAAAGCAGTCCAACACGGTTTTGCCTGCGGCCAGCTTTGCCACTGCAAGGCGGTTGTACTTCTGGTCCAGGAAGAAGCCGGTTTTCTGCCCGTTCTCAAAGTCCACGGTATAAGAGATGCCGTTTTCATTTATCTCTGTCACCGTGCTCTCCGGGTGCTCCTCAAATGGCAGGTCAAACCATTTCTTACCGGTTTCAAGCCCTTCCAGCGTGCGGATGGCCACGTCATTTCGCTCATAGATGCCTTTTATGATCTGTCCGTCCTCCCGCAGAACCTTCACGAGAAGGGGATAGATCATCTCTCTAATCTTTTCCATGCCTACGGAGAGCACCTGTGTCACCAGCACGTCGTTGAAACGGTCCACTGTCAGGCCGGGAAACCCGTCTGCCTCACCGAAGATCAGGCGGCAGCAGGTGACGTCTCTGCCCATGGCAGTCTTCCGGTATTCCCACGCATAGCGGATTCGTCTTTCCCAGAAGGCACTGTCAAACCGGTCATTGGCATTGCGTGACACAAGCCTAATCCTGATTTTGCTGCTGCGGCTTAAAAACCCGGAGCCGATGTACTTCCCGTTTTCACTCACGGCGTCCACGATACAGCCGTTCTCGCAGTTCTCATCGCCGGAGATCACTTCGGCCTCGTAGATCCAGGGGTGGGTTTCAGCCCAGCGTGTTCCTTTTCTGGTGATGATAAAACGGGGGTAGACTCTCTCAGACTTCATGCGTCAATTCCTTTATGCGTGTTTTCTTGCAAAGATGACCTTTGCAGACTCACCCAGATGCTGATGGCGTATTTCTGTGGCATCAAAGTGCACGGTCTGGAAAGCAAACTGCATAATCGGCCCGGCACAGAATGCGAATATGAGCGTGCCGATGCCCACGGGGCCTCCCATCAGCCAACCCACAAAAGTGACAAGGCTCTGCAGCGCAATGCTCACAGCCCCGATGGGGATCTTCTTTGCCCGTTTTGCCAGGCCCACCATCAACGTGTCTCTCGGCCCGCAGCCCAAAGCAGCTGCCATATAACCGAACTGGGTGTAGGCAATCACCACAAGGCCGATAAGCATCATGGGGATGCCTGTTTGCGGTGAGGTGCATTGGGGAACGGCTCCGATCCGATTGAAAAAGTCCACCGCTTTTCCGACCACAAATGCGTCAATAAACATGGCAATGCCGATAGGCTCCCGCATCAGAATGTCGATCACCAGGATAGCATAGGATATGGTGATGGAAGCGGTGCCGTAAAGGATGCCCAGTGTTCTGGAAGCACCGATGTTCAGCACGTCCCATGGGCCCACGCCGATGTTGGCCTGAATGGTGAGATACACACCGAATCCGTTGGCAAACAGGCTGATGGTAGCCAGAAGCATATTGGTGAAAATCGCCCCGGCTGACCGATTCAGCCGGAGATCGTTTTTGGTAAACATCGTAACCACCTGCATTTCAGAAAGTGGGGCAACAGGACTCTTATTGCCTCGCTCCCCCAAACTCTTCCGAACCGGTGCACATCCCGCCCCAAATTCGGACGCGCTATAGAATAGCACACCCGCCCTCAAAAAGCAACGCTCGAAGGGAAAGATTATTGCCCCAATATTTCCTTTACCTTCTCTGCCATGGCCAAACCCAACGCTTTGTGTGACTCCGGGGAGAAATGGATGCAGTCAATCGGTGAGGCCGAAGCATAGTCACCGACATTCAGATAGTATACGCCGTTTTCTTCTGCCATGAGTCTGTATTTTTCGGCTAAGCGGCAGGATTCCTCATAATAGGAAATGGCATACATACGGTCATAGTCCGGATGGACCGGGGCAGGTGCAGCAATCAGTATTTTCTCGCCGTTCGGGAAGACGGAAGTTCCCGAATCCGGGACTGCCTGAAGCATACGTGTCCTTCGGATCAGAGCTGCGGCACTCTTTGCCGAAAAATCGGCATCCACAACAGTCAGATCATTAATGCCGAGTGCAATGATCAGAAGGTCAAGCGGCTTGTGGGACAGCAGTGCATAGGGGAGCGCAGACTGTCCGTTCCTGCATTCATTCCAGGGGAAATCAAAACTGGTGGTACGCCCGTTTAGTCCGTCCTCTATGATATGATAGTTTTCATCGAGAGCCCGGGCCATAACCCCCGTCCAACGGACATCGGGAGCATATCGAATGCCGGTGCCGGGTGTATAACCCCATGTGTTAGAGTCACCGAAGCATAAGATCTCTTTTCGCATCGTTTTCTATTCCTCCTCTATAAATCGGAATACAGACTTAAGTAAAACATAAAACCGGGGACGGTTTTTGCGGAGTGAAGATGCCTTGCGTGATGCCCTTCAATTGTTGACAACTTCCACCTTCGGCTGATTTTCGTGAAGCCATGCGGGTATCTCACGTGCGTACTGTTTTGCCACTGAGATCACAATTCCCGTGCGATCACCCGAGACAAAGGTGAGGCATTCTCTGTCAGCACGCACCACAGCAATGTTATCCCACCCCAGCTTCACAATCTGTGTGAAGTAGTCCTTCAGCTTGTGGTGATGGTTCTTCAGAATATAGCGGTATTGAGCGGAGATGTTTACTACCTCCCGGTAGAATGCTTCGCTGCCCTTTTCCGAAATCTCAATTTTCATAAAATGTTGTCCTGTCAAATTAAATGATTATGATAAGAAAAAGCTCCCAAATTGAAGAAATCTGGGAGCAAAAAATGGTGGAGGTGAGGAGAGTCGAACTCCTGTCCGAAAAGACTTCATCAGGAACTTCTCCGGGCGCAGACGGTTATTTGCATTCCCTCGCCCCGGCGAGAGCCGTCACTCTCCGGGGGTTGGTAGCTTCATGATGCATGGCACGCGCAAAGCTTAGCGTACGCACGTTCACCACTAGTCGACGCCCTGTCCCGAGCCGTGGTACTCTCAGGCAGAACGCTCACTGATTAAGCAGCGAGAAGAACAGTGTTATCGTTGTTCTTTAATTTATAAAAATGCCCGTTTTATAGATGCCAGGCACATCTGCCCGCTATTCCTGCCTCTGTCTCCCCGTCGAAACCGGTACACCCCCGTATAAGCAATTGGCAATGTTGCATTGCCAATTGTCTGATAAAAGGGGTCAGACTCTATGGGTCAGACGCTGTGGGTCAGACCTTTTCAGGCTCCGGATAATCCACGCCGAAGGTATCCACCGTAACCCTCTTCATGGCCTGCTTCTGGCGAGGTCTGTCGTTAAAGTCAGTCCGGGTGTTGGCAATTTTATCCACCACGTCGATGCCCTCAATCACCTTGCCGAAGGCTGCATACTGGCCGTCCAGATGGGGGGAGAACTCGTGCATCACGAAAAACTGGCTGCCGGCGGAGTTGGGTGCCATGGTGCGTGCCATGGAGAGAACGCCCTTTTCATGGCTCAGGTCATTCTGAAAGCCGTTGGAGGTGAACTCACCCTTGATGCAGTAGCCGGGGCCGCCGGAACCGGAGCCTGTGGGGTCACCGCCCTGAATCATAAAACCGCTGATGACACGATGGAAAATCAGACCGTCATAAAAACCCTTCTTAACGAGGGAGATGAAGTTGTTTACCGTGTTGGGAGCGACTTCCGGATACAGTTCCGCCTTGAAAACGCCGCCGTCTTCCATTTCAAATGTTACGATGGGGTTGCTCATGGATTTAATAGTTCCTTTCTTTGAGTGTTCGTTCAATATCACGCTTTGATTCACGCTCGGCTTCACTGTCACGCTTGTCGTGCAGCTTTTTGCCCTTGCACAGCCCCAGCTCCACCTTCACTCTGCCGTCTTTAAAATAGAGGGAGAGAGGGATGAGGGCATTGCCGTCCTGCATCACCCGGGCATTGAGCTTGCTGATTTCCCGTTTGTGCATCAGCAGCTTTCTGGGCCGAACAGGGTCCTTGTTGAAGATGTTGCCGTGCTCATAGGGGCTCACATGCATGCCCCGCACAAAAAGCTCTCCGTCCTTGATGGTGCAGAAGGAATCCTTCAGATTCACCTGCCCGCCCCGGATGGATTTTACCTCCGTCCCTGCAAGGGCAATGCCAGCCTCAAAGCGTTCCAGCACAAAATATTCGTGGAATGCCTTGCGGTTTGCGGCTATTTCTTTTTTGCCCTGCTGCTTTGGCATACGGTGAGCTTTCTCCTTTTCTTCATGATACCGGGTGGAATTCTATCACAGTTTTACGGAAAAGAAAAGCATAATTTGTAAACAAGCTCTCGCAAGTCTGTTTATACGGGCAGCAGTTCCTCAGAGGGAACATGCTCCCTGGTGTATAGTATCACCGTGTCTCCCGGCAGAAGCACCAGACTGCCATTTGGCACCATGGCGTGCCCGTCCCGCCGCACCATCACAATATAGGTCTGGCGGGAGATGTCCAGATCACGGATGGCGGTGTTGTTCCACTCGTGGTTTTTCTTCAGCGTGACCTCCTTGAGATTCACGGGTCTGTCGTTTTTCAGTGCCTCCGCCGCCAAGACCAACCTGTCTCCGGCCTTCAGGATCACATCGCCCCGGGGTACAATAATCTCCGAGCCTCTTGAGATCACTGCCACAATCATTCCCTGGGGCAGCATCAGATCCCTGATCATCTTTCCGTTCCAGGCGTCCCGGGCATTCAGCTCAATCTTCACAAAGTGCAGATCTGCCTCCACTGCGTAGTCGGAAAGCCTCTGCTGCCTTGCGTACTGTTCCACGAAGCCGGCGGAAATAATACCGGTGGGTATGGCAACCATCCCCACCCCGAGGAAGGTTATCACAATGCCGAAGGCCTTGCCCAGAAACGTCACCGGGTAGATATCGCCGTAGCCCACCGTCAGAAGGGTGGACACTGCCCACCACAGCCCGGAAAAGGCGTTTTTGAATACCGTAGGCTGGGCCGTGTGCTCAATGGAATACATGGCCAGGCTGGATGCCAGCATCAGCACCAGAATGATAAATACCGAGGACATCAGCTGCTGCTTTTTGTTGGCAATAACGTCTGTGATCACATTGAGAGAGTCATAATAGGCGCTGATGCGGAAAAGCCGCAGAATTCTCGCCACCCGGAACAGCCGGAAGGCCACCACCCCCGCCGGGAAGAACATAGGCAGGTAGTAGGGGAGGAAGGAGAACAGGTCGATGATGCCGGCCCCGGAGGTGACGTATTTCAGGCAGGCGTGGGGCACGTCTCTGTCCGGGTAAAGGCAGGGGGCGGTGTAGAGACGAAGCACATAGTCAATGGCGAAAAAGGCGATGGTTACGGCGTCTATCTGACGAAGCAGCTCACTGTAGCGGGCGGTTATGCTGTCAAATGTACCGAGAAACGCTCCGATCAGGTTGATCAGCAGCAGGCCGGTGCTGATGACGTCATATCCCTGGTTGATGGGGTCATCCACCACGCCGACGGATACCATCTTGAATACCTTCTGCCGGAAGGTAAGCTCCTCCTTATTCTGCTGTCCCGTCTGCTGCTTTTTCACTGTCTGCGGCACTCCTTACATCGTTTTGTCTGTTCGCTATCATACCATATCTTTCTGCCGATGTCCAACCAGTATCTGCCCCTTCACAGCTTTTTTACGTGAAAACCCTGCTTGACATTTGACGGGGGAATGTTATAATAACTCCGTCATGCGGAGAGATCCTCCTGACAAAGGTTACAACTTATCAGGTAGTATGAGGGAGTAGCTTGCATGCCGCAGAGAATGCGGTGTGTGGCGTGTTTCGTCAGGTCGGGTTTTTCCCCGGGGCACGTTGTAAGAAGCGAGACTTTTACTGCAGTTCCCAGTAATTGCAGTAAAGGTCTTTTATTTTGTGTATGTAGTGAGGTTATTGAAAATGCTTGTTCCTGTTTTGCTGTTTATTCTCGGTCTTGTGCTACTCATCAAGGGCGGTGACTGGTTTGTTGACGGTGCTGTCGGCCTTGCCCACCGTTTCCACATGCCGGAGCTTTTAATCGGCGCAACCGTTGTCTCCATCGGCACCACCCTGCCTGAGGTTATGGTTTCTGCCCAGGCTGCCATTGCCCACAACAGCGGCATCTCCTACGGCAATGCCATCGGCTCGGTCATCTGCAATACCAGCCTGATTGCGGCTCTCACTGTTGCCATTCGTCCCTCCGGGGTGGATAAAAAGGCGCTTCGTCTTCCGGTGGCGGCCTTCTTCCTGGCGGCTTTCATCTATTCTCTCATTGCCTATACCACCGGCACATTTCAACGTTGGCAGGGCATCATGTTCCTCACCATGTTCCTCATCTATATCATTATCACCGTGCGCCAGATGAAGAAAAATCCGGAAGCAGCCGATGCTTCAGATAATTCTTCTGAAGAAAAGGAAAAGCCCGTCTGGCAGGATATCGCCCTGCTAGCTGTGGGTGCGGTGCTGATTGCCTTCGGCGCAAACCTGCTGGTGAATAACGGCACCCTGATTGCCGAGGCACTGGGTGTTCCGTCCTCCGTCATCGGCCTTACCATGGTTGCCCTGGGCACTTCTCTGCCGGAGCTGGTTACGGCCATCACGGCTCTCATCAAAGGGCACAGCGCCCTCTCACTCGGAAACATCATCGGGGCAAACCTTTTCAATATCGTGCTGGTGTCCGGCGCTGCCATCACCATCTCTCCCTTTGCCATTCCGGTGGAGAAGACCATCAACGGCATGAATGCCTCCCTCGTGGTGGACATCCCTGTTATGTTTGCCGTCATGGCCATCCTCACCATTCCGTCTCTCATCAAAGGCAAGCTGTCACGCTGGCAGGGCATTCTGCTCCTCTGCATCTATGTGTGCTTCACAGCCTTCCAGTTTATCCACTGACCCCACTCCTCCTTTCACAGGATATTTCTTCACCAGGACAGGACCCCTCATCCGGGTCTTGTCTTTTTTTGTGTTAATGCTATAATGCTGTAAAGATGATTACATGTTCTCCTGTTTGTGAAAGGAATCTCCCATGAACCGTCCCACTGTGAAAAGCTTTGCCTGTCTTCTCACGGCTCTGCTGCGTTCACGCTTGTGCTGTCCCTTGTTCCGGCGTCCTATGTGGATCTGACCGGGCGTGACGGCACCTCTTCAAATCGGCATGACATCGGATGAAATCTCTTACCTGAAAGAGAAGCTCTCCGAGGATTACGGCGGTCTCACCGCCGATTTTTCCGTTCTTCCTTCAGCCGCATGATGCTTCGCATCACAACATCAGAATAATGATAACAGAGCCCGGACGGATCGTATTCTTCGTCCCGGCTCAGTTTTTTGTCAATATCAGTTTATCTGGTCCGTTTGAATGCCAGCATGGTCAGATCGTCAAACTGGGGTGCGTCTCCCACAAAGGCACGTATCGCTTCGCCCATGCCTTTAATAAGTTCCACGGGAGAGTCATCGGGAGAACGGTTCAGGGCGGAGAGAACACCGCCGATTCCCAGCATCCGGTTGTCTGTGTTTGTGGCTTCTGTGGCCCCGTCGGTGTAGAGGAAGAGGGTGTCACCCACATAAAGCTGCAGCTCATATTCCCTGTAAACCGCATTCTCAACTCCGCCCACAAACAGACTGTGCCTGTCCTTGATGAGCTCAAACAGTCCGTCCTTTTTTCGGATCATGGGATATTCATGCCCGGCGTCCACTGCAAGGATGTGCCCGGTTGTGGTCTCGTAATAGCCGAGCCAGACCGTCACAAACATGGTGTTGTTCTCATTTTCCAGCACATCCCGGTTGGTTCGGCTCAAAACCTCGGCAGGAGAAAGGCCGGACCGGGCATAGTTTTTGATCATATTCTGCGTCATCATCATGAAGAGTGCTGCAGGGATTCCCTTGCCGGACACATCCGCAATCACCAGTGCCAGATGCGTCTCATCCAGCGGGAAGAAATCATAGAAATCGCCTCCCACCTCCTTTGCCGGCACCATGGAGGCAGAGAGCAAATAGTCCTCGCTCTCCGGGAAGCGGCTTTGCAGCATGGCATGCTGGATGCTGCTGGCCAGCTTCAGCTCGGTCTCAATCCGCTGCTTTTCCTGCGCCAGGTGAATGTTCTCCCGGGTGTAACGGTCAATCTCCGTCACCATCTCGGAGAGATTGTCAGAGAGCAGGCCAAGTTCGTTTCGCTCCCGGATGCCGCCGAGCTCTCGCACCACCTCGTTTGTGTCTCTCGTCCCGATATAATGGGTGATGCTGTGCTGAATCTTTTCCACCGGCGCAATGGCCCAGCGGTAGAGAAACAGCAATACCAGCACCAGTGCCAGCACCATCCCGGCAATACTCACGGTGAGTGCCTGCCTGAAAATAACTGCCATTTCGCCCCGCAGCCTTTCCCAGCCGTAGGAGGCACCCATCACCGCACGGATTTTCCCGTCCAGAACCACCGGCTTATAGCACATGTAGTTGTAGCTGCCCGCATCGGGGAAGTTTTCCGCCCGCTCAAAGGTGATTCCGGCGGAGGCGTCTTTCAGCAGTTCCTGAAGCCCGGGATGGTCTGAAAGACGGTATGGGATGGTGTCACCCGTCTGATACACCTGGTGATCCTTGGAGAAGAAGAAATACACAAAGCCTTCTCTGCCTTTGTCCACGTCGATGAGAAACAGATCCTCATAACGGTTCTGCTCCCGTATTTCTTCGGCCGTCAGTTGAATGTTATAAAGCCACAGCTTCGCACAGATGTTCTGAATCTCCTCACTCTGCTGCTTAAGCCACTCCGCCGACCAGATATTCTCACCGTTTCGAATATACTTCATAACCGCCTCACGCTCATCTTCCGTCAGCGGTTCCTTGGCAAGGGATGCATGGCTGTCCCAGTAATCATAGCACCAGATATCGGTTTCTTCATTGTAGAAGCTTCCGTCCACACTCAGGATAGACCCGAAGCTTTCGTCCATCTCTTTTTCCATCCGGCTCTTCTGAGACTTCAGGTAGGAATTCACCGTGCTTGTGTAAAGTGATTCTGCCATCAGTGCCAGCATCAGCAGGCACAGCGGTACCAGCACCACGCCGATCTGAAACAGGAGTTTTCGGTTTTTCTTCTTTTTCATAAAAATCTCCGCCTTCTCATAAAAATAGGAGACGTGAATTCAGTTTATTGCTCGTGCAGGGGCGTGATGCCGTTTCGGGTGAGGATCAGATCACTGAGCGGAGAGCCGAAAAAGTCATAGAGCCTTCTGGCAGGGCTGTTTTCCGGCTCGTCGCTCCGGATCACCACATAACCCTGCGTGCTCAGCGGATAGTTCCGGGAAGCGACGTTTTCGGGCGTTGCGGCATAGCCGTTTAAGGAGAATGCCAGCAGATCTTCCTTCCCGAAGACGTCATGCAGGTAGGTCATGATGCTGTAGCCGATGGCGTAGGGGTCACGCAGGCATTCAGAGACGATGGTGCTCATATCCCCCAGAACGTCAAAGCCCAGTGCCTCAAAATCGGGCACCGCCCCATCCGCCCAAAGCATCCGTTCAAAAAGCCGCTGGCTGCCGGACTGATCGTCCCGATACAAAACTCTTATCGTGTGGTCCACTCCGCCGAGCTGGGCCCAGTTGGTGATCTCGCCCCGATAGATGGCCCTGAGCTGATCAAGGCTCAGGTTCTCCACACCGCAGGCACGGTTGCCGATGAAGACAAGCCCGTCACCTCCGTAGAGCTTCATCTCCACGGTCACGCTCCGTTCGTCCAGATATGCCTGCTCCTCGTCCGTCGGGGCGGCGAGAAGGGCCACGTCCGCCTGCCGGTCGGCAATGTTCAGCCAGGCACCGTGGGTGGTGGAGCAGAGAGGCAGCTTTCCGCCTGCTCCCGTGCCTTCACAGAAGAAGGCGTAGAGCTCGGTGGTGACGGGCTTTCTGGCCGTTGAGGAATCCATCAGAGGGAAGTCTCCGCTCTCAAAGAGGGAGCCGTACTGCCCACGCACCGGAAAATCGGATATGGTTCCGCTTTCCGTGTCGAGCAGGGTGTAGGTCTCGACGGAAACCCAGGCGTTCTCTCCGGCTTCGCTCTCCCAGCTTTTATAGGACTTGAGGAGAGCCTTTCCGTCGTTCATGTCTACAAGAGAGAAGTATTCGGGCAGGCCTTCCTCTACCTGGGTTCTGATGCTGTTTCGAATCAGGTAGTTCCGGTAATCGTCACTCCAGTTGCCCTGTACGAGATAGGTATCTCCGCAACGGAAGAGAAGGTCGCAGTCTGTCTCCTTCAGCGGAATGTCAATGGGTACAAGAGCATGTGCGTCCTCATCCAGCTCATAGAGCTTTCCCCGGTTTGGGAGAAAGCAGAGAATCCCTTCCTTCGTGCGATGCAGTTCGGTGGTGGAATCCACCTCAATCTCCCAGAGCTTTTCCATGCTTTCCGGGTCGAAAGCCTCCAGGCGGCTGATGTCATCCCGGTCATAGCGGCAGGCATAGAGATGCTTTCCCACCGTGAGGCCTGTGCTCATGGGCTTCGCCTCGCCGTCAAAAAGCGGGATGGGCGTCAGGCTGCCTTCCCGGTAAAGTTCCAGGCCTTCACCCTCAAGCAAGGAAAAGTACATGCCGATAACACCGCCCTCAAAGGGGACCAGCTTCCGATAGGCTCTTGGGTTTTCCGGGGCAAGCAAAGTCTCATTGCTTCCGTCAAGGTTATAGCGCCGGATGCTGCCGTCTTCAAAGGAAGCGTAGAGATACTCTCCCCACCGCTCGGTCACAACGGTCTCGTTATCTGCCACGAGGCGGAGCGGGGAGCCGTCAGCCGGTGCAAAATACAGTCGGCTGTACTCGGCCGTGAGGAAGTATCCGGATGCTGCCGGAGCATCTGCCTCTGCCATGGCGGGAGGGCACAAAAGCCCCAATGCCAGAACGGCTGCAAACCCCAGGCTCAGCAGCCTGCGAAAAGTAAAAATGGTCTTTCTCATACGGTGCCTCCTTATTCTGATCATTTCGTGTTTTCCTCAGATTCCGTCAGTGCCTTCTGGGTCTCCCGGTAGATCTGGGCAAGCCCGCCGTGGGACGTCTCGCGGTATTTCTCGTTGAGGTCTAGCCCGGTGCGGTACATGGTTGCTACCACCGCATCAAAGGATATTTTCCTCGTCGCATAGAGAAAACGGGACAGGTTGACGGAGCTGAGAGCTCGCATGGCAGCAACAGCGTTACGCTCGATGCAGGGGATCTGCACGAGCCCGCCCACCGGGTCGCAGGTGAGACCCAGGTTATGCTCCATGGCGATCTCGGCAGCATACTCAATCTGGTCAATGCTCAGCTGGTAGAGCTGCGCCACAGCTGCTGCAGCCATGGAGCACGCACTGCCGATTTCCGCCTGGCATCCGCACTCTGCCCCGGAGATGCTGGCATTGGTGCGTATCACATTGCCGATAAGCCCAGCCACAGCCAGCGCATCCAGAATCTCCTCCTCCGGAAATCCTCTCTCCCGGTTCATGTAATAAAGGATGGAGGGCAGCACGCCGCAGCTGCCGCAGGTGGGGGCGGTCACCACCACGTTCTCCGCAGCGTTTTCCTCGCTGACTGCGTAGGCATAGGCGGCAATCAGGCGGTTCATCGTCACATCCGCACTTTCGTTATAGCAGCGTTTGTTGTAGAGATATTTTGCCTTTCTTGTCAGATTCAGACCGCCGGGGAGAATCCCTTCCGCATTCAGCCCACGCTCCACAGCCTCCTGCATGGCACGCCAGACCTTTTTCAGGTAGTCACGCAGGGTGTAACCCTCCAGAATATAGATCAGCTGGATGATGCTGATGTTCTCCTGGTTGCACAGCGCCACAATCTCCGAGAAGTTCTGCTGGGGATAGACCTCCTTGTCCTCCTCCGAAGGCTCAAATTCAATCCGGATGGACCCGCCGCCGATGCTGAAGATTCTTGTGGCGGCAATCTCCTTCCCGTCCTTGAACGCTTTGAAGAGCATGGTGTTGGGGTGGGGGAGATCCTCTTCCCTTGTCTCCCGGTCAAAGAGAATCTTCGCACCGGGCAGCCCTTCCTGAATGGCCTTTCCCGTGCCGTGTCCTTCGCCGGTAAAGGCCAGAGAGCCGTACAGCGTCACCTCATAGGCATCCGCATCCGGATAGCGGCTGCCGAAGGTCTCGGCTGCATGAAAGGGCCCGACTGTGTGGGAGCTGGAAGGCCCGTTGCCGATTTTATATACACTGGTTATGCTTTTCATAAATTGCTCCTTGCCTGAGTGGTTTCTGTCCCTGTCCTTCCGGAGGCGACCTGTCAATTTATATACTTAATGATCTATTATAAGCCAGTCCGACGATTTTGCAAAGAGAAAGCTTTGAAATGAGTCAATTACTTCGCAATTTTTTTCAGAAAGCACTTGACAGAAGACATAAAGTGTGTTACTGTATTAATCGCTTAATACAGTAACACAGGGAGAGGTGAGAGATGGATTTTAAACTGAAGGATGCCAGGCCCATCTGGCAGCAGCTGGCGGACCAGATGACAGAGAGCATTGTGACGGGGGAGTATAAGCCGGGTGAAAGATTTCCCTCCGTGCGGGATCTGGCCCTGCAGGCAGGGGTAAACCCCAATACCATGCAGCGGGCTCTGTCAAGGCTGGAGGAATACGGCCTGCTGGTCACCTCCCGCACAGCCGGCAGAAATGTGACGGAAGATGAAGAGACGCTTCGCGCCACAAGAGAGACTCTTGCGGAGAAAAGAGTAAAGGAATATCTGGACGATATGGAAAAGCTCGGCTTCAGTCGATTATCAGCGGCTGAATATGCCGGAAAAATTCAGGAGGAAGAAAAATGAACAGCGGTGAAATCATAGTCTGCAGCAATCTGCATCGCTCTTTCGGGAAAATCAAAGCGCTGGACGGGGTTGACCTTTCCGTCGGCCGGGGGAGAATCGTCGGCCTTGCGGCACCCAATGCGGCAGGGAAGACCACTTTGATCAAAATTCTCTGCGGCCTTCTGCAGCCCACTGCCGGCCAGGCACTCATAGACGGGGAACAGCCCGGGGTCTATACCAAATCCATTACGGCCTATCTTCCGGACAGACCGGGATTTCCGGACTGGATGAAGGTGCAGGACAGCATTGATATCTATTCCGATTTCTTTTCGGACTTCAATGCGGACAAGGCAGGGGAGATCTGCACAACGCTGAATCTGGATCGCAACGCCAAGATCAGCACTCTCTCCAAGGGCACAAAGGAGAAGCTGCAGCTGATGCTGGTGATGAGCCGGCAGGCCCAGCTGTATCTGCTGGATGAGCCTCTTGCGGGCATTGATCCGGCTGCCCGGGATTTTATGCTGCACACGATTGTGGCAGGATATAATGAGGCGGGCACCGTCCTGATCTCCACCCATCTGATCACCGATGTGGAGAAGCTTCTCGACGAGGTGATCTTTATGAAAGAGGGGCAGGTGCTGCTCCACAGGTCCACGGATGAGATCCGTGAGACCGAGGGAAAATCCATTGACGAGCTCTTCCGGGAGATGTTCCGGTTCGAGGTATGGAAAGGGGAGGAATAAACAATGTTCGGCAAACTGATGAAATATGAACTGCGTGGCTGCATGCGCATCTTTCTCCCGCTCTGGGGAGCGGTTCTTGCGCTTGCTCTGTATACCGGCCTGACTGCCGGTTTTGAGCCGAAGGTATCCGGCTTTCTGATTGATCTGATCGTTCATATTCTGCCGGGGATTGCACTTGTCGGTCTGAGCTTCGGCATGTTTGTGGTGGCGCTGGTGCTGATCATCCGAAGGTTCTATTCCGGCCTTCTGGGAGAAGGCGGGGTCCTCGCCTTCAGCCTCCCCGTCACGGTCACAGAGCACATCTTCAGCAAACTGCTGACGGCGCTGATCATGACTGTCGGATGTGTCCTGGCAGGCGTGCTGGCGAGCGTCCTCGCGGTTATCGTCAGAGGCTATGGCTCTGAGGTGCAGAGCTTTCTTCAGCAGGCCGGCAGGTTTCTCGCCGAATATCCGAAAACCGGTCTTCTGGTTTTTGAGTTTATCGTGATGCTTCTTCTCTTCGCCTGCTTTACGGTGCTCCGCCTCTACTCCGGCATTGCGGTGGGTCACCTGTTCCCAAGTCACCGGGGGCTCTGGTCGGTTGCGGCAGTGATAGGGATCGGCTGGATTCTGAACTTTGTCAGCATCGGCCTTGTCCGCCTTTTCTCCCGTGGCTCGATTGAAATCTCCGTCAACACGGTTCAGGAGGCAATGGCCATTCTGCCGGGCTTCTTCGGAGGCATCATCGTCTATCTTCTGGTGTGGAATGTGCTGATGTGGCTTCTCACCTGGATTATTCTGAAAAAGAAGCTGAATATTCTCTGAAACAAAATGAAAACACGGTGCGAAAAGTATTTTTCGTGCCGTGTTTCAATAACAAAAACACGGTATGAAATCAATCGTACCGTGTTATCTGTGTAAGAGCGTACAAACGTACATTTTTCGAGGTAAGAACACACAAACGTAACGCTGTTATCCCGGTAAACGGGAATTTATAGATCAAACCTAAAAATACATTTTTCGGTATCGCCATCGTTGACCCTCATGTCGTTATCTTCAGGCAATTCTGCGATTTCCAATAATTCACCTTTCAGATATTCAAGGGTTTTCCTTGAAGGCCAGTTATCCGGATCGCAAGTAATATACAGATGATCCATTCCATGCCTCTTAGCAAGTTCAAACAACAGCATACATGCTTTTGCTGCATAATGGTGACCACGGTATTCTTCATTGATGCTGTAACCAATATGGCCTCCGTAATAAAGGCCGTCATTATATCCGATTCTCAAATCGCATTGCCCCATACCGTTCCCTTGCTTATCGCAAATCATAAAATGATATGCAGGAACCCAGTTTCTCACAGGATCGGCTTCCGCTTTCCGTTCCAAGAGCAGCTTGATTTCGTTGCTTTCCAGAAAATCCGTATCTAAAAAATCCATAATCAACTCACCTGCAAATACCGATTTATTAAGATAATTATACTATGTTTGACTCCGATGTACAACAATAAAAACCTCTTTTGCCCCGGTAGACAAAAGAGGTTTCTTTGATGGTGGGGGAAGAATAATGACCTTTCAAATCCAACTCCTCCCACCAAAAAACCCGTAGAATGTTCTATATATGAATGTTAACAGATTCTTCACAGAAGAATTAGCACTCTCTCTTGACGAGTGCTAAGAATTGTGGTATAACATAATCGCAAGAGGGAAAGAGATCCGGAACTAAGGTTCCGGGTTTCCTCATCTCCCCCTTGCGGCATATACCATAGCAACAGCCCTGAA
>CACYYN010000028.1 GCA_902778665.1 Oscillospiraceae bacterium | reverse complement strand
GCAGCCACCTCCCCCTCGGAGTTATCCTCAATTTTTCTTACCACCACCATTGCTCCGTCCGTAGCTACCTGCACCACCATGATTTATACATGGAAAAAGAACGGAAAGCCGGATGTCTCCATGTGCCTGAATGCCTCACTGGCCGGGCTGGTAGGGATCACCGCAGGATGCGATGCACTGGATGCATTGGGTGCGATTATTGTTGGAATTGTTTCGGGCATACTGGTGGTGGTCGTCGTCGAGGTGCTGGATCTGAAGTGCCATATCGATGATCCCGTGGGTGCAGTAGGCGTACATATGGCAAACGGAGTCTGGGGAACGATTGCTGTCGGCCTACTGGCCACACCGGATGCTCCTGCCGGTCTGAACGGGCTTTTTTACACCGGTCAATTCCGTCAGTTGGGCATACAGCTTCTCGGGTTTGCTTCTGTCGCCCTGTATGCTTTTGCCGCTCTTGCTGTTACCTTCCGCATCATTCAGAAGACGAATGGGCTTCGTGCCGATCCGGCTGATGAACTGGCAGGGCTTGACATCAGCGAGCACGGTCTTCCAAGCGCCTATGCTGATTTTGCGCCTGCCGTTGATAAATATGCAGATTATTCCACCGGTGAGCCCATTGTTGCCGTTACCGGCACCGCGCCGGTTGCGGAGGCCGTCCCTGTAAGACGGGAGGCAGCTTTCCATGCTGACGGGCACAAATACACCAAAGTGGAAATTGTATTCAAGGAAGAGCGTCTGTACGCGCTGAAGGACGCCATGAGCAAGCTCGGCATTACAGGCATGACTGTTTCCCATGTGATGGGATACGGAATTCAGAAGGGTCAGCCGGAGTATTACCGCGGTGTCGCCGTAGAAAGCGATCTCCGGCCAAAGGTTCAGGTGGATATCGTTGTCAGTGCAATCCCTGTGCGGGATGTCATTGAAACCGCAAAGAAAGTATTGTATACAGGGCACATCGGGGACGGGAAGATTTTTGTATATGACGTTGAAAATGTCATTAAAGTTCGAACCGGTGAAGAAGGATATGATGCCTTGCAGGATGTGGAATAATAAAAAGCCTGAATGAGTTTCAGGACTCTCCGGGCTGATTGATTTAATCAATGGAGATGATAAAATGAGTAACTGTGCCATAGTGGGAATCAACTGGGGTGATGAAGGAAAGGGCCGCATGGTTGATTTCCTTACGGAGTACTTCGACATTGTAGTACGGTATCAGGGCGGAGGAAATGCAGGGCACACCGTCATCAATGATAAAGGCAAATTTGCACTTCATTTGCTTCCCTCCGGAATAGTCAGAGATGGTACCGTCAATGTGCTTGGGAATGGTGTAGCCTTAGATCCGGAAAATCTCTGGAAGGAAATACAGGAACTAAGAGAAAGAGGCATTGAAATCACACCGCATAATCTGCTGGTCAGTGAGCGTGCTTCTCTGCTGTTACCTTGGCACAGAGATCTGGATGAGCTGGAAGAACTGCGTTTATCAGACAAGCGGTACGGCTCTACCAGGCAGGGAATTGCGCCCTTTTATTCAGATAAGTATCAGAAGAAAACGGTGCTTGCCGGGGAGCTGCGAAATAAAAATGCATTAAAAACACATCTTTATGATCTTCTTGAGTGGAAAAACCTTGTTTTGACCCAAGTATACGGAGCTGATCCTTACACCTTTGAAATGCTGGAGATATGGCTGCAGGAATTCTGTGAACCGCTTCTCCCCTTTATTTGCGATACCGGAGCATATCTGCAAAAAGCTCAAATGGAGCAAAAGCGTATTTTGTTTGAGGCCCAGCTTGGAGCTCTGCGCGATCTGGATTACGGCATATATCCTTACACAACCTCTTCCAACACGCTGGCAGCTTATGCGCCCATCGGTTCCGGCTTGCCTACAGCAAAGATCGACGAAGTGATCGGTGTTGTCAAGGCCTACTCTACCTGCGTCGGGGAAGGCCCGTTTGTATGTGAATTATTCGGTGAAGATGGCAAAAGGCTTCGAGAAACAGGTGCAGAATATGGGGCAAAAACCGGACGACCGCGACGTGTCGGGCCGATTGATCTGGTGGCCACGCGCTATGGTGTAGCATTACAGGGTGCCACGCAGATAGCCTTGACCAAACTTGACGTGCTCAGTTATATGGATTATATTCCCGTGTGTGTGCGCTACCGTCTGGACGGGACAGAAACCGACTTTTTCCCCTTCCCTGGGGATTTGAGCAGAGCAGAACCGGTCATTGAGTATCTGGATGGGTGGCACTGTGATATATCAGGCATACGGCATTGGGACGATCTGCCCATAGCCGCCCAGAGATATGTGACATATCTGGAGGATGCCATTCACTGCCCGGTGAGATTTATATCTGTAGGAGCAGAGCGTAGCAGCATTATTATAAAATAGGATGATCAGTCAGGAAATACGTACAATTATGCCGGGAGGTGGCACATCGTGAACGACCGCTATGAATCTCCTTTTTCCACTCGTTACGCATCTGAATATATGCTCAATCTGTTTTCAGCCGATACACGCTATCAAACATGGCGAAAGCTTTGGCTCGCCCTCGCAAAGGAAGAGAAAGCACTCGGTCTCTCCATTACAGACGACCAGATCAATGAAATGTCTGCACATATTACAGACATTGACTATGAGCTTGTTCGGAAAAGAGAAAAAGAAGTACGCCATGATGTAATGGCCCATATATATGCTTTTGGGAAGGCTGCTCCTTCGGCAGCAGGAATTATCCATCTGGGTGCCACCAGTTGCTATGTAACTGACAATGCAGATCTGATCCTATATCGGGATGCTCTGATATATATACGCTCAGAGCTTCTGTCGGTGATAAAAAACCTGTCTGAATTTGCTGAGCAGTATAAAGAAACCCCCACTCTGGGATACACACATTATCAGCCTGCACAGCTTGTTACGATCGGCAAGAGAGCTTCCCTGTGGATACAGGATTTTCTATCAGATCTGGAAGAAATAGATTTTGCTCTCAGACAGATCCGATTTCTCGGATGCCGCGGTACAACAGGAACAGAGGCAAGTTTTCTGGATCTCTTTGCGGGAGACACAAAAAAGATCGATGCGATGAACGCGAGCCTCGCCGCGGACTTTGGTTTTTCCGAATGCTTTGACGTATGCGGCCAGACCTATCCCCGAAAAGTTGACAGTCGAATTCTGAACGCGCTTTCATCCATAGCCCAGAGTTCTTACCGAATGGCATGTGACATACGGCTCCTTCAACATGACAGGCAGGTAGAAGAACCATTTGAAGACAACCAGATCGGCTCTTCTGCCATGCCTTACAAACGAAATCCGATGCGATGTGAACGGATCTGCTCGCTTGCCCGATATCTGATTACAGATGCAATGAATGCCCCTTTGACTGCATCTGCACAGTGGTTGGAGCGGACGCTGGATGACTCTGCAAATCGCCGTATATCGATGCCCGAGGGGTTTCTATGCGCTGATTCTATTTTAAGACTCACGCAGAACGTAACAAAAGGCCTTTGCGTCAACGAAAAAATGATTTCAAAGGCAGTAAACGAATTTCTTCCGTTTATTGCCACGGAAAAGCTCATGATGGAGGCGACGAAGCAGGGCGGCGACCGTCAGGCTCTTCACGAGATAATCCGGAAATACTCGATGGAGGCAACAGCGAAAATAAAGGAGGGTGAAAACTGCAATCTGTTGGAGCTACTCTCACTTGACCCTGTTTTCAGTCTGAATGATCAGGAATTAAAAGAGATCTTAAACCCTCAGCAATATATCGGGCGGTGTCCGGAACAGGTGGAGAAATTTCTGAAGAAGATCATGCCGATGCTATCCGATTCTGCCGGTCTTTCTGAGAACATCAATCTCTGAATCATTTTGTTGAGAACATATCAATCCGTCCGAGAACAACATTTCAGTTGAAAAGAGCACACCATTTCTGATGTGCTCTTCATTTCTGCGCTCCGTCTGCGGCGTATGTCACATTTCTGACGTCAGCTTCATTTTTCTCATTTCTTACTGAGCGGAGTATACGCAGGTGCCGTTTACATAGGTGGCGAGCACCTGAATGCTGTGGATCTGTTCCGGCTCCGTCTCAAATGGATTCCGGTTCAGAATTACAAAATCTGCCATATAGCCTTGGCGGATTCTGCCCTTCCGGTCTTCCTCAAAGCTCGCCTCGGCACTGCGAATGGTGAAGCTGTCCAGTGCTTCCTGCACCGTAAATGCCTCATTCGGCAGGTAAGGGCCGGTTCCGTCCAGAGAGCAGTGTGTAACCGCGCACTGGATCCCCGCCATCACATTCGGCAGTTCCACGGGGCAGTCAGATCCATTGGAAACCGACACACCGTTTTTCAACAGGGTCTTCCAGTTATAACTGGTCTCAGCCAGTTCAGACGGGATAAGCTGCGGAACGATGTGATTATCGTAGTCCAGAAAAATGGACTGTGCATAGACATGCATATCAAGATTCCGGATTCTCTCCAGCTGGTCGGCACGGGAGACCTGGCAGTGCACCACCCCATGCCGGTGGTCCCGGCGCGGATGATTCTGAAGGGCAAGCTCAACCGCATCAAGCACCCGGTCGAGACAGGCTTCCCCGATGGCATGAATTGCGACCTGCATATTGTGTGCATTGGCGTAAGACACCATTTCATTCATATGGTCAGCGGAAAAAAGGCAGAAGCCCCGATTGTCTTTCTCTCCGGGATAGGGGACAGACAGACATGCCGTGCGGCTGCCCAAGGCACCGTCTCCCAGCATTTTGAGCGGTCCGATCCGGAAGAAGTCACTCCCGGAGCCTGTTACATTTCCGGCTTCCACAAATACTTCCAGGTCTGCAAGGGTTGTAATATTACTCTGCTCGTAAACCCGCACTGTCAGCTCGCCGGCTTCTTCCAGCTCACGGTAGGCCCGATTAACCTGTTCAAAAGGAATGGCACGAAAGACACAGTAATCGTCCGTTTGAGAACTGGTAACCCCGTAGGAATTGAGGGCCCTGGTGGCAAGGCGAATCATCTCCTTCAGATCTTCCATCTCGGGAAGGGGCATAGAAGTTCTCAGCAGGTCAATAGCGTTGTCATAAAGCCTTCCGTCGGGAACTCCGTTTTCCATGCCGATTTTTCCGCCCTCCGGAGATGGTGTTGCAGCGGAAATCCCCGCCAGCTCCAGAGCCTTGGAATTCACAACACAGCAATGACCGCATGCTCGCGTGATGACAATAGGGACATCTGTTGAAATCCGATCCAGATCTTTCCTGTCAGGCATTCTCCGCGCATCCGAAAAGTAATCCTGATTCCATCCTCGGCCTGTCAGCCACTGCCCTTCCCTGACCGGATGCCGGGTAAAGTACTCTCTGAGATATCGGAGCAGCTCTGACAGGCTGCCGGTATGCGCTGCCAACTGCGCTGCATGAAGGGACTGGCCAAAGCCCAGAAGGTGCATATGGGAGTCATTAAATCCGGCACAGACGAAACTTCCTTTCAGATCAATGCACCTGTCATTCTCCACTGCAGCAGAGAGGATATCTTCGTTACGGCCGACGCCATCAAAAAGTCCGTTCGTCACCGAAAACGCTTCCTGCAGAGGCAGTTCTCCGGTGTATACCTTGCCGTTATAATATATTGTCCTCATAATACGTTTTTTACTCTCTTCCTCATCTGTTGCAAGCGGCATGCACTTTACTAATCCTATTATAGCACACTTAATAGTATTACAAAATATCGGCGTTTATCAATTCTATACATTCTTATTCCGGATGATTTCTATTTTCTTTGGATATGAATACCTTGTGCCCTTTCATTGACTTTTTCAGAAAAAAGATGTATATTGCAATTGAAAAGACAACGGCGTCTTGAGAGCGTGCTCTTCGGATGTCGTTGCCTTTTTTTGTTATGAAACAGGAGGATATCACCATGAGATATTGCAAAAAATGCGTTATGCCGGATACCCGGCCGGGAATCACCTTTAACGAAGAAGGTATCTGCTCGGCATGCCAGTCCTACGAGCACCGAAAGAGCATTGACTGGGATGCACGTTTTCAGGAATTGGAGGCACTCTGTGATAAATACCGCGGCATGAACGGAGACGGGTATGACTGTGCCATCGCCGTTTCCGGCGGGAAGGATTCCCATTTTCAGGTCCATCTGATGAAGGAAGTGCTGCATATGAACCCGATTCTCTTCACGGTGGAAGACAACTTCCCCATGACAGAAGCGGGAAAGCACAACCTTCAGAACATCTCGGAGGAGTTCGGCTGCAGCATTATCAGCATGAAGCCGGATATCAAAGCACAGAAAAAACTGATGCGCTATATGTTTGAGCGGTACGGCCAGCCCACCTGGTATGTGGATCGGTTGATCTATACTTATCCGCTCTATATGGCCGCAAAATTTCACACTCCGTTGCTTGTCTACGGAGAAAACATCAGCTATGAATACGGCGGGGCGGGATACAAAGAGACCTACAGCGCCAAGGAGCAGCTTTTCAACGGAGTAGCCTCCGGAATTGATGAAGAGGAGCTGATCACCAACGCAGGTGTAACGGCAAAGGATCTGTATCTGACCCGTGCACCGGAGCAGAGTATTCTCGATTCTCTTGACCCGATTTATATTTCCTACTTTGTGCCGTGGAACAGCGTGAAAAATGCTGTGTTTGCTGCCTCCCGCGGCTTCCATGATCTCACCCACGAGTGGCGCAGAACCCTCTGCATAGAAGACTTTGACCAGGTCGACAGCCGTGCCTATCTGGTGCATCCCTGGCTGAAGTACCCCAAATTCGGGCACACCAGTGCCACGGACTATGCCTCACGTTTTATCCGTTATGGCCTGATTGACCGGAAGAAAGCCGTTGAGCTGGTAAAAGAGCATGACAGCAAGCTGGATCCCCTCTGCGTCCGGGATTTCTGTTCATTCTGCGGATATTCGGAATCGGAATTCTGGGGAATTGTGGACAAATTCTATAACAGAGACCTCTTTGAGAAAAACGAACTTGGGGAATGGGTCCTGAAGCATCCGGTGTGGGAAGAAGAGAGCAAATGACCGTTCAGACCCCACAGAATATTCTCATTCTTGATTTCGGCGGTCAATACAGCCAACTGATTGCCCGGCGTGTACGAGAGTGCGGCGTCTACAGCGAAGTAAAACCCTTTTCTCTTTCTCTCAACGCAATAAATGCATTTCAGCCCTCAGGAATTATTTTCTCCGGCGGGCCGGGAAGCGTCTATGAGGAGGGATCTCCTCATCCCGTACCGGAGATTTATTCTCTGGGGACCCCGATCCTCGGCATATGCTACGGATGTCAGCTACTGGCCCGGCAATTTGGCGGAACAGTGATTCCCGCCCAAACCAATACCGCCCGGGAGTACGGTAAAGCCGTGACCCGGTTTGATGACCGTTGTGAGCTTTTCTCCGATCTGCCGGGTGAAAGTATCACCTGGATGAGCCACGGAGATGTTATTTCCTCTGTACCAAAGGGATTCGCTGCCGCAGCTTATTCTACAGCGTGCCCTGCCGCATGTATCTATGACAGTTCCCGGAAGCTGTACGGCGTCCAGTTTCATCCCGAGGTTACGCATACCGATCACGGACTCGATATGCTGCGAAACTTTCTTTTCCGGATATGTCATTGCCAGGGTAACTGGAGCATGGCAGACTTCCGGCAACAGACAGTGGAATCACTTCGTGCCAAAGTCGGGTCAGGCAAGGTGCTGCTGGCTCTTTCCGGCGGGGTTGATTCCTCCGTTGCTGCAGCTCTTCTCTCTGAAGCCATTGGGAAGTCTCTCACCTGCATCTTTGTGGACCACGGTCTGATGCGCAAAAATGAAGCGGACGAGATTGAGGCTGCATTTTCCGGGCGTGACCTTCAGTTTATCCGTGTCAATGCCGAACAGCGATTTCTGCTCCGTCTTGCCCGCATCCATTCCCCCGAAAGGAAGCGGAAAATTATTGGGGAAGAATTCATCCGTGTGTTTGAGGAGGAAGCGAAGAAGCTCGGCAAAATAGATTTTCTCGCCCAGGGAACCATCTACCCGGATGTCATCGAGTCCGGCACGGGAAGCTCCGCCGTGATCAAAAGCCATCACAACGTAGGCGGGCTGCCGGAACACATTGCGTTTCGGGAAATTCTGGAACCGCTGCGCATGCTTTTCAAGGATGAAGTGCGGCAGCTGGGCAGAGAGCTTGGCCTGCCGGAAGCGCTGATCAGTCGTCAGCCGTTTCCCGGTCCGGGGCTAGCCATTCGCGTCATTGGGGATGTCACGCGCAGAAAACTCGAAATTGTGCGGGAAGCGGATGCGATTTTCCGGGAAGAGCTGGAGTCGGCCGGCAATATCAGCAATGTAAGCCAATACTTTGCAGTGCTCACAAATGTCCGGACCGTCGGTGTGATGGGAGACGGTCGCACCTATGAATATACGGTGGCACTGCGCTGCGTCAGCACGGATGATTTCATGACCGCTGACTGGGCGCATCTGCCCTATGACCTTCTTGCCCGTGCCTCTTCACGGATTGTCAACGAAGTGGAGGGCGTCAACCGGGTGGTGTATGACATCACATCCAAACCTCCCGCCACCGTCGAGTGGGAATAAAGGGATGACGTCGTGAAACACGACGTCATCCCCATTTTATTCATAGTACATTTTTCAGATTCTGTCAGTCGGCGGCAGGTTTCGGCTTCACCTTGATTGTGGCGGCATAGGCGCTGTTGCACAGGCCAAGGATTGCAGAGAGGATAAAGAGTGTTTCGATGCCCAGTTTCTGCCAGATCAGCCCGCCGAACAGAGCTATAAGCACTGTGATCAGATGATTGACCGAGATACCGGTGGAAAGCGTTGCCCGAATCTCCTCATGGCTCTCTCCGATATCCTGCACATAAACGCTCGACGCCATAGAGGCGAGAGAAATAACCGAGTCAAGCACGTAGTTGATGCAGCACACCACAAATGCCACATCCCGCGGGAAGATATGATGCGCGAAGCCGTAGAAGAAACAGACAATAACGAGGATCAGCGTGTCTGAAATCATCACGATTTTGTATCCGACCCTGTCGATAATTCTGCCGACAATCGGAGCCATTACAAATCCTGCTATGGATGAAATGGCAAAGAGAAGGCTGATAACCCCCGCTCCCGCTCCGTAAAAGAGAATCAGCACATAGGGGCCGAAGGTGAAAAACACCTGCTTTCTTGCACCGTAAAACACTTCCAGCATATAGAATTTGAAGAACTTTTTGCGGAAGTAAAAGCGGCTTTTGGTCTTGTCCGTCTCGCTGTGCCCTCTGAGACGATAGGATTCAATCATCCCCACGGCTGTGAAGGCTGCTGCAATCATAAAAAACAGGCGATACGGTCTTCGGGAGCCCAGAAACAGAAAGCAGATAATAATCACCACATAGCCTACCAGATGGCCGACCTGATTGGCAGAATTCTGATATCCCATTGCTGCTCCGCTCTGGCCGGGTTTCGCATACTCCAGCGTCAGTGTGTTCTTCATGCCGAGCTGGATATGCTCCCCCAGGGAATAAATGCAGATTGCTATCGTAACGAGAGCCTTGGAGGCAGGCACAATGCCCAGCATCCCCATGCCGGCAAGCATAATCACTGCCCCCGCCTGATACAGGCGCTCAGCCGAGAGCATATAGCAGGCAGCAAGAATAAACACGAGAAGCAGACCCGGCAGCTCCCGAAAGAATTCCGCGACGCCGCGGTCGAACTCCGTCATCACAACAATTTCAGCAAGGTAGTTGTCTATGACGCCCTTATAGATTCCATATCCGAGACCAAACGCCAGCAGTGAGATAAAGAAGGGCCGGTATTCCGAATCGGGTTTAAAAACTTCTCTGTAGCTGCCTTCGCCGAATTTCTTCATTTACAACTTCCGCCCTGTCAGATTCTTGCGACGCCGGTTTTATACGCCGCCGCCTTTACTGCCTCAGCCACCGCATCCTTCACTCGCACGTCAAACGCGGCGGGAATGATATAGTCAGCCGAGAGCTCTTCATCGGAAATCAGGCCTGCCAGTGCGTTGGCCGCGGCTATCTTCATCTCATCATTGATGTCGCTTGCACGCACATCCAGCGCACCGCGGAAGATCCCGGGAAAGGCCAGCACATTATTGATCTGGTTCGGATAATCACTGCGCCCTGTGGAGATGACTGCAGCGCCGCCTGCTTTCGCATCCTCCGGGAAGATTTCCGGTGTGGGATTTGCGCAGGCGAAAATGATCGCATCACGATTCATTGTTTTTACCATATCTGTTGTTACAACTCCCGGTGCCGAAACTCCGATAAACACATCGGCACCCTTCAGCACCTCGGCAAGGCTCCCCTTCCGTCTCTGCGGGTTGGTCAGATCGGCGATCTCCTGCTTGGCGGGATTCATATGCTCCTGCCTGCCGTTATAGATGGCTCCGCTGCGGTCACAGAGCGTCACATCCACAGCTCCGGCCGAGATCAGGAGCTTTGTAATAGCAGTTGCGGCAGCTCCTGCTCCGTTGATGACGATGCGCACTTCCGGAAGATTCTTTTTCACCAGTTTGAGAGCGTTGGTGAGCCCTGCCAGGGTAATAACTGCCGTCCCGTGCTGGTCATCATGAAAGATGGGGATGCTGCAGCGTTCTTTCAGCTTTCTTTCAATCTCAAAGCAGCGGGGTGCGGAAATATCCTCCAGATTCACGCCGCCGAAGGAACCCTCCAGCAGGGCTACCGTATTGACGATTTCATCCACATCTTTCGATGCCACGCACAGCGGAATCGCGTCCACGCCGCCGAAGGCTTTAAAGAGCACGCATTTTCCCTCCATCACCGGCATACCGGCAACCGGCCCGATATCCCCCAGGCCGAGGACAGCCGTTCCGTCCGTCACAACGGCGACGGTGTTCCACCGGCGTGTCAGATCATAGCTGAGATTCTCATCCTTCTGAATCTCCAGGCAGGCCTGCGCAACCCCCGGCGTATAGGCAAGAGACAGACTCTCCCTGTCATCCACCGGTGCACGGGGCACAATCTCAAGTTTTCCTCTCCACTCATAGTGTTTTTTCAGTGATTCTTTTGCGTAATCCATCTTTCTTCCTCTCTTCAGTGTCAGATTTATCTTTTAAACAGGATTGGAAACAGGATTCCTACCACGATAAAAACAGCGCCTGTTATCTTTGTCGGGGTGATGGGCTCACTGAGAATCAGATTGCCCCAGATAATAGCGGCAAGCGGATTCAGCACAGAGAACATTCCCGCCCGATCAGCTTCAAGCCCGCGCTGCGCGACCGGCTGCAAGGTGAAGCCGAACACACTGCAAACGACCGCCAGGAAGAGGATCATCACCCATTCCCGTCCGGAGGAGGGAACGCGAAAATCTTCAAACAGAAGGGAGCAAAGCAGTGACAGCACACCCATGGTGCCGATCTGCACAATGCCCACAAGAAGAGGCTCCCCCTCTTTCGCAAAGATTGCGGTGAGGAAAATGGCGAGGGCATAAAACGCCATGGCCGCAAACAGATAGATACAGCCGAAATTGATTTTTACGCCCGGCGAAAAGTTCAGAATCAGAAGGCCACAAAAGGCCAGCACCATGCCGATTGTGACCGAGCGCTTCGGAAACTGGTGCAGAAACAGGATTTCCAGAACCGGAACCAGAATGAAGGCAGAATTCTCAATCAGAGACGCCAGAGATGTCTCTGCGTACTGGATGCCTGTCATTTCAAACCCCATCACGAAGGTGTAGACAATACCCAGCACCACACCGTTTCGGAAGATCTTTCCCGTGCACCTTTTCATCTGCCTATGGAACAGGAGCAACAGAATGACAAATGCCGAGAGAAAACGGACGGCCAGGATATTAAAGGGGCTCATAGCGGCCACCGTCAGCTTTGAGATGACGAAGGAGGTGCTCCTTGCGATGATCACTGCCGCCATCAGCAGCTCTGACTGGTGCACAGTCAGCTCTTTGCGCTCTGCAAGTGTTTTTGCGCTCATAGATGCAGCCCTCCCGGTGACAATTAAAAAACTTTTTGCATTATAATACAGGAAACTATAAACCTCAATAGAAGTTCTGCCCAAAATCCTCGTCTGAAACACAAAATTATTGACATTCATTTTTCCGCGTGGCAAAATTAATTTCTGTTTTCAACAGATAATTTGATCACATTCTGGGAGGCTCAGCCATGAAAATTGTTATTCTGGACGGATATACCGAAAACCCGGGGGATCTCAGCTGGGAAAGGCTGCAGGAGTTCGGTGATGTGACCGTCTATGACCGCACCCCCTACGATAATGCCGAAATTGCGAAGCGTATCGGTAACGCTGAGGTTGTCTTCACCAACAAGTGCCCGATCCGCAGAGAGGTGATAGACCAATGCCCCAGCCTGAAATATATTTCCGTGCTGGCAACCGGCTATAATATTGTGGATTATACCTACGCCTGGGAAAAGGGAATTCCGGTTTCTAACGTCCCGACCTATGGCACGGCCGCTGTCGGTCAGTTTGCCATAGCCCTGCTGCTGGAGATTTGCCACCACGTTGCACACCACTCCGAGGCAGTGCATGAAGGACGGTGGGAACAAAGCCCCGACTGGTGCTTCTGGGATTATCCGCTCATAGAGCTGGCCGGAAAGACCATGGGCATTATCGGCTTTGGGAAAATCGGTCAAACCACAGGCAGAATCGCAAAAGCGCTGGGCATGACGGTTCTGGCAAGCGGCAGCCGCCCGACGGAAGAAGGCCGCGCCATAGCCGAATACGTTGACCGCGACACCCTGCTTGCCAGCTCCGACGTGGTTGTGCTGCACTGCCCTCTCTTCCCGGAAACGGAGGGAATGATCAACAAAGAGACCATTGCCAAGATGAAGGACGGCGTGATTCTCATCAACAACAGCCGTGGCCAGCTGGTGGTGGAACAGGATCTTGCAGATGCGCTGAACAGCGGCAAAGTTTATGCTGCCGGGCTGGACGTTGTCTCCTCCGAGCCCATTATGGGTGACAACCCTCTTCTCAAGGCCAGAAACTGCCTGATTACCCCGCATATCTCCTGGGCCCCGAAGGAAGCAAGAGTGCGGATTATGGACTGCTCCGTCAGTAATCTCCGCTCCTATCTGGAAGGGAACCCCATAAACGTTGTCAACAAGCCTCGCGAGGCATAAAACACGCTGCCGCGAACCCTGACGATCCCCGCCGGAAAGTTCGTCAGAACCCAGCCCCAACGAGCAGGAGAAGAATTGTATGGAAAGCTTTCAGATCAGCCTGAATGCGGTGCTGCCGCTGTTCATCTACATGGCAGTTGGATACCTTGCCAAGGTGCGCAATTTGCTGGACGACAGGGATGTCGGCCGGTTTAACAAAGTTGTCTTCAACGTTTTTCTTGCGCTGAGTGTTTTTCAGGCTGTTTACTCTTCCGACCTGAGCACAGCCGTCAAACCCAGGCTGATGCTCTACACCGTGCTGGGGGTTCTGGCAGAGTTTCTCTTCGGCCTTGCAGTCGCAAAAGTGACTGCCACACGCAGAAACCAGAAAGGTGTTATCATTCAGGGTATTTTCCGTTCCAATTTCACCCTGATCGGCATGTCTATTGCCAGCGTACTGGTCCCTTATGAAGATATTGCTCCCGTGGCCATTCTCGGCGCAGTGGTCATACCGGAATTTAATATTCTGGCCGTGATTGCCCTTTCTCTTTACGGAGGAGACAATGTGCGGCCGAAGGATGTGCTGCTGCGCATTGTCAAAAACCCGCTGATCCTTGCAACAGCGGCGGGCGTGGTGTGTCTAGTATTGAAGATCCGTTTTCCCGAGAGTGTAGAAAAAGCAATCACCTCCATGGCCGGCGCGGCTTCTCCGGTCATGCTGTTTCTGCTGGGCGCATTCTTCCATTTTGACACCCTTGCAAAATTTGCGAAGCAGATCACCGCCGTCACCGTATTCAAACTGATCATTAATCCTGCCGTTTTTCTGACAGCCGGATATCTGTTGGGTTTTCGCGGCATGGAGTTTGCAGCGCTGATCTCTGTTTTTGCCTCCTCCGCTGCCGTCTCCTCCTTCACCATGAGCCAGCAGATGGGGGGCGATGCGGATCTGGCCGGAGATATTGTGGTGATGACGTCTATTCTCTCCTGCTTCACATTGTTTTTCTGGTGTGTGCTTTTCCGCAATCTCGGTGCATTCTGATGGTGTCCTGCCCAAATTTGGCTTCTTTTACCAGTCTGAATTTGGGTAATCTGTTAATTGACAATCCATCTATCGTGTGTTAAACTCAGCACAACTTTTATGTATGAGGTTTTCTCATGGTTCTTGCCGTTCAGAACATTCTGATGCTTACCGGCGCTATTTCTCTGCGACTTACCGGCGGAGAGATAGTGCGAAAAGTCATGTTCTGAATACGGGTGAAGCAAAAAATTCCCGGGCTTTCCGGATCGGAAGACCCGCAATCGGAACCATCCGGTTGTCCCAATCCTGTTTCTGTCACCGTGTGATCTGACTTTTCGGATCGCACGGTTTTTATTTTCCCGCTCAGATGCGACAGAAAGCAATCATCCCGACAAACTCAATCGTGAAGAAAGGAAACGTCACAAGCGATGGATCAGCTCGTCATATTTGACACCACCCTGCGGGACGGTGAACAATCCCCCGGATGCTCCATGAATCTCAAGGAGAAGATTGAAATAGCGCGGTGCCTGGAAAGAATGAAGGTGGACATTATAGAGGCGGGATTCGCCATCTCCTCTCCCGGTGATTTTGAATCGGTGAAGACGATCGCGGAAACCGTGAAGGACTGCAGCGTCGCCTCTCTGGCAAGAGCCAGCAAGCTGGATATTGACACGGCATGGGACGCTGTAAAAAGCGCTGCCGCTCCGCGGATCCACCTGTTTCTCGCCACAAGCCCCGTGCATATGCAATACAAACTGAAGATGACCCCGGAACAGGTGCTGGAAACCACCTTCGCCATGACCGCTCATGCGAAGAAGTACTGCAGCGATGTGGAGTTTTCCGCCGAGGACGCCACCCGGTCCGACTGGGATTTTCTGGTGAAGATTGTGGATGCTGCTATCCGCGCAGGAGCCACCACCGTAAATATTCCCGACACGGTGGGCTATACAACCCCTTCGGAAATGCGGGATCTGATCACATACCTGCGGGAAAAGGTGCCTGACAGTGACAAAGCCGTCTTCTCCGTGCACTGCCACAATGATCTGGGCATGGCAACGGCCAATTCCCTCGCCGGTGTGCTGGGTGGGGCGCGGCAGATTGAGTGCACGGTAAACGGCCTCGGTGAGCGGGCAGGCAACACCGCACTGGAAGAGGTGGTTATGGCAATGCGCACCCGCCCCGGCATTTATCCCTACACCACGCGCATTGACGCCACGCAGATCGCCCGCACCAGCAGAACGGTCTACAACATCATTGGCCAGACCGCACCCCTCAACAAGCCGATCGTCGGGCGCAATGCCTTTGCCCACGAGTCCGGCATCCATCAGCATGGTGTGCTGGCAAACAAGGAAACCTACGAAATTATGACCCCGGAGGCACTGGGCATCCACACCAACAACATTGTCCTCGGGAAGCATTCCGGCAAGCATGCGGTGGAGGAGCGGCTCAAGGCATTGGGATACAACCTCACAAGAGAGGAGCTTCTCAGCTGCTTTGCCGAGTTCAAGGATCTCTGCGACAAAAAGAAAAATATCACCGATGCGGATCTGGAGGCTATCGCAGAGCACCGCATCCGGGCAGATGAGGACGTGGAAGAAACCGGATACCGCCTGAACTGGTTCTCCCTTCACACCTCCAACTTCACCACTGCAACCTGCACCGTCAGCCTGGAAAAGGACGGTGAAAAGTTTGAGGATGTGCGCCTGGGCGACGGGCCGATTGACGCCGCCTTCAACGCCATTGACAGCATTGTCAAGCCGGTGGAGCACACCTTTGACATCTATAACATCCACTCGGTCTCCCAGGGCAAAGACACGCTCGGCGATGTCACCGTGAAGCTGATCGCAGACGGCCGGTCCTACACCGGGAAGGGGCTTTCCACCGACGTGATGGAGGCCAGCATTATTGCATACATCACGGCGGTCAACAAACTTTGCGCCGCCACAGCCAAAAAGGAGGAATAACCCATGGGTATGACGATGACACAGAAGATTCTGGCCGCCCACGCCAATCTCCCCTCCGTTAAGGCAGGAGAACTGATTGAGGCGAAGCTGGATCTTGTTCTGGGCAATGACGTGACGACCCCTGTCGCCATAAAGGTTTTTCGTGACACCGGATTCACCGACATATTCGATAAAGACAAAATTGCCATCGTCCTGGACCATTACACCCCCTGCAAAGACATCAAGTCGGCACAGCTGTGCAAAACAGCCCGTGAATTTGCAAAAGAACATGCAATAACCCACTTCTATGATGTGGGTCAGGCCGGCATTGAGCACGCATTGCTGCCGGAAAAGGGCCTTGCCGCGCCGGGTGAGCTGATCATCGGGGCAGACAGCCACACCTGCACCTACGGCGCACTGGGCGCATTTTCCACCGGCGTCGGCTCCACCGATATGGCAGCCGGGATGGCCTCCGGAGAAAACTGGTTCAAGGTGCCTTCCGCCATACAGGTGGTTTTAACCGGCAAGCCCGGAAAATGGATCACCGGAAAAGATGTAATTCTCCATCTGATCGGTCAGATCGGGGTGGACGGCGCTCTCTATCAGTCACTGGAATTCACCGGACCGGGCGTTGCCGAGCTCGGCATGGACGACCGCTTCACCATCGCCAATATGGCAATTGAGGCAGGAGCCAAGAACGGGATCTTCCCGGTGGATGAAAAAACCGTTGAATATATTTCAAAACGAGTAAACCGGCCCTGGACTGTCTATGAAGCGGACTCCGACGCGCAGTACACATCCGTTGTCACAATTGACCTTAGTGAGCTGAAGCCCACGGTCTCCCTGCCGCATCTCCCCTCCAACACGCGCACCATTGACGAGGTGAAGGGCATGCCGATTGACCAGGTGGTGATCGGCTCCTGCACCAACGGCCGCATTTCAGACCTGCGGTGTGCCGCTTCCCTGCTCAAGGGCAGAAAGGTTGCCCCGGGAATTCGCTGTATTGTGATCCCCGCCACGCAGGATGTCAGCATGCAGTGCCTGAAGGAGGGCCTGACTGAAACCTTCCTCGAGGCCGGGTGTGTGTTCTCTGTGCCCACCTGCGGGCCGTGCCTGGGCGGGCATATGGGGTGCCTCGCCGAGGGCGAGCGAGCGGTTTCCACCACGAACCGGAACTTCGTCGGCAGAATGGGCCACACGGAGAGTGAAGTGATTCTCGCCTCTCCTGCCATTGCCGCAGCAAGCGCCGTAAAAGGCTGCCTTGCTTCGCCGGAAGATCTTTAAGGAGGGACAAATCATGGTTACCGGAAAAGCTTTGAAATACGGCAACAATATTGACACCGATGTTATCATCCCCGCCCGTTACCTCAATGCTCCTTCCCCCACAGAGCTGGCAAAGCACTGCATGGAGGATATTGACCCGGATTTTGCCGGACAGCCTCATCAGGGTGACATCATGATCGGGGGATGGAACTTCGGCTGCGGATCATCCAGAGAGCACGCCCCCATCGCCATTCAGGCAAGCGGCATCTCCTGTGTGATAGCGGCAAGCTTTGCCCGCATCTTTTACCGCAATTCCATCAACATCGGCTTCCCCATTCTGGAGTGCCCGGAAGCCGCCGAGGCAATTCAGCCCGGAGACATGGTGTCAGTAGACTATGACACCGGAAAAATCACAGACGAGACCACCGGGGCGGAGTTTCAGGCGGTCGCCTTCCCGCCCTTTATTAAAAACATCATCTCACACGGCGGCCTGCTGTCCTATCTGAAAGACAAGCAGAATGCGAACAAGGAGGGACAGGTATGAACCTTTCCATTGCGCTTCTCAAGGGAGATGGCATCGGGCCCGAAATCGTTGACAGTGCCGTTCAGGTTCTGCAGAAGGTTGCTGAGAAATACGGGCATACGTTCCGCTTCAGCGAATATCTGTTGGGCGGTATTGCCATTGATGAGACGGGCGTCCCCCTGCCGCAGGAGACACTGGACGGGTGTCTGGCTGCAGATTCCGTTCTGCTGGGTGCTGTCGGCGGACCGAAATGGGACAATCTTCCGGCTGATATCCGCCCGGAAAAGGGCCTTCTCGGCATCCGGAAGGCCATGGGGCTTTACACCAATCTCCGTCCTGCCAAGCTCTATCCCTCCCTCATCGGCAAGTGCCTTCTCCACCCGGACACGGTGAAAAACGGATTTGACCTGCTGATCGTCCGGGAGCTGACCGGCGGCATCTACTTCGGCGAGCGCGGCAGGCGGAACGGCCCTCTCGGCCCGGAAGCCTATGACACGGAGGCATACTCCGTCATGGAGATTGAGCGCATTGCACGTGTTGCCATGTCCGCCGCGCAGAAGCGTTCCGGCAGAGTGGTCAGCGTGGACAAGGCGAACGTGCTGGAGACCTCCCGGCTCTGGCGTGAGGTGGTCCATCGGATAGCAGAGGAATACGAGGGCGTCACCGTGGAGGATATGCTGGTGGACAATGCCGCCCAGCAGCTGGTACGCAACCCCTCCCAGTTTGATGTGATGGTGACCACCAATATGTTCGGGGATATTCTCTCCGACGAGGCAAGCCAGATCACCGGATCCATCGGCATGCTGCCCTCCGCCTCTCTGGGTGACGGCACAAGAGGTCTCTATGAACCCATCCACGGCTCCGCCCCAAAATACGCCGGCACGGGGCGCTGCAACCCCATCGCCACCATTCTCTCCGCCGGGATGATGCTGCGCTATTCCTTCAGCCTGCAGCAGGAGGCGGACTGCATTGATGCCGCCATTGACAAAGCCCTGCGGGACGGCTGCCGGACCAATGACATCGCCGGCCCCGGGCAGGAGGTGCTCTCCTGCTCGGAGATGACGCAGGCCATTCTGGAGCGGATCTGAGCGCATTTTGCTTCTTCCGCTCCTCACACCGGTTGTATGCATCTGTTTTCTTCCCGGTACGTATTTGTTATCTTCCCGGCAAATTCTGTTGACATTGCGGGCAGGCTGTTATAGAATTCATTTTAGTCACGGCAGGTTTCTATCAGGCGTCATCTCCTATTCTTCAAACTGTTTCCCGCACCATTATCCCGTTTCAATTGCCTGACAGGCTTTGAAAATAACAATATTTCTGTAAAAGGAGAAACAACATGAAAAAACTGACCAAACTCTTTGCCATGATGCTGGCCGTCATGATGGTCTGCTCCATCGCAGCTGTCAGCGCCAGCGCCGAGACGACCCTCCAGTTCGGCACCACCGTTAACGAGCAGGACTCTTTCCAGGTCGCTGCGGAAAAGTTTGCCGAGCTGGTCAAAGAGCGCACCAACGGCGAATATGTTATTGAGATCTATCCCAACGGCACCTTGGGCGGCGAAGCCGACATGCTGGAGCAAATGAGCATGGGGATGCTGGACATGGGCATCATCACCGCCGGCCCGTTTGTCAACTACTCCGCTATGATGGGCGTGCTGGATATGCCCTTCCTCTTTGCGAGCAACGAAGAAGCCTACAAGATTCTTGACGGTGACATCGGTAAAGAGCTCCTTGACACGCTGGAAGATGCCAACCTGAAGGGCCTTGCCTACGCAGAGCGCGGCTTCCGCAATATCACCAACTCTGTAAAGCCGGTTGCAAACGCTGCCGACGTTGCCGGGCTGAAGCTGCGTGTGATGGAAAATGAAATCTACACCGCCACCTTCAAGGCACTGGGCGTCAATGCCGTGCCCATGAACTGGCAGGATACGCTGACCGCTCTCCAGCAGGGAACCGTGGAAGGCCAGGAGAACCCCATCAATGTTATCTGGTCCTACAAAATGTGGGAATACAATCAGAAATACTGCGTGCTGGACCGCCACTCCTACTCCACTGCTATCATCACCATGAGCCTTGACCTCTTCAACAGCCTGGATGAGGCAACGCAGGAGATTTTCGTCAACGCCGCTCAGGAAGCAGCCGAGTATGAACGCGCATGGGTTGCCGAGAAGGAAGCCGGCCAGCTGCAGGAAATCAAGGACAACGGCATTGAAGTAATCGAGAACCCCGATGTCAATTCCTTCCGCGAGGCTGTTCAGGTTGTGTATGATGCGTACCCCCAGTATGCCGACTACATTGCCCGTATTCAGGCTGAACTGGCATAACATTTTTCTGCTGACGAACCCTTTCTGAACCATAGCGGCAGGGCATTGAGATATGCCTCTCAGGCAGCTTCTCAATGCCCTGCTGCCTGCATAACAGGAGTTGAACGATTCATGAAAGTTCTTCAAAAAATCGGCGATGTACTGGATAAAATCTGCGGATTTCTGATTGTGATCATGATCGGAGCAATGGTGATTATCACCACAGCTCAAATTATCTGCCGCATCTGGTTCACCGCTCTTTCCTGGTCGGAAGAAGTCACACGGTTTCTTCTGATCTGGTCTACCTTTATCGGTGCTTCCTGCGTCTACAGACGCAGCGGCAACATCGCCATCACGGCGGTGCAGGGGCTCTTCCCGGAGAAGGCGCAGCGAGTGCTGCGTATCATGGTGCATATCATCTGCTTCTGCCTCTTTGCCGCGCTGCTCTATTACGGCATCATGTATTGCAACAAGCAGGTGCGCACTGCGGCGGCACTGCCGATCAAGATGAAATATATCTATATGTGCCTGCCCATCGGCCTCGGCGTATGCATGTATCACGCCTTTGTGATGACGCTGGAGGAAATCACCGGAAGGAGGCAAGCGTAAATGGGTCTTATTCTGTTTGGTGTCTTTATTCTGCTTCTGGTGCTCGGTGTTCCGGTCGCCTTCTCCATCTGTACCGCTGCAGGGGTCACGGTGCTCTCCGGCCTTGGTCAGGGAAAACTGCTGATTCTGATTCAGCGTATGTTTGAGGCCTGCAATTCCTTCTCCCTGATCGCGGTTCCCTTCTTTATCCTCGCGGGAGATCTTCTCTCCAAGGGGAAAATCTCCAAGCTGCTGGTGGAATTCTGTGAGTCTCTGCTGGGTGTGCTTCGCGGCGGGCTGTCGGTGGTGTCGGTGCTGGCGGGCATGTTCTTTGCCGCTATCTCCGGCTCCGGCGCCGCGACAACCGCCGCCGTCGGCGGAACGCTGGTTCCCGAACTGAAGCGCCGCGGCTATCCGGAAGCGGAGGCCGCCGCACTGATTGCCGCAGCCGGTACCATCGGCGTGGTGATTCCGCCCTCCGTGCCCATGGTGCTCTATGCCGTCATTGCGGAAGAGAGCGTCAACCGGCTTTTCAAGGCGGGCTTCCTGCCCGGCGTGCTGATGGGCATTGCCCTCATCGGCATTGCGCTGGTTCAGGCCTACAAAAACCACTACCCGAAGGGGACGGGGTTTTCCTTCCGCAATATCGCGAGGTCCTTTTTCAGAGCAATTCCCGGTATCCTGATGCCGCTGATTATTCTGGGCGGAATCTTTTCCGGATATTTCACCCCGTCGGAAGCCGCGGCAGTAGCTGTGGTGTACGCGGTGCTGGTTTCCGCCTTTATCTACAGAGATCTGACGCTCAAGGGTCTTTTTGAGATTATGAAAGGTTCTGCACGCACCAGTGCCGTCATCATGATTATCATCGCCTGCTCCGGCCCCTTCGGCTGGGTGCTGGCAAACTGGAAGATTCCGGAGTCGATCGCCAACGCCGTGCTCTCCATCTCCCAGAACAAGTATATCATCATGATGCTGATCTCCGTCATCATCCTGATCGCCGGCGTCTTTATGGAGACCTCCTCCGCCATCATCATCCTCACGCCGGTGTTTCTGCCGCTGGTGCGGGCGCTGGGCGTTTCCACGCTGCACTTCGGCATTCTGTTTGTCGTCGGCATTGCCATCGGCATGATCACGCCTCCGGTCGCCATCAACCTGTTTGTGGCGACAGGGATTACCGGCCTGCCGATTGAGAAAATCGCAAAGGCCGTTGTGCCCTATCTGATCGGTCTGATCATTGTCTTCCTGATGATCGTGTTTGTTCCCCTTCTGATCCCGATTCTGTAAGGCCGGGGCTAACCCCCTGCTTTTCCAATCTATCATCACAAAAGAAAGGAACCTTTCCATGCAATCCGATTTCATCAAAAAAGGCGTTGAACGCGCCCCGAACCGCAGCCTGCTCTATGCTCTCGGTTTCACCGACGAGGAGATCCGCCGCCCGATTATCGGCGTGGTGAGCTCCTGGAACGAGATCATCCCGGGCCACATGAATCTGGACAAGATCGCCGATGCGGTCAAGGCAGGCGTCTCTGCAGCCGGCGGGACCCCGGTGGTCTTCCCGGCCATCGCAGTGTGTGACGGCATTGCCATGGGGCACATCGGCATGAAATACTCCCTTGTCACCCGTGACCTGATCGCCGATTCCACCGAAGCCATGGCCATTGCCCACCAGTTTGACGGGCTTGTCATGATCCCCAACTGCGACAAAAACGTGCCCGGTCTGCTGATGGCAGCTGCCCGCCTGAACATCCCAACCATTTTCGTCTCCGGCGGACCCATGCTGGCCGGCCATCTGAAGGACGGCAGACGCACCTGCCTCAGCCACATGTTCGAGGCAGTGGGCGCCTACCACGCCGGCACGCTGGACGAGGACGGCGTGCGTGACTATGAAGAAAACGCCTGCCCCTCCTGCGGGTCCTGCTCCGGCATGTACACCGCCAACTCCATGAACTGCCTGACTGAGGCCATCGGCATGGCACTGCCCGGCAACGGCACCATCCCCGCCCCTTACTCCGCCCGCCTGCGGCTGGCCAAGCACGCCGGCATGCAGATTATGGAGCTGGTAAAGAAGAATATCCGCCCACGTGACATTATGACCCCCGCTGCCTTCCACAATGCGGAAACCGTCGACATGGCACTCGGCTGCAGCACCAACACCATGCTGCACCTGCCCGCCATTGCCCATGAGGCCGGTGTGGAAATTGACCTGACCACTGCCAACACCATCTCCGCTGCTACCCCGAACCTCTGCCATCTGGCGCCGGCCGGTGACACCTTCATGGAGGATCTGGAGCAGGCAGGCGGCGTTTATGCCGTGATGAAGGAGCTCACGAAAAAGGATCTGCTGGATCTCAGCGTGATGACTGTGACAGGCAAAACCATGGAGGAAAACCTGCAGGGAGCCAGAAATCTCGATGAGGAGATCATCCGCCCCATCGACAATCCCTATTCCGCAACCGGAGGCATCGCCGTGCTGCGTGGGAATCTGGCCAAAGACGGCTGCGTTGTCAAGCAGTCTGCCGTGGCACAGGAAATGATGGTACACGAAGGCCCGGCCAGAGTGTTCGACTCGGAAGAGGAAGCCATTGCCGCCATCTACGGTAAGAAGATCAACGCCGGCGATGTGGTGGTCATCCGGTATGAGGGTCCCAAAGGCGGCCCCGGCATGCGTGAAATGCTCAACCCCACCTCCGCCATCGTCGGCATGGGCTTAGGGTCCAGTGTGGCGCTGATCACTGACGGCCGCTTCTCCGGCGCAACACGCGGCGCATCCATCGGCCATGTCAGCCCGGAAGCTGCAGCCGGCGGGACCATCGCCCTGGTGGAAGAGGGCGATATGATCGCCATCGACATCCCCAACTGCTGCATCGAACTGAAAGTCTCTGACGAGGTGCTGGCCGAACGCCGGGCAAAATGGGTCTGCCCCGAGCCGAAGGTGAAAACCGGCTATCTGGCGAGATACGCCAAGCTGGTCAGCTCCGCAGACAAGGGCGCCATTCTGCAGTAATTCCTCTATGCTGCAGCGGATAGAGACTCCCTCTTTGCAGCTCCATCCACTCGTACATTCCTTACAAGTCAGCCGGCTCTCCCGTTATTCACGGGAGAGCCGGTTATCTTTCTGCCTGAAGCAGCATTTTTGCTGTAGCAGATGAAGGTCAGTATTCTATTTTTTCGTTCAGGGGCAGCTCCAGAAGCTCCGGGTTTTCCAGAAGCTTCCGGATCAGGCGGAGGGTTTTGGAGTAATAATAACCGTCTGCCAGGCGCTCATCAATGGTGAGGCCGATATCCACCGTAGGCCGCAGTTCATACTTGTTGTCGCCGAGGAAGACGGGCCTGTCCTTCACCTCGCCGATGAGGCAGATGATGGAGCAGGTGCCCCAGTTGGTCAGATGGTGGTAGCCGCTCTTCATCTTAATCGAGCCCAGGTTGGAGATAACCACAGAAGAATAGTACGGGTCCGTTGCAATCATATCATATGGTACCCGCCCGTGCTTATCCAGCCACATGATAAACTTCACCGCTGATTTGGAAAGCCAGCGCGGCAGCTTGTTGAGGATGTCCATGGCGCCGGTGGAGCTGTCAACCTTCTCTGAGCGGCACTCACTCACCTGCTCATAGATGTACTGATGGATGGTGTCGAGGGTGTCCGTCTCCTTCGTGTGAAGAAAGGCCAGGGCCTCGGCACCGTTATCGGCGAAGAGCTTCTTCACAACGAAGGAGGCAGAGACCTCTTTGCGCTGGTAGAAGTTGCTGTTGACGATAAAGCGGTTCATCTTCGGGCGCAGGGTGATGGCCTTCACCAGCGCCGTCACAATCAGCTGAAAGAGATTATAGTGATATTCCGGGTTGGCGGCATTCTTCTTCTCCAGAAAGGCGTTGATATTGGTGAGGTCAATCCTTTCGCTGATATAGGCCTCGTTGTCACACCGGTTGGGGTAGATGATGCCCGTGATAAAGTGCAGGGAATCCAGATCACGCAGCAGCACGCCGTCCGGCCGGTCTCCCCAGTGTTCTCTTTTTTTGCTCATAAAGTATGTCTCCAGGATTTCTTTTGTCTGCCGGAATATACCACGGGACTGATTCTTTGTCAAGGCTCCCGTTGCTTCAGGGGATGACGTCGGGAAACACGACGTCATTCTCCTTCGCAGGCTGAAGCTGTGCCTAACTATTATCAGATTGGTCTGCGGAAGAAAAGAAAAATAATTCAATCAGGAAATACCACTTGAAATCTTCTTTAGTATACCGTTATAATGATGGCAATGGCAGAGATGAAACAATAAAACTAAAAAAGGAGGATCTGTATGTTTGAAAAGAAGCTCTACCGTGCAGACATGCTAAGGTGCGTGCTCTGTGCCGATGCTCCGTGCAGCACTGCGTGCAAGCGCCTTGACCCTGCCTCGATGCTCCGCAGCATCTGGTTTGACGATGAGCATGCCGCGGCTTCCCGCTTTCCGTTTGAGAATCCCTGCGCAGAATGCCCCGCACCCTGTGAGGCTGCGTGTGTACGGTCCGGCGAGGTGCCTGTCCGCACCCTGATGACGCGGCTTCATGATGAGGTAAAGCCGGAGCTGGAAGTAACTCTCCCGGAAAATGAAGACCGGCTCCGCGCAGAGATGTGCGGTGTGCCGCTGGAAAACCCTTTTCTGCTCTCTTCCTCCGTGGTCGGCAGCACCTATGATATGTGCGCCCGTGCTTTTGAGGCAGGCTGGGCAGGTGTGTCGTTCAAGACAATCTGCAACTTTGAGATTCACGAGGCATCCCCGCGTTTTTCCGCCCTTGCCGGTGATAACGGCAGCATTATCGGATTTAAGAATATTGAGCAGCTCTCCGATCACAGTGTGGCAGAGAACATGGAGATTTTCCGCCGGCTGAAGGCCGATTATCCCACCAAGTTCATCCTGGCCTCCATCATGGGGCAGAATGATGCAGAGTGGGAGGATCTGGCACGCCAGTGCGAAAGAAACGGTGCGGATGCGATTGAACTGAACTTTTCATGCCCGAACATGGCAGACAGCGGCCTAGGCTCTGACATCGGCCAGGTGCCGGAACTGGTGGAACGGTTTACTGCTGCCGCGCGGCGCGGTGCATCGATCCCCATCCTTGCCAAACTCACACCGAATGTGGCAAAAATGAGCCCCGCGGCTGAGGCTGCAAAGCGGGGCGGAGCGGACGGAATTGCTGCCATCAACACCATCAAGAGCATTATTGCCGTGAATGCCCATACATACGTCTCGGCACCGGCCGTACATGGCATGTCGGCGGTCGGCGGATACAGCGGAAACGCCGTAAAGCCCATCGCTCTGCGCTTTATCACAGAGCTCGGGCAGAATCCGGAACTCGTCGGCATGCACCTGAGCGCGATGGGCGGTGTTGAGACATGGCGTGACGCACTTGAGTATATCCTGCTGGGCGCCGGCAGCATTCAGGTCACAACAGCGGTGATGCAGTACGGCTACCGCATTATCGACGACCTGAAGGCGGGATTAAATCTGTATCTGGCGGAAAAAGGCTTCTCCTGTCTGGAGGAAGCCCGGGGAATAGGTCTTGATTCCATCAGTGAGACCACCGACGTGCTGGAACGGGACACCATCGTCTTCCCGATGTTTCACCGGGAAAAATGCATCGGATGCGGACGCTGCGCAATCTCTTGCGCAGACGGCGGGCATCAGGCAATTCACCTCGGTAAGGACCGCAAGCCCGTTTTAGACGGGAAAAGGTGTGTGGGCTGTCATCTGTGTGTGCTTATCTGTCCGGCAAGGGCAATCACCCCGGGCAGAAAGCGGATCAAACGAGCCTGAATAAAAGATGTGCTATCACCGCCAGATGAAGGAAATTGGCCGGAGGGAATCCTCCGGCCAATCTCTGGTAATCCGCCCCCCTGAGGCGCTCGGCATCGGCAGGACAGAGAACAATCCCGACGAGCTGGAGCGGGTATATCAGATGGGCCGCCGGGAAGGAACGATGCAGCTGGAGTCTGTCCGCTCCTTCATCGGCGCATCAGCTAAACTCAGGCAGCGCCCTCTGCGGGCTCCTCTGCGGCCGGTGCATCATCCTGAATCACAAATACTGTCGGTTCATCATAAGGGGCGCCGTAGGTCTCTGCGGCCATCTCGTTGTAGAAGGCACCTCCCACCAGCTCATCCCTGCCGGCAAGGCGGATGATCGTCACATTCTCAGCCGTGCAGCCGGTAAACACAGTGACCGGAACCCCTGCTTCAGGCAGCTCATATCCGCCGGCATACCCGGTAACAGAGCCAATCCAGAAGGAGTTTTCCCCAACGGAGAGGGTTACATCCACTGCCTTGCAGTTGGTGAATTCCTCCGCTCCGAAGCCGCAGCCCGAAACGCCGCCGATGCCGTAGCAGTCAGCCCCTGCCGTAACGGAACCTGTTGCCGTGCAGTCAACCACGGAGGTTCCCTCCAGCCCGCCGCCGACAATGCCCGCATTTGCCGAACCGTCCGGAATAATAATTTCCGCGTCAGCGCTGCAGCCGGTGATCAGGCTGTTCATCCCTGCGCCGACGACTCCGCCGTACATCCCCTCTGCGCTCAGCTCAGACGGATGGGCCGTTACCTTGCCGCCGACAATCTTCACATCATAGACGGTGGAATTGTAGGCATAGCCTACCGCGCCTGCTGCCATGGCAGTGCCGTCAACGATTGGGTTTTCCAGTGTGAAGTTGCCCACTTTTGTGTTGGCGATGCAGCCGAAAAGCCCTACGCCAAATCCCTCGGGCTGATTGATGCGAAGATTGGAAATTGTGTGGCCGTTGCCGTCAAAGGTTCCGGTAAAGGCATAACCGGTGGAAGGAATCTCCTGCTCCTCAGGCTCCATGCTTGCAGGCATAAAAATACCGGCAGGTGTCCACTCCTCCCCGGCGAGATCCACATCCGCCGTCAGCACATAGTCAGCGCTGAGATTATACAGCATGCCTTTCAGCTCCTCCGCGGTGGAAATCTCAACGGGACCATCCGCCGATGACGGGATGACCGGTGCCTCCGGCGTTTCAGACGCTGCAGCACTTTCTGTCACTTCAGCATTTTCTTCTGTTTTCGGTGTTTCAGCCACCTCAGCAGTCTCTTCCGCCCCGGCGAAAGCGCCGAGCGTAAAAAGCATCATGGCAGAGAGTAAAACCGCTAAAAACTTTTTCATGAAAACCTCCTGAAATCGAATTAGTTATTTCTAACTATAGATAGTATACTCTAACTGTTTAGAACTGTCAACAGATTTTATCAGATACCGCAGGGCATTGCAACCCGGGTCCGCAGATTCTGCCGATCTTTCCATGATATATTATATCATATGGCATGCTCCGGAGTTGGTCGATTCCGTTCACGACCTATCTTTTTTTCTTAACACAGCAGGATGGCGTCGTGAAACCCGACGGCATCTTTTTCAAAGAGCCAAAATACCATTTCTTTTCATTTACCTTGCGTTTTATCGGTTATATTTGATTTTTATACTCTGCGTTTTGACGGTAAAAGGAGAAAGCCAGCTGCTTCGTTATATCCGGATGTGCTTTGAAAAACACATCCCGCCGGATGAGCATATGCATAACAAGGCCGGACTTCTGTTCCGGGAGTATATGCTTGTCGGCGGTATGCCGAAGGCAGTCAGCAAATATCTTGAAAGCGGAAAAAGCTTCCATGCTGCGGATGTTGAGAAACGGGATATTCTTGTGACCTATAGAAATGATATAGGAAAAATTGCTTCCTCCTACAGGACAAAAGTTCTTTCTGTATTTGATCAGATACCGGCCTTTCTATCTCAGCACGAAAAAAGAGTCAGGCTTAAAAGCATTGAAGGCGGAGAAGGCATTGATTATGAAGAAACTTTTTTCTGGCTCTCAGATTCTATGATAGTTAACGAATGTTTCAATTCTACAGATCCCAACGTCGGATTGTCATTGAACGAAGACAGAACCTACATCAAGTGCTATCTATGTGACACAGGTCTTCTCATAAGCCACACCTTCGATGAATCCCAGCTTGCGGAAGAAAATCTGTATCTCAAGATCCTTAAAAATCGTCTGTCAGTCAATAAAGGGATGTTTTTTGAAAATGCTGTAGCACAGTGCCTCACTGCCGGCGGGCACAAGCTTTACTACTATAACCACTATAATGAAACGTTGCATCGCAACGACATGGAAATCGATTTTCTCATCTCCGAGGGTTCAAAAATCAGCGGAAAGCTTAATGCAATTGAAGTGAAATCCTCCAAAAATTACACCACCACTTCTCTTTCTGCTTTTCTTAACCGGTATGGAAGGAAAAGAATTAAAAACGCGTATGTCATTCACCCAAAAAGCTATCAGGAAGCAAACGGCATTATCTATCTTCCTGCATATATGAGCTTCTGTCTGTAGAAAAACATAGTGTCTACCCAGGCGGGCCCGGTAAGTCCTTTAAATGCCTCAGAAACCGGGACGGTTTTTTCACAAAATGCAACTGAGACATCTGAAGCGGATGCCATCGGGAAACACGACGTCATCCCCTTTCCCTTTGCGGACGGCAGAAAACCGCCCCCGTCTCACGATGAAGTCCTTGACCTTGACTGCATCCTTCCCGCTGTCGGCAGATCTGGGACTTTCACCCTTTAGAACGTGCGCCGCCGGGCGCACCACCAAAAAATCAGCCTCTCGCGGATGTGAAAGGCTCGTTTTCAGTAAACATACACACAGTATAATTGTCGTGTGTATGTTTACTTTAATATTCTCTTGATTTTTCTCGAATCGGTGCTATAATTAAAGCGATTATACACACGAACTGCCATCTGTGTGAATGATCACTTCAATAAGGAGGGTGATTCCATGCTTTTGACGTATCAGGAATGTCTGGATAAATACGGAAGTGACTATCAAATAAAAAAAGAAATCGGAAGCGGGGCTCTTTTCATGAAGGAAAGGGGAATATATTCTACCAAACGGAATGCTTCTGAAATAGATGTGATCATGCGGAAATACCCTAGAACGGTGTGCACCTGGAAAAGTGCTTTTTACTACCATTCCCTGACCGATGTGATCTCCGATCATTATTACCTTGCGACCAAAAGATCAGATACAAGGATAAAGGATCCTCGTGTCATACAGTCCTTTCAGACAGACGAAATATTTGATGCCGGTATCACAGAAATACAGTACAACAATTCCAGCATCCGCGTATATGATAGGGAGCGTATGTTGATCGAGCTTATGAGGTTTAGGACCCGGATACCAATGGACTATTATAAGGAAATCATTAATAATTACCGCAAGCTTTCTTTCGAGCTGGACTTCGGAATCGTCGAGGAATATTCCGCCATGTTCAAAAACGGCGCAAAACTAATGAACATGATACAGATGGAGGTGCTTTAATGAATCTGTATGAAGAAATAGAAAAAATCAAGGCGTCCGGGTACAGTGAGCAGAAAGCCCAGTCAAAGCTCGGGCAGGACATCGTACTGAAGGCCATAGCCGACAGCGGCATGGCTCAAAATGCCACGATAAAAGGCGGTGTTGTCATGAGAAGCATTTCCGGTAATGCCCGGCGTGCTACTCAGGATCTCGATCTTGATTTTATCAGATATTCCATATCCGACGATTCCATTCGCAGATTTGTGGAAAAGCTGGATTGCATCGACGGGCTGAGCATAAAGCTTAACGGAAAAATCATTGAACTCAATCATCAGGATTACAACGGAAAACGTATCTTCATTTCCGTCACGGATACAGAGGGAACCACTATATCCCTGAAAATGGATCTCGGCGTACATAACGACCTCTCCATTGAGCAGGATGGATATGCATTTGACGTAGGCTTCCAGGAAGACACCGTAAGCCTTCTCATAAACTCTCCGGCGCAGATGATTACGGAAAAGCTCAAATCCATGGTGAGGTTCGGAGTCCGCAACACCAGATACAAGGATGTCTACGATATCTGCTATCTGAGCGAACGTGTAAATATGGAGCAACTGAAGGACTGCATTCAGAAATATATTTTTGACGATCCCACCCTAAGGAATGTGTCAGAAATGAAAGCAGTTATCAACAGAATAGAACTAATGTTTACAAATACAGACTATCTGAGGGAGCTTCACAAGTCAGATAAAAATTGGCTTGATATTCCTGATGAGGCGGCTTTGGAAAAGGATCTTGCATTCATAAAGAGCATTACCTTTTAACAGCAAAACTATAATAAAAAAGAAGTACAAAAACGTTGCATAACACATTTTACTTACATAGCTTTTCCAGCTGTCGCAGTGATTCATATCCGCCCTCCATGAAAGCAAACAGTATTACTTTCAACATTTTTACGCAATCACATCTTGGGCGACCTGTTCCTCTGTAGCCTTCCTTTGCAAAGTATTTCTTCAGGTCTATGTGATCCATTACTTCTGTGAAAGTATATACCGGGTCGGAGATTTCAAGGATATTCCGGCAGTCGGCAAACATAGTCCAAACTTTTTCATCGGCACTGAACAGAATGTGCAGTGAGCTGATCGTCCAGAGCAGATACACCGATGCAATCTATGAGATCATTCTGAAAATGGCAGGAAAAAAGGATAATTCTTCTGTAGCACATATTCCTATCTCCTGTTTCTTACATCCAGTGCGTTTCGGCCGCGTGCCATGTTTTCGGCAACGGCTTCTCTCGGATCATGGCATCCCACACCAAATGCAAAAATGCGTCGATGGCGTCCATCACATCGGGAAAACACGGCTCCATGCTGCCAAGCGACCGCAGGAAATGCCGCCATTTTACATTCATGTTCTCGTCCTCCACAAGAGCGAGGATGCGGGCAAAACTATCTTCTCCATAGAGTGTGCCGCGGTTATGTAGCGTTTTCTGCAGCGCGGTTTTCAGCTTTTCTCCCTCAAAGTCAAAGTTCCGGGAGAGATAATAAATGTCATAGAAATCCTTCATGCGGCTGGTCAACTCAAAGCGCTGTAGGATGGCATCGAGCTTTTCTGCTACAGTACTTTCCAGCGAGTAGGTCAGAATCTCCGGCGTATCAAAGCCGTCAAGCTGAGTCTGCATGGTACGTGCAGTCGTTCCGGGAACGATGATATCGCCTACACCAATGTCAACCGAGAAGGGGACTCGGACGTTTTTGATGTAGCCAGTGATTTGGGTGCTGATCCCGTGATACTTCCGCTGCATAGCGATCGGCGCCGTGGGCTTTGCCTCGAAGCGGATAAAATCATTCCCGGTGGGCACGGCCAAGATTTCGGCGATGATCTCATCCATGCGAGACATGTCGTTGCTCAGTCCGCGCAGCAGGAAATCCACATCTACCGTTGCACGGCTCTCAAAGTTGGTCAGCGTATAGATGAATAACCCGCCTTTGAGAATGAAATTGTTTTTATACGGAGAGGAGGCCAGCTTGCGCAGAAACTCCTCCTGGAAGAAGAGTTGCAGGCATTGCTGGTAGCTGATACCAATGGTCTTTGCCTTGTTTTTCAGTCTTGTGAGTACAGATGCTGCTTGATCTGGCATTACAACCACACTCCTATGAGATCTCGAACCGGCTTGACCACGCGAAACGGTTTCGCATAGGCTATCAAGGTCGGAATGCTTTTCTCCTGATCGGAGATATAGCTTTGGATGGCCTTATTGAAAATCTCCCGATCCATCTTGTTGCGATATCGGAGACAATCGCAGATTGCCCGTTCTTTATCCACAATGCGGACAGTTATCCCGTCCATCTCGCATGAGGTAAGGCCGAGTTCAAGGAGATCAGGCTCCACAAAGTAGGGCTTCACAAAAGGATAGTCGATATGGAAACGGGTCTTATTTGAATCCTTGCTTACCGCAATGTGCCATTCCGCCGGCGTTCGGTCGCTGTACCCGTAATGCCGGAGCGCCGTATCCATACACAGGATCCCATCGGGGAAGAGGCGGGCGACCGTACGTAGTTCGCTGGGATTGGTATTTTTAACCCACTGGTAATAACCGGTCCGTACTTTTTCTATATATCCCTGACGGATCAGCCACTGGATGTCAGCGTAATAGATTTTTTCATGGCTTAGATCTCCGGTGCGCATCATGCCTCCATAGGCGTCAAACACCGAGCAGATGGTATCTATACTTCGCATAAGAATAGTCCTTCAATTTTTTGCGTGAAATAAATGAGAAGCGGATATTTTAATACTATCTTAGTATACCTATTTGGACAAAAATGTCAATATAAATTTTTATCAGAATTCAATTTGAAGCGGATGAATTAATAGAAGCATATGATGTCTTAGTCTCGCCCAGATTGTAAACCCCGGGAGGCATTTGTTTTACTGTCCTGCCGCAGGAAAAACCTGAACTGACAAAACAATACTTCAGCCTTTGGCATTTTGCCTGGGCTTCCAGTTACATGGTCCAAATTTTCCAGCCCCTTATTTTCCGTATTGAATCATAAGGCTCAGATAGGATGCCGTCGGGAAACACGACGTAATCCCCATTCCCTTTACGGGCGACAGGAAACCTCCCTCTGTCCTATGAAAGAAAAAACACTTTCCCTCTCCGTACAGAGGGAAAGTGGGAAACTGGGAATTTAATTTGAAATAGTTTCGCAGAGCATTCTGAAGGACAGGGCACCGAGGGCAGGCAGAGCATATCGGGCAGGCATATTCTGTTTCAGCTCAACCCCGGCCGGACTTTGGCATGTTCTCCAGCATGGCAAGTTTTTCTTCTCTCATCTGCTCAAACTCCTGCTCCTTTAGCTTTCTCGTGGTGAAGCCGGCTCCTCTGTTATACATGGCATCAAAAAGCGTTCTGTCCGGTGCCGGCTGGCCCTTTGCCTTTGCCGCTTTCACCGTGGCACTGTATGCGGCTGACCGACATTTTTCCTCATAGGCATCCCGGTCCTCATCGAGTTTTCGCCGGATGGCAGGCCAGACCATGCGGAATTCCTTCGGGAGTTCCTCGGGCTCTTTCCTGTCCTGTGCATAGTAGAAGATCGCCCGATGGATCATCCCCAGTTCCTCATCGGTACAGGATTCCACGAGGCCCTGCATCTGGTCAAAATATAGCAGATAACCCGGATATTCCTTCTTCCTGCTCATGCCTGCTGCCCTCCCCTGTCTGTTTTGCCTTCCATGTACTTCTCGAGATCACGGTCCAGATCTGCAAGGACCGGATAGAATTCCGAATCCAGGGCGTGGTACAGCGCCGGATAGGCTTCAATATTCTCCAGATTGATGCCGGAAACGGTATACGTATAGACCGGAATTTCGGAAGAATAATCTTTCACAACGGTCGCTAAATATTCCTCTCCCTGATACAGGAAGTGATTGACGGCTGTATACTTACTGCCCTCTTCCTCAAAGGTGATGGAGCTTGCAATTTTCTGAAGAATGCCGGTGCCGAAAAAACTGTTGCAGGTGCTGATCCCTCTTCGCAGGCAGATAAAGATTTCCGCAAAACGAGAACGCATGCTGTATTGCAGCTCGTCATAGCTCTCCAGCAGTTCCCCTTTGTATATCGATACGCGATAAGGTTTATCCTGATAAGAATAATTCACTTCCACAATGTATTCCTTCACACTGTCAGAAACCAGTGCTGCACCCGTACCGTCTGTGACTGTCATCTGATTGATTTTTAGCATTTTCCCCTCTGTTTTCTTTCTATACTGCTGGCGTAAAGGCCGCCTTGGGCGGAGCTTTACGCAAAAATAGTTTGGATCGGTCATCTTCGTTCTGCAGCAAATGCTGCAAAACGCCTCAACATCCCCCTCGTTGCAGTTGTAGATGTAGTTGTAGTTGTTGTTATAGTTGTTGCTGTAGTTGGGAGCATTCGTATCCGTTTGCTCCGTTCGTCTGCGAACGCGGCAGTCTGCAGCGGTTTTCTCCGATAGCGCGCTTCGGGCTGATTTCGCTCTTTGTCTTTCTATTATTCTACAGAATATTCTTCCGGAATGCAATACCTTCTCCGTCATTGGAACGGTTTTTAATAGCTGCGTTTCCGCTTCCTGTTTGTCAGCACGGCGCCCACTCAACCACATTGCCGGAAAGCAGCGTGTGTATATTTGTC
>CACYYN010000027.1 GCA_902778665.1 Oscillospiraceae bacterium | reverse complement strand
GCCTCATCATAGCTGTACTTCCGCTCCAGCACCCGGTACGGAACATCCAGATGATGATTGATGACTTTATCTTTTCCGATCCATTCAAGCGTCGGCATGGGTAGTTCCCTCCAACTCATCGTCAATTGGCATTTTCAGTTCAAGATTTCCAAACGAGCAGATAGGGTAAGCGATGAACAATTCTTGCAGCTCCTCATCCATCTCATCAAAGCAGTCTTGTGCAGACTCATTTTTTCCTAGCAAAAGATTTGCAGCACACCTGGTCATCAAATCATGATCAGGGTTACGTAGCTTTTGTAAATATAAGATATCCTCTTCATTTAACGTCCGTTTTCGCTTTTCTATCTGCAGATGATTTAAGGTCATCATATCGCTTGGACTATCCTCTTTTTCCATAAGCCAATTGCAATAGTGTTCTGCGGTAGATAATAATTCCTCGTTTTTTGTTTCCTGAGTATCATACGCTTTCAACATTTCGAGCATAAACAAGCGTAATTGGAGATACCGCTTATGAAATACTACACCACCGCCGATATTCACGGCTTTTACACAGAATTTCATAAGGCGCTGGATGAGGTGGGGTATTTCATCGATCCCGAACCGCACAAGCTGATCATCCTGGGCGATATCTTCGACCGCGGGCAGGAAGCCGTGGAGATGCAGCAGTTTGTTCTGGAGCTCATGGAGAAGGACGACGTGATTCTCATTCGGGGAAACCACGAAGATCTCTACGAGGAAATGATCACGATCGACGAGGGCCTGCCGGTCCGGCATCACAAGAGCAACGGGACCTACGGAACGGCCCTGCAGCTGACGGGCTATGACCCAGGGTTGGCCCTCATCCGCAATTATGATTTCGCCTAGGCGGCGCAGAACACAGCCTATTATCGACAAATCATCCCAGCGATGATAGACTTTTATGAGACCGCGCTGGACGCCTGCACTGCGCACAGCGGAAAGATCAATATGCTGGCGCTTGAAGATTAACGTACCCATGAGAAATACGGAATGGGAGGAGTTGCTGATATGAGCATTGCTGTGAATCATGCCGTCCTGGCCAAAGGCTGGGAGCGGTTTACGATCATGCACAAGGACCGCAAGGTCGCTGCCATCCGCGAGGACGGCACCTGCACGATCTACGCGCCGTCCTTCATGCCCTACAATCTCTATTTCGAGACGGCAAATGATCTGGATACGCGGCTCAACAATCTGAATAATTTTTATTATTGGTGTTCTTCCCGCGTCCTGACCCTGGATCGCAGATTCGCCAAGGAAATCCTGAACAGCATCGGGGCAAAGCAGGCCGTAACGGATCGCGACCGCGCTACTATTGCAATTTCCTATCACGGACTGAGCCTGACCGACGTGTATTGGATCAAGTTCAATCGGGAGAATGTCAACTTCGGCGACCTCAGCTTGTTCCAGCATTCCTTGTCCGGCGCCTTCGCCGACGTCAGTCTGAACGGCCGGTCGCTTACCGTTCAGAACGCGGAGTTGCTGAAGCCGAACGACGCGGCCGGGGATATCGGAACCCAGGGTGTTGCGCCGAAGGCTTGGATCCGTGAGAACGGAACCTTCTATCTCCTGAAGAATGGCGATGAACGCGACGTGAAGGCCGAGCTGTTGGCCTCGAAGATTGCGCGCTGTTTCCAGGCCGAGAGCGTGGCCTATGAGGCGTTCACCTTTGAGGATAAACCGGTATCCCGGAGCCGCATCATCACTTCTGAGGATGAAAGCCTCGTCTCCATGGAGGCGGTGGATGTGTACTGCGTCAATCACGAACTGGATCGAGATGCCTTTGTGCTGAAGAAGGACGCCTACGCCTATCACATGATGAACCTGATTGACTATCTGGTAGGCAACACCGACCGGCATTGGGGCAACTGGGGCTTCCTGGTCAGCAATGACACGAACAGGCTGGAAAAGCTCTATCCCCTGATGGACTTCAACAAGTCCTTCCTGGCTTATGACACGGTCGACGGTGCCCGCTGCCAGACAAGCAGACGGAAGCTCTCCCAGCAAGAAGCGGCTATCGAAGCCGTTCGCACTGTGGGGCTGAATCAGATTGCAGAGATCAAGCCGGAGTGGTTTGAGGATCAGGCCACACGGGATATGTTTTTCCGGCGGTTGGCGATCATGAAAGATGCTGCAAGATTGGTGTAAACAGCTGAATAAACGAATCATCCACTCGCTTGATGGCGGGTGGATGATTTGTTATTTCCGTAGTTTTTTCAGTTCTTCCAGCCAGGAGTATGGAACATTGACTAACCCTCTGCCGGTACCAAGCCGGATGTCTGGTTTGAAGGACCCGTGATAATCGCTGCCGCCGGTTTTGACGAGACCATATTCATCTGCCAGAAGCTGCAGATATGCCATCTGCCCGGGGCTGTGGTTTGAGTGCCTGCATTCCAACCCTTTCAGACCGTGTGCCATGCAGAACTCTATCAGCTCTGCCAGGCTTTTGTTTTCATATTTGTATTCAAAAGGATGGGCGATAACAGGAATACCTCCCGCTTTCAGAATCAGCTCGATACAGCGTTCCGGAGCGAGGGTTTTCCGCGGAATCCAGTATTTCCTGCCTTTCTGTAAGAAGCGGCTGATTGCGTCTTGAATATCCTCGGCGAACCCGAACTCAACCAGAATCTCCGCAAAATGCGGTTTCCCGACTACCGAACCGAATCGTACCTTCATATCTTCATACCGCAGGGGTATACCGTTCTGCTGCATGAGGGCGACGGTTTTTTCGTTGCGCTCATCCCGGTCTTCCACAATTCCCTGCAGTTCCTGCTTTAGTTCCCGGTTCTCCAGATCGATATAGTAGCCGAGAATATGCAGCGTTCCCTTGTAGGCAGTGCCCAGTTCGATCCCGGGGACGACCTCCAGCCCGGTTCCCTGTGCTGCGTTATATGCGGCCTGAAAACCGTCAACCGTATCATGGTCTGTTATTGCTATTGCGGCAAGGCCTTCCTCTCGGGCACGGGCAACGATCTGTGCCGGGGTCTCCATACCGTCTGAGGCGACGGTGTGAATATGAAGATCTATCCGTTTCATGCTTCCAGGCTCCTTACAAATTCTTCAGCAGCGCAGTAGATTTCATCCGGATCTTCACCGATAAAGAATTCTCCGTTTTCATACAGGATTTTTCCGTTTACCATGGTAAGCCGAACATTTTCTTTGCTTCCGGCATAGACGAGGTTGGCGGTCAGATTGTTGAGAGGACGCATGTTGGGGCGGCGCAGATTGATGACGGTGATGTCAGCGAGCTTTCCTGCAGAAATATCGTCGCAATCAGGAAGCCCGATCGCGCGTGCCCCGTTGACGCATGCCATTTTCAGCACCTCGGAGGCCGGGCATGCAGAGGCATCCTCCTCGTAAATCTTCTGCAGAGCTGTGACAAGATACATCTCGCGGAACATATCCAGTGCGTTGTTGCTTGAGGCCCCGTCCGTTCCGATAGCCAGCTTCACACCGGCCTTGCGCATCTGCTCCACCGGTGCAATTCCGCTGGCGAGCTTCAGGTTGGATGCGGGGCATGTCACAGCCCAGAGATTGTGATCGGCGAAATAACGGATGTCTTCTTCTGTCAGGTAGCAACAGTGAAAACCGCCGCCGCCGTAACGATAAAAACCGATCTTGTCCAGCAGAAGGGGAGCGGACATCCCGTAACGTTTGATGCAGCCTTCCGCCTCTTCTTTTGTCTCACAGAGATGTGTGAAGCAGGGAGCCTGATATTTAGCTGCAAGATCGGAGAGATATTCCATCCTGTCGAGTGACGTGGTGTATTCGGCGTGAATCCCAAGCATATAGGAAACCAGCTCGTGATAATGATTGAAGCGCAGATACTCCCGCTCAATGTTTTCCGGATCGGCATCAAAATTATTGAGACCGGAGCAGATAACCGTCCGAAAGCCTGCATCCACGTTTGCCTTTGCATAGGCCTCGTTATGCACATACATGTCAAAGCTGGCAGTGATGCCGGAAGAGAGATACTCCATGATGCCCAGCTTCGTGAGAGCATAGACGGCATCATCCGTCAGTTTTGCCTCGCGGGGCCAGACAATTTTTTTCAGCCAGCTCTGAAGCTCCATACCGTCAGCCATGGAACGGAGAAATGTCATAGCTGTGTGGGTGTGAGCATTTTTAAACCCGGGCATCAGCAGATCGCCCTTCAGGTCAATCTGCCGTTCAAAAACGGGCATATCGTCCCGGACGGGCCCGACATAAGAGATCACCTTTCCGTCTGTCCAGACCTCTTCATCGGTTATGCGCATATCAGGAGAAAAGCGAAGCACTTTGCCGTTGTAAAAACGAATCATAAACTGTTTTCCTTATCTTTTTGAGTATTATCAGAGGTGAGGGCGAGAGGATCGAGCACATGTCCGAGAGAACGCATGGCTGTGCGGATTTCGCGAAAGTCTGCAAAGGCTTCCGGCCTTTTTGAGACGTCACGTAAAAGTGCGGAAGGGTGGTAGGTGGCAATCACTCTGCGCCCCTCGATTTCATACCACTGTCCGTGTTCTCTCGTGATGCGAAAGGAAGGGCTGATCAGGGAGGTAGCTGATATTCTCCCCAGGCATACGATGATTTTTGGATCAATACAGGCTATCTGCCGCTTCAGCCAGACGGAGCAGGCTTCCCTCTCTTCCGGAGCAGGATCTCTGTTCTGCGGCGGCCGGCATTTGACAATATTGCAGATATACACATCCTCCCGCTTCAATCCGATCAGCTTCAGCATGACGTCAAGAAGTTGGCCTGCGGGACCGACGAAGGGGATGCCCTGCAGATCTTCCTTTTCACCGGGACCCTCTCCCACAAAAACAATGTCGGAGTGCTCGTTTCCGACACCGAAGACAAGATTCGTTCTTGTTTCGCACAGCCGACATAAGCGGCAGTCGGAGCATTCCTGCCTGAGCTGTTCCATTGTGTCCATTCGCTATTCCTCCAGCTCCTTTTATTCCTCGCCGGATACGGCGAGGGCGAGAAGCAACTCACGCCGGTTGTTGTCCGGATACTCTATTACATAATCCAGAAGAAAGTCCAGCATTTTTCCCAGCTGTTTCCCTTTCATGCCGAGCTCGGCCAGGTCATGTCCGTTTACTGCGAGATACTTCAGAGAAAAACATTCCCCACTCTTCAGCACCTTCTTCAGTTGCTCCTCAAAGCCTCCGCCGTAAAGCGCGTCCCAACAGAGGGCAGCACATTCCACACTGTCAACACCCAGTTTCTTAAGAATGCGCTTCCAGTCTACGGCGTTTTCAGGCGGTGCTTTCATCAGCAGGGCACAGGCATCGCTGCAGCATCGCACGGTTCTGCCGTCCAGCCGCAGAGTGCGCAAAAAGTCCCCTACGTCCGATATGCAGTCATCCGCCAGGAGAATTGCGGAAAAAAGTGCCCACCGGGGAAGTGCTTTTTTTCGCATGGAGGCAATGCGCATCAGCCCGTCATCCCGGCTGAGGTGCTTTTTCAGATATCGGTCGATCAGCCCGGTTTCAATCACGGTGTAAAGAGCCTCCGGGCTGGACGTGAGAAGGATTTTTTCAATTTCGTCTCTTACCCTTTCCGCAGAGAGGGTGGAAGCGAGGCCGGCATTGGCCAGAATTGCGTAAAACGTGTTCTCTTCAATCTCAAAACCGAGCCGGGAAGAGAAGCGGAAAGCCCGGAGCATGCGCAGGGCATCCTCTTCAAATCGCTGCTTAGGGTCACCCACTGCGCGGATAATGCCGGCGCGGATATCGTCAATGCCGTGATAGGGGTCAACCAGAACGCCTTCAGCCGTGACGGCAATGGCATTGATGGTGAAATCGCGCCTTCCGAGATCTGTGTGCAGATCACCTACAAAACTCACCTGGTTGGGGTGGCGGTGATCCAGATATTCCCCGTCATTCCGGAAGGTGGTAACCTCTACAAACTGTGACCCGGAACGCACCGTGACTGTGCCGTGCCGGATGCCGGTAGGGATAGAATCCGGAAAAAGAGAAATAACTTCCTCCGGTGTGGCAGCAGTTGCCACATCCCAGTCATTGGGGGGAACACGCAGAAACATGTCCCTTACACATCCACCTACAACACAGGCAGGATATCCGTGGGACGAAAGAATTCTTAATACATTTCTGACGTATTTTGGCGGGGTTATGTCAACCATGATACTTCACCTAAAAGTTCTTGCAATCGGCCTCTCCCGGGATTATAATAAACATAATTCCGCGGCGGAGGTTTTTATTATTCTACCATCTCGTGCGGGTTTCATCAAGGAACAAATTGTGAAAGATTGTAAGACAGGAAACGGAGATTAAGTATGCCGGATTTTGAAAACTATATGTCTCCCGGGAGGAGGGGCCACCTGATTGGAATCGGGGGTGTGTCCATGTCTTCCCTGGCAGAGGTTTTATATGATATGGGATTGAATATCTCGGGGTCCGATACTGTGGAAAGTCAGAATGTTCGAAACCTGAGAGAGCTCGGCATTCCGATTATCCTGGGCCATCATGCGGAGAATATTACCGATGATGTGGAGTTTGTGGTTCGTACGGCAGCAGTGCACGACGACAACCCGGAGATTGTTGCGGCAAGAGAGAAAGACATCCCGGTTTTTGAACGTACCCAGGCATGGGGGACAATCTCCAGAGACTATAACAATGCTCTCTGCATTTCCGGTACACATGGGAAGACTACCACCACCTCCATGTGCACTCATATTCTGATGGCAGCAGAAAAAGATCCCACCGTCATGATCGGAGGGACGCTCCCGCTGCTCAATTCCGGGCACAGAATCGGCCACGGCAACACAATCATCATGGAAGCGTGTGAGTATTATAACTCTTTCCTTTCTTTCTACCCGACTGTCGCGGTTGTGCTGAATATTGAAGCGGATCATCTGGACTTCTTTAAGGATCTGGATGAGGTGAAGCGGAGCTTCCGGATTTTTGCATCCAAGGTTCCGGAGGATGGGGGCGTAGTGGTTGCCAATGCCGATGATGAAAACACCATGGATGCCCTGAAGGGAATCCGACGGAAGATTATGACCTTCGGCATGGAAGACAATGCAGACGTCTATGCCCGCAATATCCGCTACAGAGGCACCCATACCACCTTTGACATTTACTACAAGGGAAGAAAGTTTACCGAGGTTACACTGCATGTGCCGGGTGTGCACAATGTAAAAAACGCTCTGGCCGCCACAGCGGCTTCCATCTGCCTTGGGATCCGGCCCAATGCCGTGAAATACGGTCTGGCGGGATTCAACGGTGCAGGACGGCGGTTTGAGTTCAAAGGCAAGTTTAACGGAGCGGATGTCTATGACGACTATGCCCATCATCCCGGTGAGCTTAAGGCCCTGTTTGACACGCTGGATAAACTGGAGTATGAGCGGTCCATTGTGGTTTTTCAGCCCCATACCTATTCCAGAACTGCAGCCCTGTTTGATGACTTTGTGGAGCAGCTTAAGCGCCCCGATGTGCTTCTGCTGATGGAAATTTATGCTGCCCGGGAACAGAATACCCTGGGGATCTCCTCCGCCTCTCTTGCGGAAAAAATCCCCAATGCCACCTTCTATCCCGATCGGGAAACGCTGGAGAATACCCTCCGGGCAATTGCACGCCCGGGAGACATTATCCTGACTGTAGGTGCGGGAGATGTCTATAAAACGGGAGAAAGCCTTCTGAAGGACTGATCTTTTCAGCTCAGTCAGCTGTCAACTTATAATTGAATAATCGTTTTTCTCTGCCTGTTTGGTCAGGACACGGAATCGGGTGAGAAGCCCGGCGAGTCGGTCACTGTGAAGCCCGGAAGTATTTTCGGGATAAGTCAGATACGTGAGGGAAGAACGCTGCTCCTGCCGGAACCGGGGGCGTGAGGCTCAGATGCACGATATGCATCTGTTGAGGCATGCTCTTTAAGCGGGAGCATGCCGTTTTGTTTTGTTGAGGAAAGGAACAGGGAATCCATGGTTATTTTTGTGGGGGCCGGTCCCGGGGCGCCGGATCTGATTACTCTGCGGGGGATGAGAGCTCTTCAGAAGGCCGATGTGGTGATTTATGCCGGCAGCCTTGTCAATCCGGAGCTGCTTGCGTTCTGCAGGGAAGGGTGCAGCATCCATAACAGTGCTGTTATGACATTGGAGCAGGTGATTTCCGTGATAGAAAGTGGCGAAGCGGAAGGCAAGACGACCGTTCGCCTCCATACGGGGGATACTGCCCTCTACAGCACCATCCGGGAACAGACGGATGCTCTGGAGAAGCGGGGGATCCCCTATGAAATCGTTCCCGGGGTGTCCAGCTTCTGTGCAGCGGCGGCGGCCGTCGGGGCGGAATATACCGTGCCCGGGATCAGCCAGACGGTCATTCTGACCCGTATGGCATCCCGTACACCGGTTCCTGTCCGGGAAGAAATAGCCTCTCTCTCGGCTCACGGTACTTCTATGACCGTCTTCCTCTCTGCCGGGTTGCTGCCTCAGCTGCAGGAGGAACTGCTGAAAGGGGCGTATACTTCAGAAACGCCTGCTTGTATTGTCTATAAGGCCAGCTGGCCGGAGGAACAGGTGATACACTGTACGGTGGGCACACTTGCATCGGAAGGAGAAAAGCAAGGCATCAGAAATACTGCTCTGATTCTGGTGGGGGACTTCCTCTGCGGGGAGTATGAACGCAGCCGGCTCTATGATCCCGGCTTTTCCACCATGTTCCGGAAGGGAGGGAGCGAAGCATGAAGGTGAGTCTGGTAGGATGCGGCTGCGGAGCGGAAACACTGACAGCGGAAGCAGCCGAGGCAATAGCGCGTGCAGAGCTAGTCATCGGTTCAGAACGCATGATCAGAGAGCACGGAAAAGGAAAGCACTGTGTTTCTGCAACCCGCCCGGAGGAAATTGTCTCTGCTCTGCGGCAGAGCGAATGTGAATCGGCTGCTGTCCTGCTGGGAGGAGACAGCGGGTTTTATTCCGGCGCGAAAAGCCTTCTGCCGCTGCTTTCTGAGGAGCGTGTTACCGTGATTCCCGGTATCTCCAGCCTGCAGGTGTTCGCTGCCAGGCTCGGGCGCGACTGGCAGAGCTGGAATCTCTGTTCTTCCCACGGCCGGGTGTGCAATCCGGTGTGGGAGGTATGCAAAGGGAAGCCTGCCTTCTTTCTTACGGGATCGGTTGCCGGACCGTCCGAGCTGTGTGCAGCTTTCTGCGAAGCGGGGCTCAATGACCTCCCGGTGACCATCGGAGAGAATCTGGGCACCGGAGAGGAGCAAATACACAGGGGAACAGCAAAAGATTATGTAAACTTCAAGTTCTCTTCGCTGAGTGTGCTGCTGGCAGAAAAAGCCCCGCGTTTTCCCGATCAGGGGCCAGGCATTCGGGATGATTATTTTGAGCGGGCGGAAAAAATACCCATGACCAAACGGGAGATTCGTGCGGTTGCACTCAGCCTTCTGAATGTGGGTGAGGAAGACGTCTGCTGGGATATCGGTGCAGGTACGGGCAGCGTATCGATTGAGCTTGCCTTACGTGCCGGAGCAGTGTACGGCATTGAGAGGGACGATGAGGCGCTGATGCTTGCGGAAAGAAATCGCAGAAAATTCGGCGCCTGGAATCTGAAGCTGATCCGTGGCCAGGCACCGGAGGCTCTGGAAGGTCTGCCGACGGCAGACCGGGTGTTTATCGGCGGCTCGGGCGGACATCTGAGAGAAATACTCGGTTCGGTTGGGGAAAAATGCCCCCAGGCTGAAATCTGTGTGTCTGCCATTACACTGGAAACTCTCCACACTGCCGTAGCCTTCCTGGAAAAGGCCGGGTACCGGACGGAAGTCCTGCAGCTTACTGCCAGCCGAAGCAGAACGGCGGGAGGGATGCACATGATGACGGCACTAAATCCCGTCTTCCTGATTTCAGGTGCAAGACCATGAGGCAGATTCTCCTGACAGCGATGCACAGCGGAGCCGGGAAAACGGTGGTTACCTGCACACTCCTCACCGCACTGAAAAATCGCGGGATGGATGTGCATGCCTTCAAATGCGGGCCGGATTATATTGACCCGATGTTCCATAAAGAGGTTCTGGGCGTTCCGTCCCGGAATCTGGATCTGTTTTTGCAGGGAGAGTCCGGGGTTCAAAGCACCCTTTCCCGAAACGGCGGGGATTTTGCCGTGCTGGAAGGGGCTATGGGGTATTATGACGGTCTCAACGCTACGGATGAGGCAAGCACCTGGGCAGTTGCCCATACGCTTCACTGCCCGTCAATCCTGATTTTGAAGCCGCAGGGCAGTGCCCTGACGACAGCTGCCCAGGTGAAAGGCCTCCTTCAGTTTCGCGAAGAAAGTTATCTCTCCGCAATTTTGCTCAACAACTGCAAGGCATCGGCTGCTGAACGCCTTTCACAGATGCTGGAGCGAGAAACCGGCCTCCCGGTACTGGGTTTTCTCCCGCCTATGAAGGAGGCAGAGCTGCCAAGCCGTCATCTGGGGCTTTTCACAGCGGGAGAAATCACAGATCTGCGTTCCCTTTTTGATACGCTTGCCCGGCAAATGGAACAGAGTGTGGACATGGATGCGCTCATTCAACTCTCTTCGGAGACGGCGCGCTCTAAGCCGGTTGACAAGACGCAGAAGAAGCATTGCGCTATAGCCGTGTCGCGGGACGAGGCTTTCTGCTTCCTCTATGAAGATAATCTGGATGCTCTTCAGCGTTCCGGAGCGGAACTTCTGTTCTTCAGCCCTTTGCGGGATGGTGCACTGCCGTCAACTGCGGACGGAGTTTATCTCTGCGGCGGGTATCCGGAGCTTTTTGCAAAGCAGCTTGCCGCGAACACCGGTATGCGGCAGAGCATCCGCAGTGCGGTTACGTGCGGCATGCCAACGGTGGCTGAGTGCGGCGGTTTTCTCTATCTGCAGCAGTGCCTGGAGGGAAACGACGGGGACAGCAGCCCCATGTGCGGTGTGTTTTCCGGCACGGGAGTGAAAACCGGAACTCTGCAGCGTTTCGGGTATCTGGTTCTTTCCGGTGAAAGCGATTCCCTGCTTTTTCGGAAGGGAGAAGCTGTGCCCGCTCATGAGTTTCACTACTGGGACTGCACCGAAAACGGCACAGACCTGCTGGCACAAAAGGCGGACGGCCGGTCCTGGCGATGCGGTTTCACGGGAGAGACGCTGTATGCGGCTTTTCCGCATATCCATTTTGGAGGAGAGCTTCCCCTGGCCGAACGCTTTGCGGAAGCATGTATCAGATATGCTGACATTAGATGAACTGATCGCTGCCCCGATACCGGTGGATGGTGCGGCAGAAGAACAGGCAAGAGCACGGTGGGATGCAGTTGCGAAACCGCTTCACAGCCTCGGCGTGCTGGAGGATGCGGTGGTACGGATTTCCGGCTTTACCGGGAACGCGGATGTCCGGATCGATAAGCGTGCCCTGCTGGTGTTCTGTGCTGACCACGGAATCACTGCCCGGGGAGTTACACAGTGCGGCAGTGAGGTGACGGCCCGTGTGACAGATGCCATTGCGGCGGGAAGGAGCACCATAAACCCCATGGCAAGGCTGGCAAGGTGTGATGTCTTTCCGGTGGATATGGGAATTCGGAATTACACGCCGGTGAAAGGTGTGGTCAGCTGTCGCATCGGAAACGGCACCGCCGATATCAGCGATGGCCCTGCCATGTCCCGCGCTGACTGTATCCGGGCGATAGAGGCAGGGGCAGACTGTGTGAGGCAGCTGAAAGACAAGGGCTTTCACATCCTTGCGGTGGGAGAAATGGGCATCGGCAATACGTCGGCTGCTGCTGCAATGGCATCTGCGCTTCTGAGGGAAGATCCCGAACCGATCGTCGGCCGGGGAGCCGGGCTTTCCGATGCGGGATTGGAGAGAAAACGCCGGAGTGTGCGTACGGCACTGGAGAGAAACCGCCCGGATCCGGATGATCCGGTGGATGTGCTGTCAAAAGTCGGCGGGTTTGAAATTGCAGCCATGTGCGGGGCGTTTCTAGGGGCGGGAGCATACCGAATCCCGATTCTGATTGACGGGATGATTTCATCCGTAGCTGCTCTGTGTGCCGTGCGTCTTCATCCAGCGGTGAAGGCAGGCATGCTGGCCACCCATCTGTCTTCCGAGCCGGCCGGAGAGACGCTTCTCCGGGCGCTGGGCCTGGAAGCCCCCATTACCGCCGGGATGCATCTGGGTGAGGGCAGCGGCGCGGTGGCATTCCTCCCGCTGCTGGACATGGCACTTGCCGTTTATCACAGCGGGCAGACATTCGACAAACTGGGCATTGCGGCTTATACACCGCAGAATTGAGAAGAAAATGCTGACACTGATTACAGGCGGAGCATCCAGCGGAAAGAGTGATTTTGCCGAACGGCTGGTCTGCCGCCTGCCCGGAGAGAGAATATATCTTGCAACCATGGAACCCTTTGGAAAGGAGAACCTTTCTCGCATTGCCCGCCATCGGGAAAAGCGAAAAAATAAGGGTTTTATCACCGTGGAATGCAGCACGAATATCGGAAGCCTGGTTTTGCCGGAAGGGGCGAATGTGCTTCTGGAAGATCTCCCCAATCTTCTGGCTAACGAAATGTTCAGTGCTTCCGGCGGCGGAGGGGAGAACCTGACGGAGGAACTGCTGACGCTCTCTGCCCGGTGTGCATCCCTCACTGTCGTGACGGGAGATCTGTTCTCCGGCGGCAACCATTATGAAGGGGACATGCTCCTTTATCTGCAGCGTCTGGCGCAATGCGGTAACGCGCTTGCACAAAAGGCGGCTCTTGCGGTGGAGGTGGTATGCTCCGTGCCGAATATTCTGAAAGGAAGAATCCCATGATTGTCCTGGAGACCATAGCGGTTGCATTTTCCATGTTCTCTGCGATTCCCATGCCGCAGTTTCAGTGGAATGAAAGGAACATGCGCTTCAGCCTCTGCGCTTTTCCGCTGATCGGGGTGGTGATCGGTTTGATGTGTGCTCTGTGGAACGTCCTCTGCAGCATTCTGCCGGTCCCGGCATTCCTGCGGGGTGCGGTGCTGTGTATTTTGCCGGTGCTGATCACCGGCGGTATCCATCTGGACGGTTATGCAGACACTTGGGACGCGCTTTCCAGCCACGGTAACGTAGAGAAAAAGCAGGCGATTCTGAAGGATCCGCATATGGGGGCCTTTGCGGGCATTCACCTTTGTGTGTATTTTCTGATGGACTGTGCCCTTTGGGCAGCCCTGCCGGTGTACCGCCCTGTGGCGATTACCTGCAGCTTCTGCCTGTCCCGGGCACTGAGTGCCCTTGCTGTTGCATCTTTCCCGTTGCGGGAGGGCGCGGGACTGGCAAGAACCTTTGCCGAAGCCTCGGATAAGAAAACCGTCCGGACGGTATCGCTGATTCTGGCATGCCTTGCGGTTTTCGGCATGGCAGCGGACGGCGGAATCTGGATGACAGTTGGGGCTGCAGCTGTGTTTGCAGTTTATTATGTTGTAATTGTCAGGCAGTTTCAGGGCCTCTCCGGCGATCTTGCCGGCTGGTTTGTACAGACGGCGGAGGTCTGGATGCTGGCCATACTGTGCCTGACACAGATGATGGAGCGTGGATGATGATTTTTGTCACAGGGCCTCAGTTTGCCGGGAAGCGGGCGTGCATCCGGCAGCTTCTCGGATTGTCGGAAGAGGCGTTTGCAGCCTGCGCTGTCTGGGATGTGCAGGAGATGGCAGATCCGGACCGGCTCGATGAGATTGCGGATTCTCTCTGTACAAAAAAGATTGTGATTGCTACGGAGATGGGCTGCGGTGTGATTCCCCTGGATGCATCGGAACGTTTGCGGCGGGAAGCGGCAGGTGCTCTGGCCTGTCTTCTGGCACAGCGGGCTGACACGGTGATCCGTGTGTGCTGCTCTATCCCACAGCTGCTGAAGGGAGAATGGCCATGCGCATCCTGCTGATTCGCCACGGCCTGACGGCGATGGGGGAACAGAAACGCTATCAGGGTTCTCTGGATCTGCCGCTGTCGGAAAACGGGAGAAAAGCGCTTCAGCCTGCAGCCTTCACCCCGGAGCTTCTCGCGGTTTCCCCTATGATCCGTGCAAGGGAGACGGCTGCAATCCTCTTTCCCTTTGCTGTTCGCATGGAAGTGATACCGGATCTCCGAGAGATGGATTTCGGGTTGTTTGAAGGCAGAGGCTGGTGGGAGATGGAAAATGACGCCACCTACCGTGCCTGGATAGACAGCGGCTGCCTCTCTCCGTGCCCGGGAGGGGAGGATAGAAGCAGCTTTGCCGAAAGAGTCTGCAAGGCTTTTTCCGGCCTTGTGCAGGATGCTCTCGCCTCCGGGGTAGATACGCTTGCCGTGGTTGCCCACGGCGGGACGCAGATGGCAGTGCTGGATCGTTGGGGAAGCCCGAAGAAGGAATACTGGCAATGGCAGACGGAGTGCGGAGACGGCTGGATGCTTGATACTGCCCGCTGGAGTGAATCACTTACCGTTATGGGAAGAATGAGCGAGAACCTATGAACGTCTGTATCTCGGCCGTCATCGGCTTTATGGCGGATCTGATCCTGGGCGATCCGGAAAAGATCTCTTTTCTCCATCCGGTGGTCTGGATGGGCCGTGCTATCCGTGTGATGGAGAGCATTCTCCGCCGCGCCTTTCCCAAAACGCAACGGGGAGAGCTGATTGCAGGAGGTATTCTCGCTCTTTCCATCCCGTTGGGGACGTATTTCCTCTCTGCCTCTGTGCTGGGTGCGCTTGGTCTTCTGTGCCGTCCGGCAGCCATGATTCTATCCTGCATCTGGTGCTGGCAGGCACTGGCGGCGAGAAATCTGCGGGATGAGGCGCATCGGGTCTATGATGCGCTCCATGCTTCCACGATAGAAGATGCCCGAAAGGCGGTTTCACGCATTGTGGGCAGGGATACGGCAGCGCTGGATGCCCGGGGCGTGATAAGAGCTGCCGTGGAGACCGTGGCGGAGAACTTCTCTGACGGGGTGATTGCCCCCATGTTCTATATGCTGATCGGCGGGGCACCTTTAGCACTTACCTATAAGGCAGTCAACACGCTGGACAGCATGGTGGGCTACAAAAATGACCGATATCTCTATTTCGGTCGGGCGAGTGCATATCTTGACGATGCGGCAAATTTCATCCCCTCCCGCGTGGCGGCTCTCCTGCTCACGGCATCAGCTGCCTTGACGGGAGAGAACGCGAAGCGGGCCTATCGGATCTGGCGGCGTGACCGGCTGAAGCATGAAAGCCCCAACTCTGCCCAGTGCGAGGCGGCAATGGCGGGGGCGTTGGGGGTGCAGCTTTGCGGCCCGGCGGTTTATTCCGGAGTTCTTCATAACAAGCCCTTCGTGGGGGATGATCTCCGCCCTGTTTCCGAGGGGGACATTCTGCGCGCCTGCCGCATGGAGGCTGTGGGCAGTTTTCTCGGCCTGGCAGCTTTCTGTGCTGCCCGGCTGGTGGTAATGAAGATTGTATTTTAGGGGGATGAAATGAGCGTTCATGGCGGCGACTGGGCAGGTTTTCAGACGGAGTACAGCATGCTTCCGCTGGATTTTTCGGCGAATATCAGCCCCCTCGGCCTATCGGAAGGAGTGAAGGAAGCTCTATTATCCTCAGTTGAGGATGCCGAGCACTACCCTGATGCGCAGTGCCGGGCACTGAAAGAGGCACTGGCCAATCACCACGATGTGCCCCAAAGCACTGTCGTCTGCGGGAACGGAGCTGCAGACCTGATTTTTCGTCTGGTGCTGATGCTTCGGCCGCACCGGGCTCTTGTTGCCGTACCCACCTTCTCGGAGTATGAAAATGCGCTGCGTCTTTCCGGGAGCGCAACAGAGGTTTTTCCCCTTCGGGAGGAGAAGGGTTTTATTCTGACCGAGGATATTTTAGATGCTGTTACAGAGCAGACGGAAATGCTCTTTCTTTGCAACCCCAACAATCCCACCGGGCGGCTGATTTCGCAGGAGCTTCTGCTCCGCATTGTGCAGCGCTGCGAAGAAACGGGCACCTATCTCCTTCTGGATGAGTGCTTTCTGGATTTTGTCCGGGACGGCGAGGAACGGAGCCTTCTGCGCCTGCTCCCATCCTCACCCCATCTGGTAATTCTTCGGGCCTTTACCAAAATTTATGCCATGCCGGGGCTTCGCCTGGGCTATGCCGTCTGCGGCAGCGAGAGTCTGGCTTCCCGGCTGGAGGCATTTTCACAGCCCTGGCCGGTGTCGTCTCTGGCCATGAAAGCCGGTCTTGCCGCTTTGAAAGATGAAAATTATGTTAACCAAGTTCGAGCACTGGTTGCGCAGGAGCGTGCTTTTCTGACAGACGGGCTGACCGGATTGGGGATGCGGGTCGTCCCGGGTGAGGCAAACTTTCTGCTCTTCTCATGTATGGAGCAGGCTCTGGCGGAAAAACTCCGCTCAGAGGGGATCCTTCTTCGGACGTCCGCCGGCTTTACGGGTCTTCCCGCATGTTGGTATCGCACTGCGGTGAAAACCCGCCGTGACAATGAAATTCTTCTTCAGGCGATCGGGAGGATTCTTTATGGCAGCTGAGTGCATCATGGTTCAGGGCACCATGTCCGGCGTGGGAAAGAGCATTCTCACAGCAGCTCTGTGCAGAATTTTCCTGCAGGACGGGCTGCGTGTAGCCCCCTTTAAAAGCCAGAATATGGCCCTCAACAGCTATGTGACGCCGGATGGGCTGGAAATCGGCCGGGCGCAGGCAATGCAGGCGGAGGCTGCGGGGGTGGAGTGTGATGTGCGTATGAACCCCATTCTCCTCAAACCCACGGGGGAGACTGGCAGCCAGGTCATTGTGAACGGGGAAGTGAAAGGCCAGTACAGCGCAGGAGAATACTTCCGTATGAAACGCTCGCTGATCCCGGGGATCCTTGCGGCGTATCACAGCCTGGCCGAGGAAAATGATGTGATTGTCATTGAAGGGGCGGGCTCTCCGGCGGAGATTAATCTCCGGCAGGATGACATTGTCAACATGGGTCTTGCCGAGCTGGTGAATGCTCCGGTGCTTCTGGTGGGCGACATCGATCGCGGCGGCGTTTTTGCCCAGCTGTACGGTACGGCGGCTCTGCTCGCTCCCACTGAGCGGGAACGGCTCGCGGGGCTCGTGATCAACAAGTTTCGGGGTGACCCTGCTCTTCTGGAGCCGGGCCTGAGGCAGATTGAAAATCTGGTTTCTGTTTCGGTCCTCGGCGTGATCCCCTATATGAAGCTGGACATAGACGAGGAGGACAGCCTTGCGCCTGCCCTTGAACGACGGAAAGGGGGAGGGCGGATTGATGTGGCAGTTCTCCGGCTGCCGCACATCTCCAACTTCACAGATTTCACCCCGCTGGAAGAACACCCGGATATCACGGTCCGCTATGTGGGAAAGCCCGATGAGCTGGGTCTGCCCGACCTGCTGATCCTCCCGGGCACGAAAAACACCATGACGGACCTGGCCTGGCTTTGGGAGAGTGGTTTTGCCGATGCAGTTTATGCACTTGCTGAAAGCGGTATGCCCGTTCTGGGCATCTGCGGCGGATACCAAATGCTGGGGGAACGGATTTCCGACCCGAATGGCGTGGAGTGCCGGGGAGAGATGACGGGCCTCGGTTTGCTGCCCTGCACCACGCTGTTAACCGGCAGGAAGACCCGGTGCCGTGCAGAAGCGACAGGCGCGGTATATCCCTTAGCAGGCATACACTTTCAGGGCTATGAGATTCATATGGGGGAGACGGAAAACCGTTCTCAGTACCCCTTTGCCAGAAAACCCGGCGCCATCAATGAGGGGGCGGCTTCCGGCAACGTGTTCGGCACCTATCTGCACGGCCTTTTTGACAGCACGGAAGCGGTGAATGCCCTTGCTGCCTTCCTGGCAGATCGCAAGGGAATATCTTTAAGCGGAACGATTACCATGTCCCGCCGTGTCTATCGGGAGCAGCAATATAACCGGCTTGCAAACGTTGTGCGGCAGAATCTGGATCTTCCCCGAATTTATAAGGTGATGGAGGCGTATCATGCCTGAATTTCGTCTGCCTGGAGAAATCGAACGCCGCAGCATGGAGATCATCTCCCGGGAACTGAAAGACCGCAATCTTATGCCGGCCCCGGAGAACCTTGCCGTGGTTTTGCGGGTGATTCATGCCACGGCTGACTTCGACTATGCCTCCAGCCTCTGCTTTACGGATGAGGCTGTGGAAAAGGCAGTTCACAGCCTGCTGAACGGAGTGCCCATTGTCACCGACACCAACATGGCCGGGGCAGGCATCAGCAGGGTCGGGCTGAAGCGTCTGGGCTGTGAGGCTGTCTGTTATATGGCGGAAGAGAGCATTGCGGCTCTGGCAAAAAATATGGGAACAACCCGGGCCTATGCCGCCATGAAAGTTGCATCTGAGCGCTTCCCCGGGGCAGTTTATGCTGTGGGTAATGCGCCGACGGCCCTCATCAGCCTGACAGAACTGATTGAAAACGGGCTTCGCCCGGCACTGGTGATCGGCGTTCCGGTGGGTTTTGTGAATGTGGTGGAGAGTAAGGAGACTCTCTTTTCCGCCTGTGAGAGGGCAGACGTCCCTGCTATCATTGCCCGTGGCAGAAAAGGGGGCAGCAGTGTGGCAGCCGCTATCTGCAATGCCCTGCTGTATACGGCTGCCGGAATGCTGGACCCTTCCGACCGGGGCTGGAACTGAAAAACAACAGAGGAGGCATTTATGAGCTTTGATCTGACCATGCGCAGCGGCTCAAAGCTGCTGCGATGCGGATATACAACGGGCACCTGCGCTGCACTCGCCTCTTCCGGCGCTGCCCGCCTCCTGTTGACCGGGAGTATGCCTGCCTCCCTGGCTCTTCTCACGCCCGATGGTATCCGCGTGGAGGTTGCGCCGATTTTCTGCCGGCTGGAAGGGGAGCGGGCGATATGTGCGGTCAAAAAAGACGCGGGGGATGACCCGGACGTGACCGACGGTATGCAGATTCTTGCGGAAGTGAAGAAAACGGATTCCGGCATCCGGATTGACGGGGGAACTGGTGTAGGCCGGGTGACGAAGCCCGGGCTTGACAGAAAGGTGGGGGAGGCGGCTATCAACACTGTGCCACGGCAGATGATCACTTCTGCCGTGAAGGACGTGTGTGAACTGGCAGGCTATCTCGGCGGGCTTGAGATTCTCATCTCCGTTCCGGGTGGGGAGGAAGCTGCAAAAAAAACATTCAACCCCATGCTGGGCATTGAAGGTGGCATCTCCATCCTGGGAACCTCCGGCATTGTGGAGCCCATGAGCGAGCGGGCCATTGTCGACACCATTGAAACGCAGATCCGCCAGGCGGCGTCTCTCGGGGCGAAAAAGCTGATTGCTCTGCCGGGCAACTATGCGCTCGACTTTCTGCACGCGCAGCTGCCTGACATTTCCGCATATCCCGTGATAAAGTGCTCCAACTACCTGGGAGAGACACTGGATATGGCGTCTCTCTGCAAAATGGAAGAGCTTCTCCTTGTGGGTCACATCGGCAAGCTGGTGAAGCTGGCGGGAGGCATCATGAACACCCATTCCCGCATGGCGGACTGCCGGCAGGAGCTGTTTTGTGCCCATGCGGCTCTCTGCGGGGCAGGGCAGGAGCTCTGCCGTGCCCTGATGCTCCAGCCCACATCCGATGCCTGCCTCACGCTGCTGGAAGATGCCGGGCTGATAGCCCCCGTGCTGGAAAGCCTGCTCGCTGCCGTGCAGCGGCATCTCAGTCGGCGTGCAGAAGCAATGCGGGTCGGCGCTGTGATTTTTTCCAACACCAGAGGACTTCTTGGCATGACAGAGCAGGCAGAACGGATGATCAGAGAATGGAGAATGCCGTGAAGAAAGAAAATTTTGCCTATCTCTCCTTTACTGAAAAGGGAAGAGAATTGGCAAACCGCCTGTGCACCGTCACCGGCGGCAGGGCTGACTTTGCCGGTAAGGGGGGAGTTTCCCTCCGACAGTGGACAGAGGAGCAGTTTGCCGCCTGCGATGTTCTTGTTTTTGTCGGCGCGGTGGGAATCTGTGTGCGGGCAATTGCTCCCTTTATCCGGAATAAGACGGTTGACCCAGCTGTGCTCTGTATAGATGAGGGTGGGAATTTCGTCATCCCAGTGCTCTCCGGCCATCTGGGCGGGGCAAATGCCTTCGCCCGTCGCCTGGCAGAGCTGTGCTCGGCCATCCCCGTCATTACCACGGCAACGGACTTAAACGGCGTCTTTGCTGTGGATCTCTGGGCAAAGGCGCAGAATCTTGCGGTTGTGAACCCGGAGCGAATCAAATCTGTCTCATCGAAAATCCTCTCCGGACAGGAGATACAGATATGTTGCCCCTGGCCGGTATCCGGCACCGTGCCGGACCGTGTCACCCTCTCGGAGGAGGGAGATGTGGCGGTGGGGTTTTATGACACCGGACGGGAGAAGCTGCTTCTCGCGCCGAGAACCGGGGCTCTCGGCATCGGCTGCCGGAAGAACATTATGCCGCAGCAGCTGGAAGAGGCATTCCTGCGGTTTTGTGCGGAGAGAAAGCTGCTGGCAGAGTCTGTCAGCACGGCTGCCACCATTGATTTGAAAGCATCGGAGCCCGGCCTGCTGGAATTTATCAACCGGCACGGCTGGTCGTTGAAGACATATTCTGCCGGAGAGCTGGCAGCTGTTCCGGGCAGCTATACAGCCTCACCCTTCGTGGAGAAAATCACGGGGGTGGACAACGTCTGTGAGCGTGCATCCGTGCTCGCCTGTTCCGGAGAGCTGCTGGAGAAGAAATACGCCTGTGACGGTGTGACCTTTGCCTTTGCTGCCGCACCGCCTGAATTGAACTGGAGGACTGATGATGGGGAAGCTGACCATTCTGGGCATCGGCCCGGGTGATGCTAAATACCTGACGCAGCAGGCAAAAGATGCCCTGCAGGAGGCTGATCTCCTCTGCGGCTACACCCTCTATGTGGATCTGATCCGGCCACTTTATCCGGATAAGCCCGTCTTTTCCACCGGTATGACCGGGGAGATGGAGCGCTGCAGCTACTGCCTGCAGCAGGCAGCTGCCGGGAAGAAGGTTGTGCTGCTCTGCAGTGGGGATGCAGGCGTCTACGGCATGGCAAGCCCGGTGCTGGAGCTGGCGGAAGAGACTTCGGAAACGGAGATCATCGTCATCCCGGGGATTACAGCGGCTCTCTCCTGCGGGGCTCTGCTGGGGGCACCGCTGGGGCATGATTTTTGTGTTATCTCCCTTTCCGATCGGCTGACGGATTGGGCTGTGATTGAAAAGCGTCTGCGGTGTGCCGCAGAGGGAGATTTTGCCATCTGCCTCTATAATCCTGCCTCCCGACACCGTCCGGAAGCCCTGAAAAAAGCCTGTGACGTTCTTCTTGCCTGTCGCGATCCCGGCACGGTATGCGGTGTCGCCCGGTGTATCGGCAGAGAGGGAGAGAGCTATGCGATTCTGACGCTGGATAAACTCAGAGACTATCCGGCAGATATGTTCTCTACCGCTTTTATCGGGTCAAGCCGGACCAGAGAGATATCCGGGCGCATGGTGACGCCGAGAGGGTATAAAACATGAAGTTTGTTGTTTTCAGCGGAACCACGGAGGGCAGGCTTCTTTCCTGTTATCTTGCCGAAGCCGGCGCTGAGGTCAAAACCTGCGTGGCCAGTGACTATGGCCGGGAGCAGCAGGGAGAGGAGCAGGGCGTTGCGGTTATCAAGGGGCCTCTTTCATCGGAGGAGAAGGCAGGGCTTTTACAGGGGGCTGCGCTGTGTGTCGACGCAACCCACCCCTATGCCACCCATGTGTCTGCCTCCGTTCAGGAAGCCTGTGCCGCAGTCGGTATTCCCTATGTTCGCCTGCTGCGGGAGGAGAGCGGGCATCCCTCAGCTCTCTATGTGAACAGTGCGGAGGAAGCGTCAGCGCTGCTCGCACCGCAGGAGGGGAACATCCTTTTGACCACCGGGGCGAAGGAACTGCCTGCCTTTTCCGGTATTGCGCCGGAGCGGGTTTTTCCCCGCATCCTGCCTACCCATGAAGGCCTTTCCGCCTGCGAAAGGGCTTCTATCCCGCACCAGAACATCATTGCCATGCAGGGCCCCTTTTCCCGGGAGCTGAACGAGGCAATCCTCCGCCAATACGCGATCAAATATCTCGTTACCAAAGACGGCGGGAGCCCGGGCGGGTTTCCCGAGAAGGCGGAAGCGGCTGAAGCCCTCGGGGTGAAGCTCATTGTCATCCGCCGTCCGCACGAAACCGGCCTGCGTTACCGGCAGGTTCTCATGCTGTGCGACCGGCTGCTTCACGCTCAGCCTCTACCCCATGATTAATCCTGCAGACACACTTCCTGCAGTGTTAATAAACCTATTTTTATCAGAAAAGGAGACAAAAAATGAAAAAACTGTTCACTGTTCTTCTGGTGTGCGCCCTCGCGGCATCTCTCTTTGCCGGGCTCACCCCCCTTCACACACAGGCGCTTGCTGAGGACGATGAAAACTATGAAACCGGTGACGCCTCTCTCGATAATCCCCGTAATCAGGATGAAATCGGAGAGAAGGAGCTTCTGGTGGTCAGCTTCGGCACCAGCTACAATGATAACCGCCGTCTGACCATCGGCGCGATCGAAAACGCCCTGGAGGTGGCCTTCCCTGACTTCAGTGTGCGCCGGGCCTTCACCAGTCAGATCATTATCGACCATGTCTTTCAGCGTGACGGTGAGGTAATCGACAATGTCACCCAGGCGCTGGACCGCGCGGTAGAAAACGGCGTTAAGACGCTGGTGGTACAGCCGACCCATCTTATGTCCGGCTATGAGTATAATGACCTTGCAGATGAGCTGGCGGAGTATGCCGATGCCTTTGAATCTATTGCCATGGGCGTCCCCCTGCTCGACACGGATGATGACTTTGCCACTGTGGCAGATGCCCTTGCCAAAGCCACCGAAGCGTATAATGACGATGAAACGGCCATCTGCCTGATGGGCCACGGTACAGAGGCAGAGTCTAACAAGGTTTATGCAAAAATGCAGACGGTGATGGATAAAGCCGGACACAATAATATCTTTATCGGCACCGTTGAATCAACGCCCTCCGTGGAGGATGTGCTTGCCATGGTGCAGGCAGGCAATTATAAAAAGGTGGTTCTCCGCCCCATGATGATTGTTGCCGGTGACCATGCCAACAACGACATGGCCGGTGACGAGCCTGATTCCTGGAAGAGTATTTTTGAAGCTGCCGGCTACGAAGTCACCTGCGTGGTGGAAGGTCTCGGCAGCTTGGGTGAGATTCAGAGCCTGATCGTTCAGCATGCGCAGGCGGCAGTCGATTCACTGCAGTAAGTCGGTGCCTGCCATGAAAATCAGCCATCGGGCTTGTTTTTTCCGTTGGGTGGTTCTGACGGCGGTTCTGCTTTCTCTGCTGGTCTCCTCAGCCTTTGCAGAAGACACGGCAGCACCGGAGCAGGCGGAGGCCTACTCCGGTGTGGCAGACGCCTCCCAGATGACCACCGTGGAGGATGTGGTGGAGGAGGGGATGATCCCTCTTGATGCCTCCTCCCTGCGAAATGGAGTTTACCCTGTCGCTGTTGATTGCAGCTCCTCTATGTTCCGCATTGAATCCTGCATCCTCACCGTTGCCGACGGGGCAATCTCAGCACGCCTCTATATGGGCAGCTCTGCCTTCACTTTCCTGTATCCCGGCACCGCACAGGAAGCTGCCTCTGCCGACCATGCCCTCCACATCCCCGTGCAGGAGGATGAAACCGGAGCCTGTTTTTTTGACTTTCCGGTTTCGGCGCTGGATGCGGGCATCCCCTGTGCTGCCTTCAGCAAAAACAAGGAGCTCTGGTACGACAGAACGCTGGTCTTCCGGTCTGACTCTCTGCCTGTTTCGGCCTTTGCCGGAGACATGCTTCTCACCCCGGAGGACCTGAATCTTGCCGACGGCGAATATACCGTGGAGGTAACCCTCAGCGGCGGCAGCGGAAAAGCTAAAATTGCATCTCCTGTCCGCTTGCATGTAAGCAACGGGAATTGCACGGCAGAGATCGTTTGGGGCAGCAAAAACTATGACTATATGAAGGTTGAAGGCGTTCAGTACTTCCCCCTGAATGAACTAGGCAACTCCGCCTTTGAAATCCCGGTCCTGCTCTTTGACCGCCCCATGCCCGTCATTGCCGACACGATCGCCATGAGCCGCCCGCATGAAATTGAGTATACCCTTCTTTTTTCCTCCGAAAGCCTGAAGCGGTCTGAGCCGCAGCATATGGAGCTTGCCTATGCCAGGCAGTTCACCGTGGACTATGCCGCTGACGGCACAGCTCTTCTCACCATCGCCGGGAAGGATCAGTTTCGCCTCATCCCCCGGGACATTGATCCTTCGTCCCGAGCGGAGGATGGCATCCCCTGCATCTCTGTCCCTGTCAGCAGCATTTATCTCGCCTCCTCCTCCGCAGCCGACTTTTTTGTGCAGCTGGACGCTCTCTCATCCCTCGGCCTTGTGAGCACCAGTGCGGAAAACTGGACCATCCCTGCCATGAGGCAGGCCATGGAGCGACAGGAGATTCTCTATGCCGGTAAGTACAGCGCACCGGACTATGAGCTCCTGCTGACTGAGGGCTGCTCCCTCGCAGTGGAAAACACCATGATTCTCCATTCTCCCGCCGTGAAGGAAAAGCTGGAGACCCTCGGCCTGCCGGTGATTGTGGAATATTCCAGCTATGAACCCCATCCTTTGGGAAGAGTGGAATGGATCAAACTCTACGGCCTGCTCACCGGAAGGGAAGAAGAGGCGGAACGCTTTTTCAATGAGCAGGTGCAGAGCCTTGATGCTCTGCAGAATCTGGAGCAGACGGAGCAGAAGGTGGCCTTTTTCTATGTCGGGAGCAACGGAATTGTCAACGTCAGAAAACCATCTGACTATGTTACGCGAATGATCGAAATTGCCGGGGGCGTCTATCCCTTTACCGATATTCCGGAGACGGACAACGCCCTATCCACTATGAATATGCAGATGGAATCCTTCTTTGCTCAGGCAAAGGACTGCGATGTGTTCATTTACAACAGCACGGTGGACGGCGGAGTCACCACCATGGATCAGCTCCTGCAAAAAAGCCCCCTTTTCGCGGAGTTTGATGCAGTGAAAAACGGACGGGTCTGGTGCACGGAGCAGGATATGTTCCAGCAGACGTCTGCCGCCGCGCGCATGATTCTCGATATAAACGCCGTCCTCACGCAGTCTGAACCCCAAAATCTTACCTTCCTGCAGCCTGTACAATCCTAACATCAATGTTGTCCTGAGAGGTTTCCATGCAAAAAGCACGCCGAAAACGAAATACAGTCTCTTTTCTCATCCTCATTCTTCTCCTGCTGCTTCTCCTGGGGATGAATGTTGCCATCGGCAGCACAGCAATCCCGATGGGCAATATGGTCTCCATTCTGCTGAGGACAGGAGAGAATCAAACAGCGGAGAGCATCGTCTGGAATATACGCATGCCGCGGCTTCTGGCGGCTGCGGTGCTGGGCGGGGCACTCTCCGTGGCGGGTTTCCAGCTGCAGACGTTTTTTGCAAACCCCATCGCCGGACCCTTCGTGCTGGGCATTTCCTCCGGGGCCAAGCTTACGGTTGCCCTGCTGATGATCGCCTGTCTCCAAAAGAAGCTCACCATTTCCTCCGGCATCATGATACTGGCGGCCTTCATCGGCGCCATGGTCTGCATGGGGGTGATTCTGCTCGCTGCCGGGCGGGTAAGGAATATGGCGGTGCTGATTGTATGCGGGGTGATGATCGGCTATATCTGCTCTGCCATTACCGACATTCTCGTTACCTTTGCCGATGACTCCAACATTGTCAACCTCCATAACTGGTCACTGGGCAGCTTCTCCGGTATCAGTTGGGGAAGTGTCCGAACGGCTTCGCTCACGGTAGCCTTGGCTCTAGGCTGTTCCATGCTGCTGGCAAAGCCTATGGGAGCCTACCAGCTGGGAGAGGCCTATGCGAAGAGTATGGGGGTGGAAATCCGGCGTTTTCGCCTTGCCCTCATCCTGCTCTCCAGCCTGCTTTCTGCCTGCGTCACGGCTTTTTCCGGCCCTATCTCCTTTGTGGGGGTGGCTGTGCCCCACCTGATGAAAAGCCTTTTCCGTACGGCAAAACCGCTGGTCATGATCCCCGCCTGTTTTCTGGGCGGCTCGGTCTTCTGCCTCTTCTGTGATCTTGTAGCCCGCACGCTCTTCGCTCCCGCTGAGCTGAGCATCAGCTCGGTCACGGCGGTGTTCGGGGTGCCGGTGGTGCTTTCCATGCTCCTTTCGAGAAAGAGCAGGTGACGAAAGTGCAGAAACATGAATATCTCCGCACCGAGCACCTCCGTGCAGGCTACAGCGGAAAGGTTATCTTAAACGATACGGAGCTCTCAGTCTCTCCGGGGGAAATTCTCACGGTTATCGCGCCAAATGGGGCGGGCAAATCCACTCTGCTCAAAACCCTGATTCGCCAGCTCCCGGCACTCTCCGGCACGGTCTGGATTGACGGAAGAGATCTCACATCCCTCTCCGGGCGGGAGCTTGCCACACGCAGCGCTGCCGTTCTCACTGGGCGGATTGAACCGGAGCGTATGACGTGCGAAGAGGTGGTCAGCACCGGGCGGTACCCTTATACCGGCCGTCTCGGTGTTTTAAGTGAAAAAGACAGGGCCGTTGTCCGTGAAGCCATGGAGCTGGTGAACATCCTGCCTCTGTGCAATCAGGATTTCAACTGCCTCAGCGACGGGCAGCGACAGCGGGTTCTCCTTGCCCGGGCAATCGCTCAGGAACCGAAGCTCCTTGTGATGGACGAGCCCACCTCCTTTCTTGATATCCGGCACAAGCTGGAGTTTCTCCACATCCTTAAAACACTGGTGAAAGAGAAGCAGATTGCCGCCGTGCTCTCCATGCATGAGCTTGATCTGGCCCAGAAGATCTCCGACACAATTGTCTGCCTGCGTGACGGGCGGATAGACCGCATCGGCCCGCCGGAGGAAATCTTTGCCGGTGACTACATCGGGCGGCTTTTTCAGGTAGAGTTCGGCTCCTACGACCCGTATTCCGGCAGTGCAGAGCTTTCTCCCGCTCCGGGTAAGCCCTGGGTTTTTGTCATCGGCGGGGGAGGACGCGGCATCCCCGTCTATCGGCAGCTCTGCCGCATGGGCATTCCCTTCGCAGCCGGGATCCTGCAGAAAAATGACCTGGACTATCCCGTGGCCTCCGCCCTGGCTTCTATTGTGATTGCGGAGGAGGCCTTCGAGCCTGTAAGGGAGGAGACCCTTCTATCAGCCGAGAAGCAGATGCTCGCCTGCGAACGCGTAGTCTGTGCCCTCAGCTCCTTCGGCAGCCTCAACGTTGCGAATGAAACGCTCTTTCTTCTTGCAAAAGAAAAAGGCCTTCTCATATCTGTGGAAGACCTGAAAACATAAAAAAGGCTCGCACCGACTGGGGAGTATCAGCATCCCTTGTCGGTGCGAGCCTTAGCATATTTGGGGCTTTTGCTTACTTTGCGCTCTTTTTCTTTTTCAGGATCAGCAAAATAATGCCGACACCGGTTGCAGCGCACAGAACGGCGACAATAATCTTCTTCAGCAGGTCAAAACCCTTCTTCAGACCGTCAATCACAAAATAGGTGAGTGCACCTACAAGCGCTAACAGAATAGCAATCATCATTTTTCGTTTTCGCCCGTCCGCCGGCAGTTTATTTCAATGGTGCTGACGGGCTTCCTCCTTATTGGTGATTATAGCACAGATCCCTCCCGAATGAAAGGAAAAAAGTACGCATCTTCCAAAAAGGAAGATGCGTCTAACTCTTTATTCTTCAAATTTTTCCGCAACGATCTCCAGATACTTCCGAATCGGAAGATGCTGGGGACACATAGCCTCGCATTGCCCGCACTTCAGGCAGTCGCTCGCCTTGCCAAAGCTGAGTGTCAGGCGGTCGTAATAACCGGACTGGGGCGTCCATCCCTTTTCCGGAACTTCCTGCATCTCTGCATTGTAAAGAGAAAAGTAGCGGGGAATGGCTATGTTCATCGGGCAGTTGACGGTGCAGTAGGAACAGCCCGTGCATGGGATGGCGATGGTGCGGTTGATCATATCCGCAGCCATGTGCATCATGCGGTCTTCCTCTTCTGTCAGAGGCACAAAGTTTTCCATATAGCCGGTGTTATCCAGCAGCTGCTCCATGTTGCTCATGCCGCTGAGCACCATATAAACGTTTTCGTGGCTCGCTGCAAAGCGGATGGCCCAGGAGGGGACTGACATGTCCGGATTCGCCTTTTCAAACAGTGCCTCCACTTCAGCCGGTACTTTTGCCAGTGTGCCGCCCTTCACCGGTTCCATCACAATCACGGGTTTGCCGTGCTTTGTCGCTACCTCGTAGCAGGCACGGCTCTGCACCCCCAGGCTGTCCCAGTCCAGATAGTTCAGCTGCAGCTGCACATATTCCATCTCCGGGTGCTTTGTCAGCACTTCATCCAGAAGCTCCGGGCCGTCGTGGTAGGAAAACCCCACGTGCTTAACAAGCCCTGCCTTCTTTTTCTGCAGAATAAAGTCAAAGCAGTGCAGCGCTTCAAAGGTCTGCAGGCTCTCCCCATTTACATCATGGAGCCAGTAATAGTCAAAGTAACCTGCCCCGGTGCGTTCCAGCTGCTGGTTGAACAGCCATTCCCGATCCTCTTCTTTCTTGAGCATGTATGCCGGCAGCTTTGTGGTGAGGGTGAAGCTGTCCCTTCTGTGGCGAGAGGTCAGCACCTTCTTCACGGCCTCTTCACTCTTTCCGCCGCAATACATCCAGGCGGTGTCAAAATAGGTGAATCCCTTTGCAAGAAAGGTGTCCACCATCTCTTCCAGCACCGGGATGTTGATGCTTCCGGCATCCTCCGCATCCACCAGCGGCAGGCGCATCAGCCCGAATCCGAGTTTTTTCATCGCTCTTATCTTCTCCTCTCCAGATTTGAAATTTGTGGAAAGTATACCCGATCCGGGCGGAAACTGCAAGCCTGTTTTTTGTATTCGAAATGACGTAAAAACATCCGGCACCCTCAGCGGGGCCGGATGAAATGAGCTGTGTGATTTTTTACATGGCGGCGGCGAGAAGATTGCGGGTATATTCCTCATTGGGATGATTAAAGACCTCTTCAATATCACCCTGCTCCACGATGCGCCCCGCTTTCATAATCAGCACTCTGTCGCAAAGCTGGTAGATCACATTCAGGTCATGGGAAATAAAGAGATAGCTCAAATCAAGCTCTCTTCTCAGCTGAAGCAGGAGCTTCAGAATCTGGGCCTGAATGGTGACGTCCAGCGCACTCACCGGCTCGTCGAGGATCAGAAACCGGGGTTTCTGAATCAGTGCGGCAGCAATGCTCACTCTCTGACGCTGGCCGCCGGAGAGCTCGTCCGGCTTTGCTTCCCAGCAGTCCCGGGGCAGCTCTACCATTTCCAGCATCTCTTCCACCATGCGCCTGCGCTCCGACGCACTGAAGCCACCCAGGATGCGCAGCGGTTCTTCCACCGACCAGGCGGCAGAATACACCGGGTTCAAAGAACTGTAGGGATCCTGAAAGACAATCTGAGGCTTCTGCGTGTGATGAATGACTTTGCCTTTTGACGGCTCCACCATGCCAAGAATCACTCTGGTGAGGGAGGATTTGCCCGTCCCGCTTTCTCCGGCGAGGCCTAGAATCTCGCCCTGGCGAATGGTGAAGTCCACGTCGAACAGCACCTGATGAAACCATTTGCTGCCGGCTAATAGCCCGCCTTCCATATAGCCCGCATCCACATGCTGCACTTCAAGAACAAGCGGTTTTACCATGATAACCTCCTGTCTCGCGTGGGGATTGACTCAATCAGATGTTTTGTATAGGGGTGCTGCGGGCGCTCGTAGATCTCCTCCGTGTCACCGACTTCCACCAGCACACCACGCTCCATAATGGCGACACGGCTGCAGAGCTTTCGCATCACGTTGAGGTTGTGGGAAATAAGCAGCATGGACATGCCCCTTTCCCGATTCAGCTTTTTCAGCAGGGCGAGAAGCTGCGCCTGGATGGTCACATCCAGAGCGGTGGTGGGTTCGTCCAGCAGCAGAAGGGAGGGTTCACTGACGATGGCAGCGGCGATCATCACACGCTGCAGCATACCGCCGGAGAGCTCGTGGGGGTAGCTGTTGTAAACATGCTCCACGTCATGCAGGTCAACAGAGGCCATAGCCTCCAGCGCCTTTTCCTTCCGCTGGGTGTCGCTCAGCTTTGTGTGAATCAGAAGCACCTCTTCAACCTGCTTTCCGACGCACATCAGCGGATCCATGGCACTCATGGGCTCCTGAAACACCACACCGATCTCTTTGCCGTGCAGCTTTCTGAGCTCGCTGCGCTTTGCATGGAGCAGGTCCTGCCCGTTGAGCAGAATGTCACCGGAATAGGTGCACTGTTTGCGGGGGAGAAGCCCGGCTATGCTCATGGCGGTGACGGTTTTTCCCGATCCGCTGATGCCTCCCAGCCCGACGATTTCACCGTCGTGGATGGTCAGGGAGATCCCGCCCACAGCTTCTCTGTCACGGTTGTTGAATTTAACATGCAGATCACGTATCTCCAGCATCAGCTCACCTCCCGGCTCAGAATCTGCAGGCCCTCTCCGATGAGCCCGACGCCGAAGATCAGCAGCACAATTGTGCAGCCGGTGGACACGGCATACCAGGGCCCGGCCTTCAGCATGCCCTGGGCCTCCGAGAGCATATAGCCGAGAGAGGCGTCCGGCGGGGTTACACCGATACCGAGAAAGCTCATGCTGGCCTCTGCCAGAACTGCATTGTTGAAACCGATGGTGAAAGCCGGCAGCAGCACCCGAATCGTGTTGGGCAGCAGATGGACAAAGAGAATCCAGCCGGTTTTTGCTCCCATCAGCCTTGCCCGGGTGACATAGTTGCGGTTTCGCAGGGAGGCAAACTCTGTGCGCATAACCCTGGCAAAACTGGGGATAAACACCAGCCCCAGCGCCAGCACCACGCTGTATTTTTTCCCCGGACCCACCAGGCTGACAATCAACAGCGCCAGCAGAAAGCTGGGAAAGGCCGTGAGTGCGTCATTGAGGCGCATCAGCACATCATCAATTCTGCCGCCGAAATAGCCGGTCACGGCACCTACCAGGGTGCCGATCACGGCACCGATGGATACAGTGGACAGGGCGATGGCCAGGGTTGTACCGCTGCCCTTGAGCACACGGCTGAAGATATCCCGCCCGAAATTATCCGTTCCGAAGATATGCTGCAGGCTGGGGGGCTGGAACCGTCCGTACTTCATGGCGGTGGGAAGATAGGGCGTCCAGAAGATACCGATCAGTGCAAAGAGCAGCACAATGCCGGTGATACCAATGCCTGCGAGGAGGTAGCCGTTCATTTTTCTTTTCATGCCTGACCTCCCAGTTTACCGGTTTCAAGACGAAGCCTCGGGTCAATGGCCTGGTTGATGAGATCTGCCAGAGTCCCCGCCAGGACGACCCAGAAAGCTAAAATCACCACAATGGCCTGCACTACCGGGTAATCCCTGTGAGAGATGGAGGCTACCAGAAACCGGCCCAGACCCGGGAGGCCCAGAACCTGCTCCACAACAATCCCGGCGCCCACCAGCTCTGCCAGCGTCTGGCCGAGAAAGGTCACAACCGAGACCATGGAGTTTTTCAGCACATGCCGCACCAGCACACTTTTTCGGTCATTGCCGCGGCTGATGGCAGTGCGCACATAGGCTTTGTTCATTTCAGAAATCACCGTGGCACGCAGCATGCGGACTGTCATGGCGATGCGGGGGATGCTCAGGCAAAGAGCACCGAAAAACAGGTGCCGCAGGGAGCCGGCAATGTCCTTCTGAAAACCGGGAAAGTCCCCCGGGGTGAAAAACCGGAGGACAATTCCGAAACCCCAGGAGACCAGAATGCCTGTGAAAAACGGAGGCAGTGCCATACACATCTGGTTGATGGTGGTGCGTGGCCAGTCGGCAAACCAGCCGGTGAAGCGATAGGACCAGATGCCCAGGGGAATCGACACTGCCGTGATGATGCAGAAGCTCATCAGGCTCAGCCAGAGCGAGAGGTACAGTTTGGTGGAAATCAGATCCCAAACCCCCTGCCGATAGCTGTATGACATGCCGAGGTTTCCCGAGAAAAAGCCCAGCAGCCAGCTGAAATATCGCACGAAGAAACTACGGTCCAGCCCAAGCTGATGCCGCAGGGCAATAACCTGCTCTTCCGTTGCCTCTGTGCCCAGCATGGTTCGGGCGGGATCGCCCGATACCAGCTCAAAGGCGGCAAAGGTGAGGAAGGATACCAGAATCATGGTGACAAGCAGCAGAAAAATGCGCTTGCAGATAATCTGTATCGTACCGTTCATTTATTCCCAGCTGAGCGTGGAGACATCCAGAACGTAGATCGGGTAGAAGGTGAGGCCGGTGAGCCCTGCGCGCAGTGCCACCAGGTCAGCCATATCCTGCAGGTAGACGTTTGCCGCATTCTCGGTGAGGTTTTTCTCCAGAGCCCGGTAAAGCTCCGTCTGCTTCGCGTCATCGGTTTCCCGCAGTGCCTGGGCGAGAATCTCGTCATATTCTTCGTTGGAGTAGTTGGTGAAATTGTTGCCTGTCGTGGTGCCGAAGCGCTCCAGAAGCTTCCGAGCAGTCATGTTGTCGCTGGATACTCCTGTCACGGTGCTCTGATAATTGCGCTTGCTGTAAACCTCGTCAAGCCAGGTGCTCCAGTCAACAGGCTGTATGGTCGCCTTGATGCCCACCTCCCGCAGCAGCTCAACCAGAACGGTCGCGGTGTTCACATGGGGGGTGTAGTTGCTGGGTACGGTAATGGTCATTTCAAAACCGTCCGGATATCCGGCCTCGGCGAGAAGGGACTTCGCCTTCTCCACATCGCAGGTATAATAGTCTGTCAGAGACTCGTCGTAATACTTGCTGAAGGAGGGGAACATGGAGGTGCCGAGGGGGATGCCGTAGCCGTCAAAGGCCAGGTCAATCACGGCCTGCTTGTCCACCGCATAGCACAGTGCCTGGCGGACGCGCACATCGTCAAAGGGCTTTTCCGCGTTGTTGAGGTAGAGTGCCTGCACCAGGTTCATGCTGCCCTGGGCAATGGTGAAGTCACCCTCACTCAGCTGAATGGTCTGATCACTGCTCATATGGGCAACCAGATCCAGTGCACCGCTCTGCAGGCCCAAAACCAGGCCCTCCGCATTTTCCAGTATTTTAAAGGTAACCTTTTCAATATTAGCCGGGGTGCCCCAGTAATCTGCAAATCTCTCCAGCACCAGGCTGTCCTGCACGGAACGGGAGACAAATCTGTACGGGCCGGTTCCCACGGGGGCAGTCTCCTGATCGGTGTAACCTGCCGGGATGATATAGGCATTCATCACTGCTGCAAGGAACTCATTGCTGGGCTCCGAGAGGGTGATGGTGAGGGTTTTGTCATCATGGTCCAGATGGTCGATAACGCTGAGAGCGGCGAGAAGAGCTGCCGTGTCCTCAGAGTTCCATCTGCGCTCAATGGAATAAACCAGGTCATCCATCGTCACGGGATTGCCGTTGTGGAACTTCACACCCTCCCGCAGGGTAAAGGTATAGCTCAGCCCGTCGTCTGACTTTACGACTTCAGAGGCAACTGCCGGCACAATGTCACCTGCCGATGTGGGCTTGACCAGCCCTTCAAACACGTTGAACAGGATCTCCTTGGTTCCCGCCGCCGTCATATAATCGGGGTCGAGGCTGTCAAAATCCTGGGCGATGCCGACAGTGAGTTCATTTGCCGCGGCGCGTTCGGTTTTCTGCGTCTGCACGCTCTCAGCGGTCTCTTCCGGTGCAGCGGTGTCATTGGGCGCTGCGGTCTCTTCCGGAGCCGGCTGAGACTCGGCGGTGGGAGCGGCTGCCGGAGCAGATGCATTTCCGCAGGCGGAAAGCAGAAGCAGCGTCAGCGCAAGGACGAGGGGTAAGATTCTTTTTTTCATGGTGTTCTCCTTTCATCACTGCCCCTTATGGGGTCAATGTGCGTAAACCGCGGTTATTATAGTATATTGAACTATGAAACGCAAGAAGTAAAAAGATATAAACGGGCAAAAAAGAACCGTCGTGAACCCAATAAAGCGGATTCACAACGGAGAAGAGAAAACGGGTCTGATGTGGATAATCTACTACATAGCTCCTTTTCGGGTAAGCACGACCCAAACGGTTTTGAACAGAATATGAAAGTCCTGTCTGAGAGACCAGTTTTCGATGTATTCTCTGTCCAGGCGGACTACCGTGTCAAAATCGCGGATCTTGCTTCGGCTGCTGACCTGCCACAGACCGGTGATTCCCGGACGTGTAGACATTCTGGCGCGATGGAAAGGCTTGTAGCGCTCCCATTCATCCACAGTCGGCGGTCGGGTGCCGACAAGGGACATATCTCCCTTCAAAACATTGAAAAACTGAGGAAACTCGTCCAGAGACAGGTCACGGATCCATCCACCGACGCCTTTTTTCCAGCTCCCGTCAGGCAGCTCCTTCTGCCCGATAATACGCGGGTCATGTTCCAGCTTGAACATAAGCTGGTCCTCCTGACCGCTATTCTGTGCCAGCTGTTTTTTGCGTTTTTCTGCGTCCATATACATGCTGCGGAACTTGTACATGTGGAATTTCTTCCCGTTCTCACCGATTCGGATTTGCTTAAAGAATATCGGCCCCGGATCAGACAGCCAGATAGCAAGTCCGACAGGGGGGATGAGAAGCAGCGTAAACAGGGAACCAAACAATCCACCCACGATGTCCATAAGCCGTTTCAGAAAAACATCACGTCCCGTGATATAGCCAAGGGAAGTTGTGATAGTCAAATGACCGCAGATCCATTCCACGTTTTTATGTCTGGATTCGATATCATCCAGATTCGTAAGGGCTGTATGGATGGTGATGCCCATGCACATGAGGTCGTTGATCAGTGCCACGGGCAGATCGGCTTTGGGAGGCACATCCAGATATACCTCATCCACCCAGTTGTTGGTGAGATACTGCTCCAGGGTATCGGTGGTGGCCACGATGGGGATGGTTTCAATCTCCGGATACTGATCACGGAGCTGACGAAGAGCCTGCCGCGCCTCTTCTTCGGAAGGATCACTTCCCATAATCGCGATGCCTGTAAAGCGATAGGATCCTTAATTGGATCGGAGAATTCGCGGCATGACAGTGGGAATCTGGGAAGCTTCCAGCGCAATGAGCAGAGAATGCCGATTGAGTATATGATGCTTTTTCTTCAGAAAGCTTTTATATGTCTGCCGCATGATGTAACAGGACAGAAGGTAAATGGGCAGAGCGATAAGCAAAATTCTGGACAGATTGAATTCATGCGTCGGATTCAGAAGCTGGAAGAGCAGCAGTGTGAGAACCAGATACCCTGTCTGGGCAAGAAGACGAACCAACTCGTCCCATGGCGTATGATGCAGCACACTGTGATATGTATCCAGGGCGATCATCACGAACAGATTCACCAGCATGGTTTCCAAAACAATCAACCAGAAGGAACGGGAGGCAAGAAACCCTTCCTCTTCTACAAACAAAAAAGCGATCAGAAGGCCGGCAAACGCACAGAGATTGTCAAAAAGCATAAAATCGAGATGCTGGGACCAGCCGCGTAGTTTTCGTTTATACATGTTTTCTCCTCCGCTTCACAGGATGGGTATGCGGCAAAATCGATGCAATTCTTTTCAGCGCCGGCAGATTGAACGCATATTCCACCGGCTGAATACAGAGGCTAACCTTGCTGACCACGATGGTGTTATAAGGCAACACCGCACAAATAGTACGGTAAAAACATTATTCACCGAATAAAAACGAACTGCCAATGATGCCCCTATGTTTTTCTTGCGGAAGCGCACTAAGTCAGGCTGTCAGACAAGGCCTGTCAGCCAGAATCAGATTTGCCAGCGCAAACATGATGTTGAATTTTGCTTCTTGTTTTTGAAGCCCTCGATATCGAGTCTTCTTGAATTTAAGTAGACCCTTTACAACTCCGAAGACATGTTCGATTCCCGCTTTTTCGCCTTGTACTGACCGCTTTTGCTGAGCTTACGCATTTGGCTGGGGCGACGATTAATCTCATACCGGATCTTCTTGCCGGATTTATTACGTACTTTGGCATCTTTTCGCTTCTCAGCGCCAAGGTATCCGCTATCCCCGTTGAGAGTTTCTTCCTCTCCATGCATGAGTTCAGAAGTCATGGCTATATCATGAACATTAGCCGCCGTAGCCTTGACAGTGTGGACAATACCACTGTCCCTGTCCACGCCAATATGAGCCTTATATCCGAAATGCTAGGTGTTGCCCTTCTTCACTTGATGGGCGTCAGGATTGCGCTGCTTCTCCTCGTTCTTTGTCGAGGACGGTGCGGCTATAATCGTCGAATCCACAATCGTCCCTTTTTTCAGAATCAGTCCTCGCTCCGTCAGCATACTGACCACCTGAGTAAACAGCTGTTGCTGCAGCCCATGTTTCATCAGCAGATTCCGAAACTGTCCCAAGGTATCCCCATTGGGAACTTGGTTGCTGGAATCCACTCCGCAAAACTCAGAAAATGCGCGACTGTCTATAGCCTCTGCAACCGTTCCCTCATCGGAAAGATTGTAGAGATTCTGC
>CACYYN010000026.1 GCA_902778665.1 Oscillospiraceae bacterium | reverse complement strand
TACAGCGGACATATAGAGCAGGAAATCCTTTCCGGAGAATTCCGGATAGAAACCGAAGTCCTGGGGAAGATACCCCAAAATATCTCGATATTCCTCTGTCCCCACGCTCATTCCGTCACAGGAGACGGTTCCGCTGTCAGGAGCAAGAATCCCACAGAGCAGCCGCATCAGGGTTGTTTTTCCCGCTCCGTTTGCACCCAGAAGTCCCGTTACTCCCTTTGTCAATGTAAATGACATCCGGTCAACCGCAATCTTGTTTTTATACTGTTTGGTGATTCTGTCTGCTATTAGTTCCATACCGCTTCCTCCAACTCACAAATCCATCTGCGTACGCTGACGAAAAGACATATAATAATCAAGATAAACGCCACTGTCCAAATGAAAGAAAACCTCTCTTCATATAAACTGCTTAAACAATATGGTGCCGCTGCAAAAAGCCCAGATGACATAAAGCAAATTATTATGCTTCCCCAGCCACTGTGCGACCTGTTCTTCCTTTCATACACCGAGCCTGACAGTGAGGCTGCCAGATACGGAACCATCATGTAAAGGAATACTCTACTCAGAGAATACGAAAACCATGGTCGTACCACCCAGATAACAACCAGGAGTCCTGCCGTCTCCACGACCCCCACCAGAAACATCCTTGCAAGCATTACGCTCCTTAATGAAAATCTGGCAGTATACTCCAGTTCAGCCATTTTCCACCGAAAAGATCTTCCTGTCTCCACAAGGATTCCAACTGCCAGAAGAGGAGTTAAGGCAAATGGATAGTTTCCTGTGCTACCGTAACAGATTCCCGTAATGCACAACAATAAGACTGCCGACAGCAACCATATCCATTTGCCAACATAAAAAAACTGTCTCAGAAGAAAGTCCCAATGATTTATGGCTTCAGGCCGTCTGGCTGTCAGACCCCGCTCTTCTAATCCCTGAAAGAAAGCCTTCTTCTCTTCCGGTTCCGGAGTCCAACAAATTTCTTTCAGATGCTCGATAATCCTGTCATTATCCATTTTCTCCCTCCATTTCATCCTTGACCTTTTTCAGTATCCTTTTCAGCCTTCTGTATACAGCAAACCTTGATATATGGTACAGACGGCTTATCACAGAGGCAGGGACATCATTAACATACCGCAGAAGCAGCATTTCCCGCTCCTCCTCTGAAAGCTTCTTGAGAGCATCTATCAGGCTGATACGCTCTAACAATGACTGTTCCGATTCCTCCAGCTGTGGGATATCCAGCGCTTCATCAATGTTAAAAACAATCATCTTGTCTCTGTAATACTGACTGCATAAATTGCGTGCAATCGTATACAGGTACTGCAGCTGTCGATTCTCGTCCTGATACGTCCTACTCCCTATAAACCGAAGGAAGGTTTCCTGTGTCAGGTCTTCCGCTGTATGTTGGTCATGAAGGCGGAAATACAGATATTTATAGATCCGGTCATATTGCTCTTCCAGATTCAACGAACGACCTCCTTCCTCAGTGTAATCTTCAATATGTATAACGGAATTAAACCCTGTTTGTGCGCTATTCAACAAAAAATATTTCGATTTTGACTGAAGAATATCAGAGATCATCTTTTCTGTCCTTTGTTTTTACTAAGTGGTCCTTATAGAACACCAGGTTGCATAAAGCATGAATTCAGGAGCAAAAGCAAAATCGTGTCCACAACCTATAAAAAGCAAAAGTAGAGCCACAACCCTTCGGATTTTTGCCGGTGGATATGTTCTGATGAAAAGAAAAAGGGACTCCTGTCATCCCGGCGCGTGATGGCCCCGGAAGGCAGGAATCCCCTGTAATCATGGGCTTTTGCGGCCCCTCTTATGTATTTCTTGTCAGCAAAACGACAGTCTCGACGTGAAATGTCTTCGGGAACATGTCAACCACTGTAGCATCAGTGAGCTGATAGCCGAATTCATTGAAACGGAGAATATCCCGGGCGAGAGTTGCAGGGCTGCAGGAGATATAGACCACCCGGTCCGGCCCGATAGACGCTACAGCTTTTACTGCCTCCTCATCCATTCCCTTCCTTGGAGGATCCACCACAATACAGTCCGGTCTCTTGGCAGTATTTCGATAATTCTCAGCTGTCTGGGCAGCATCGCCGCAGAAAAAGGAAATATTGGAAAAGCCGTTACGCCCTGCATTGGCCCTGGCGTTTTCAATCGCCTCAGGCACAATTTCTGTCGCGGTCACCTGTTCAAACTTTTCTGCAAGGAACATGGTAATGGTTCCCGCCCCGCAGTAAAGTTCCAGCACAGAGTCGGTCAATCCTCTGCAGGCATACTCTACTGCCCTCACATAGAGTTTTTCCGCCTGGATGGGATTAACCTGATAAAAGGCCTGCGGGGAAATCACAAACTCATTCCTTCCGAGGTAATCCGTCAGATCCGGATTTCCGAAAAGCGTATAATAATCCCCAGTAAGCACTGCATTGCCGGGCTCTTTATTGATGCAAAGGACAATGCCCGTCAGCTCCGGGCACTGATCTCTCAGTTCGTCCACCAGAGGCTGCGTAAATGCGCCGAACCCTCTTGCCGAAATGATGCATGCAACAGCATCTTTCGTGTATACCGCACTCCTGCAGAAAATGTGCCGGGCGGTACCGGTTCCGTCCTCTTCATGATAGGGCCGGATTCTGTTTCGATTCATGAAGCCGCACACCACCCGGGACACTTTTTCGCCCAGCGGCATCTGAATCAGGCACTGCTCCACTGGCACCAGGGCATGGCTTCGCTCCCGGTAGAACCCGTAGCATACCCGTCCGTCGATCTCGGCTATATTGAAGATACCCTTATTACGGTATCGAAGGGGTTGGTCGCAGCCGATAATCTCCCGGGCAGAAAAATCCTGCTTTCCGATTCTCTGGAGGGCATCGTTGACCTTTTGCAGTTTGAAGCGAAGCTCCTCCTCATAATCCATCTGCCAGGTGGAGCATCCACCGCAAGCGGAGAAATACCGGCATTCCGGCTTCACACGATGTTGTGAAGCCTTGTAGATCTCAAGTGCTTTGCCGTAAATCGCCCCCGCGGTGACCTTCAGAATCTTGATATGCCAGACTTCGCCCTTCAATGTATTCGGGATGAAAACAGCTCTCCCGTCGATTCTGGCAACACCGGCACCCTCGGAGTTATAGCCCTCAATGGTAACAATATATTCTTTGTTTTTCTTTATCATATCCATATCAGTGATGATATCACAGAACTAAGATTCTTTCAAGAAATGAAAAAGTATTTCAGGAAATTGGAGAAAAAGACTTGAAACTTTCCACATCATGTGGTATAGTAACAAAGCTTGTTTAGTAGAAATTTCGAAAGGAATGTTATATACGATGTCTGGTTTAAAAATTTTCTTCACAATTCTTCAGGTTCTCTCCGGTCTCTCCGTTACGGTGATTGTTCTGATGCAGAGCGGCAAGAGTGCTGGCCTCTCCGGTGCAGTTGCAGGCGGTGCCGAAAACTTCTTCTCCAAGGGCAAAGCCAAGACCTGGGATGAAAAACTTGCCAAGATGACAAAGTGGTTTGCACTGGCATTTGTTCTGCTTACCCTCATCCTCAACCTGATCTGACAGTTTGTGATTTTCAATTCCCTCTGCCTTTTAGGCAGAGGGTTTTTCTATACTCCCTGAAGAAATGAAGAGAGAGCCTCCCATTTACGGGAAGCTCTCTTATTACTGTTTTTAAAAGATTAAAGCTGCGGGCCTGCTGCAACAAGAGCCTTGCCGGCCTCATTGGTCTCGTACTTGACAAAATTCTTGATGAATCTACCAGCGAGATCCTTTGCCTTCTCTTCCCACTGGGAAGGATCAGCATAGGTGTCACGCGGGTCAAGAATTGCAGGATCAACACCCTTGAGCTCGGTGGGAACTTCAAAGTTGAAGTAAGGAATCATCTTGGTGGGAGCAGTCTTGATGTCGCCCTCAAGGATTGCATCAATAATGCCACGGGTATCCTTGATGGAGATGCGCTTACCGGTGCCGTTCCAGCCGGTGTTAACGAGGTATGCCTTTGCACCGCTTGCTTCCATTCTCTTAACCAGCTCCTCTGCATACTTGGTGGGATGCAGCTCCAGGAAGGCCTGGCCGAAGCAGGAGGAGAAGGTTGGGGTCGGCTCTGTAATGCCGCGCTCGGTGCCTGCAAGCTTTGCGGTGAAGCCGGAGAGGAAGTAGTACTTGGTCTGCTCCGGGGTCAGGATGGAAACAGGAGGCAGAACGCCGAATGCATCTGCAGAGAGGAAGATCACGTTCTCGGCAGCAGGTGCAGCAGAGATCGGGCGAACAATGTTCTTGATGTGATCAATGGGGTAGGAAACGCGGGTGTTCTCCGTGACGGATTTGTCTGCAAAGTCAATTTTGCCGTTCTCATCAACGGTAACGTTCTCAAGAAGTGCATTTCTCTTGATGGCGTTGTAGATGTCGGGCTCGGAATCCTTATCCAGATTGATAACCTTTGCATAGCAGCCGCCTTCGAAGTTGAAGACGCCGTTGTCGTCCCAGCCGTGCTCGTCATCACCGATGAGGAGACGCTTCGGGTCGGTGGACAGAGTGGTCTTGCCCGTGCCGCTCAGGCCGAAGAAGATAGCGGTGTGCTCACCGTTCATGTCGGTGTTGGCGGAGCAGTGCATGGAAGCGATGCCCTTGAGCGGGAGGTAGTAGTTCATCATGGAGAACATACCCTTCTTCATCTCACCGCCGTACCAGGTGTTCAGGATAACCTGCTCACGGGAAGTGATGTTGAAGATAACTGCCGTCTCGGAATTGAGACCCAGTTCCTTGTAGTTCTCAACCTTTGCCTTGGATGCACAGTAAACTTTGAAATCAGGCTCGAAGTTTGCCAGTTCCTCTTCGGTCGGCTTGATGAACATATTGCGGACAAAGTGTGCCTGCCATGCAACTTCCATGAAGAAGCGCACTGCCATGCGGGTATCCTTATTGGCGCCGCAGAATGCATCCACCACATAGAGATTCTTGTTGGAGAGCTGCTTGAGAGCGATCTCTTTGCAGGCTGCCCAGGCTTCCTGGGTTGCAACATGGTTGTCGTTCTTATAGCCCTCGGTAGTCCACCACACGGTGTCCTTGGAGTTCTCGTCCATAACGATGAACTTGTCCTTGGGGGAACGGCCGGTGTAGATACCGGTCATAACATTGACTGCATCCAGTTCGGTCAGCTTGCCAACATCATAGCCGGTGAGGGACGGGTCCATCTCATCCTTGAAAAGCTGCTCATAGGAGGGATTGTAATAGATTTCCTTAGTGCCGGTAATGCCATACTTGGTCAGGTCAAGATTTGCCATTATAAATACTCCTTACATAAAAGAATTAACAGAGAATGAGGTTGCTCAGCCGAAAACGGAGAGCAGGAAGCCAGCAGCGATAGCAGAGCCGATAACGCCTGCCACGTTGGGGCCCATGGCGTGCATCAGCAGGAAGTTGGTCTTATTATACTTCCGGCCCACATCCTGGGACACACGTGCTGCCATCGGTACTGCGGAAACGCCTGCAGAGCCGATCAGCGGGTTGATCTTCTTGCCGGAACCGTAGTACATCGCGACTCCGCCCAGAAGACCGCCGATGGTGGAAATGGAGAATGCGATCAGGCCGAGGATGATGATCTTGATGGTGTCGAGCTTCAGGAAGTTGTCGCCCACCATTGTCGCACCGACAGAAGTCGCCAGGAAGATGGTGACAATATTCATCAGTGCATTCTGCATTGTGTCGGAAAGACGATCCGTCACGCCCGTCTCACGAGCCAGGTTGCCGAACATCAGGCAGCCGATCAGAGGAGCCGTGCTGGGCAGGAGAAGGATAACGAAGGTGGAAACCACGATCGGGAATACGATCTTCTCTGTCTTGGATACTTCTCTCGTCTGCTCCATCTTGACCACTCTCATCTCAGGAGTAGTAAAGAGCTTCATGATCGGGGGCTGAATCAGCGGGATCAGAGCCATGTAGGAATAAGCTGCGATGGCAATGGGCCCAAGCAGTTCAGGTGCAAGCTTTGTGGTGAGGTAGATGGCTGTAGGGCCGTCCGCTCCGCCGATGATGCCGATGGAAGCCGCCTGCGGACCCGTGAAGCCCAGCAGAACAGCGCCGAAGAAGGCAACGAACACGCCCAGCTGTGCAGCAGCACCCAGAAGAAGGCTCTTCGGGTTGGAGAGCAGAGGGCCGAAGTCCGTCATTGCGCCGACGCCCATGAAGATCAAGGACGGATAGATACCGGCTTTTACCCCGATATAGAAGAAGTCCAGCAGGCCGGCGTTGCTCATAATGTGGCCGTAACTGTGGTAATAAGGGCTGGAGGAATCCAGGAATGCCTCCCAAAGCTCCGGATGGTACAGAGCGTTATCGCCGCCCATGTGCACCACAAAGTAGCTCAGGTTGCTCAGCAGGCACCCGAAGGCAATACCGCACAGAAGCAGAGGCTCAAACTTTTTCACGATGCCCAGGTACAGAAGTACAAAGGCAATGATAATCATGATGAAGTTCTTCCAGCCGCCTGCCATGAAGAATGAGGCAAAGCCGGATTCCAGTGCCAGGGTTTTCAGGGTTTCTAATACGTTCATTACGGCCTCCTTATGCGATAACCGCGAGAGGCGCACCAGTCTCCACTACCTGTCCCTTTGTCACGATGATCTGAGCTACAGAACCGGTCTTCGGAGCTACGATTTCATTTTCCATCTTCATTGCTTCGAGAATGATCAGCACATCGCCCTCTTTTACCTGCTGGCCCTGGCTTACCTGAATCTTCAGGATGTTGCCGGGCATCGGGGACTTGACCACTTCGCCTGCTGCCACTGCTGCAGGTGCAGCCGCTGCGGGTGCAGGTGCTGCTGCCGCAACGGGAGCCGCAGCTACGGGAGCTGCTGCCACGGGTGCCGCTGCCGGGACGGGTGCCACTGCATCATATTCATCCACCAGCATGGCCTCGCCCTGCTCAACTTCCACTTCGTATACTCTCTTGTTGAGTGTTACTTTATACTTCATTATTCCTTTACCTCCTTGATTGACTTGAAGCGCAGCTCATTGAGCGGCTTTCCGGTTGCATCGGCAACAATTGCCATAATCATGGCCGCGTCTTTGGGGTCGGTGTCATAGAGCTTCAGCTCGCCGGCTGTACCCGGTGCTGCAGGAGCCTTGGGCTTCTCTGCAGCAGGTGCCGCTTTCGCAACAGGCTCCTCTGCAGGTCCGGCTGCAGGCGCAGGCTTCTTTGCTTTGCTGATGAAATAGCTTGCCATAGCCAGCACAACCAGCATCAGCAGCACAAGACCGAGAAACACCACCAGGTATCCCAGGATGGCTATTGCACCGGCCTGTCCAACGCCAAGGTTAACAAGGTCTGCTTTCATTTATTTTACCTCCGTGATGGAATAGTGAACCTTCTTCTCTTCCTGTTCACGGCGTTTCTCAAAGAAGTTCTCTGCTACCTGCGGGAATGCGATGTAGCTGAGCACATCCTCTTCGCATTTTGCGGTGTCGCCGAGGGTCTTCTGAGCCTTTTCAAAGGTGTCTGTCGGGAGGGTATCTGCGTAACGAACGGTCAGAGGCTGCTCATCGCCGAGAATCTTTTTGCGGATGTCAGGATCAATAGGAGCGGGGGTTCTGCCGTATTCACCGCGGCAGTAGGCTCTGATCTCAGCGCCTACATTCTTATAGCGCTCGCCTGCAAGCACGTTCTGCACGGCCTGCGTACCGACGAGCTGGCTGGTCGGGGTTACGAGAGGAGGATAGCCCAGGTCTTTACGGACAAGAGGAGTTTCCTTCAGAGCTTCATCAAACCGATCAAGAGCGTTCATCATCTTCAGCTGGCTGAGGAGGTTGGAGAGCATGCCGCCCGGAATCTGATAGTTCAGGCACTGAGTGTCGGTACCCATGGAGATGGGGTTGAGGGTGCCGTCTTTCAGATAGTCATTGCGGATGGGCTTGAAGTAGTCAGCCATCTTATAGAGCGTCTTCTCATCCAGATCAACGGGATAGCCCATCTCACGCAGAGCGCAGAAAATGGTCTCGGTTGCAGGCTGAGAAGTACCGCCGGAGAACGGAGAGATTGCAGTGTCGATTACGTCTGCGCCGGCTTCGATGCCCTTGAGATAGGTCATATAAGCCATGCCGGTGGTGCAGTGGGTGTGCATAACCAGCGGGAGGTCAGGCTGAGCATCCTTGATGGCAGAAACCAGGTCATACATGCTCTGGGGTGTGCAGATACCGGCCATATCCTTGATGCAGACGGAAGACACGCCCATTGCAGCCATCTCATTGACGAGCTTGACATAATTATCCAGTGTATGAACAGGGCTTGTGGTGTAGGAAATAGCACCGGATGCCATTGCGCCGGACTTCACAGTCTCCTCAATTGCGACCTTGAGGTTCTGCACGTCGTTCAGTGCGTCGAAAATACGGATGATGTCAATACCGTTGCGGACGGATGCACGTACAAAACGTCTGACAATATCATCGGGATAGTGCTTGTAGCCCAGAATATTCTGGCCGCGAAGCAGCATCTGCAGCTTGGTGTTGGGCATATGCTCACGGATCTTGCGCAGGCGCTCCCAGGGATCCTCGTTCAGGAAGCGAAGGCAGACGTCAAACGTTGCTCCACCCCAGACCTCGCAGGAGTAGAAACCGGCCTTATCCATGGTCTCAAGGATCGGCTCCATCTTGTCATAACTCAGTCTGGTGGCAATCAGGCTCTGGCTTGCATCGCGCAGAGCGGTCTCAGTAAAACCGACTTTTTGTTTCTTCATACAATCCTCCAGAAAAAGATGAAATTGGGTAAGTCGCAAAACAATTCACAGTGAATTATTATAGCATTCACTGCAAGACAAGGCAATTGTCGATTCATCCGAATTTCGTTAATTTTCAACGAAAAATAAGGACTTACATTTAGAATACTTGCATAAAGTGCATAAATGCACTAAAAACTCCCGCTCAAAGCAGGAGTTTTGTCTACTTATTCCCAGGTTTTCCAAACGTCCGGGCAGTATCCCACCGTTGCCTGCTTTCCGTTGCGAACAACAGGCGCCGCAATCATTTCAGGGATCTCAAAAAGCTTCTCCAGCTTATCCTCCCGGCGTGCAAGACGCATAAAAAGCTCATAGTCCTGATCTTCAGGGTCTGCAAGATTGTCCAGCCCGACAGCTGCGACCACTGCGTTCAATTCTCCCCTGCTCATACCGTACCGGATCAGATCAATATACTGATACTTGATCCGGCGTTCTTTGAACCAGCGCTCTGCTTTTTTGGTATCGAATGACTTTGTCTTCCCGAAAATCTGAATGTTCATTTTATATCTCAAACATAACCGGCAATACCATGGGGCTTCTCTTCGTCTGCTTATAGAGGAAGGAAGACACGCCGGACTTGACTTTTCCTTTGATCAGGCCAATATCGTTGATATTCTGTTCAAGGCAGTGATCAACGGCAGCTACGGCCACACGCTTCAACTCAGCAATCAGGTCTTCCGAATCCTTTACATAGATAAACCCGCGGGTGACGATCTCCGGTTCTCCGGCACATAGGTGTGTGTCGGAATAGACAAGCATCACAATCACCAGCATACCATCGGAGGCAAGACGATGCCTGTCATTCAGAACGACCTCTCCAACCTCTCCGATCCCGCCATCTACCAGAATTGCTCCTGCCTGGACCGTTTCTTCATGGCGCAGTCCGTTCTTGGTTATCTCAATCACATCGCCGTTGTCCGCTATGGCACAGTTTTTGGCGGGTATACCCATCAGCTGTGCCAGCTGCGCATGCTTCACCAGCATACGGTATTCACCGTGAACCGGAATAAAATACTTTGGCCGGATCAGCGCCAGCATCATTTTCAGATCTTCCTGCGGAGCATGCCCGGAAACATGAAGATCGGTGTGCCTGTCATAAATGACCTCTGCACCCTTGCGATAAAGCTCATCGATCACACGGGTAATCATGGTCTCATTCCCCGGAATCGCCGATGCGGAAATAATCACGCGGTCTCCCGCATCAATCTGGATCTGCTTATGCTCGGAAAATGCCATTCTGTAGAGCGCCGACATGGATTCGCCTTGGCTTCCGGTGGAGATGATCACTGCCCTGTTCTTCGGCATCTTATTGATCTCGTCCACACTCATAATGACGCCTTCCGGCAGTGCCATGTATCCCAGGACAGTGCATACACGCAGAATGTTTTCCATGCTTCTGCCTGTTACAGCAACCTTGCGTCCGTATTTGACGGCTACATTAATAATCTGCTGCAGCCTATGCACGTTGGATGCAAAGGTTGTGATGATGATGCGCTTATTGCACCCCATGAAGAGCTTATTAAAGCTATCCCCCACCTTCATCTCCGGGTCAGAGTGTCCTGCCTTCTCCACATTGGTGGAATCGCTCAGCAGGCACATAACGCCGTCTCTGCCGATTTCCGCAAGGCGAGCGATGTCAATCCTGTTCCCGCCAACCGGAGTAATATCAAATTTGAAGTCAGCCGTGTGAACAACCATGCCCAGAGGCGTGTTGATCGCCAGGGCAACAGTATCCGGAATGCTGTGGTTCACATTGATCATTTCCACTGTGAAACATCCGAGTCGGAACACACTGCCTGCCTTCTTCGTGAAGATCTGCGTCGTGGTGAGCATATCCTCTTCTTCCAGTTTCAGCTCAACAAGCGCAGCGGTCAGCGCCGTGGTGTAAATGGGGCAATCCACTTCTTTCAGCAGATGTGCCACCGATCCGATATGGTCCTCATGCCCATGTGTCAGAATGAGCCCCCGGACTTTTTCCGCATTTGCTTTCAGATAACTGATGTCGGGGTAAACCACATCCACCCCGTACATACTCTCCCGCGGGAATCCCATTCCCGCGTCCACGATGATGATATCATTTCCGTACTCGAACACCGTCATGTTCTTTCCGATCTCGCCAAGGCCGCCCAGTGGAATAATCTTTAATTTCGGAACCATTTTACCTCCTGTCTCCGTACTGTATATATCCAAAAACGTATATTTACATTTCAGTGCGCCCCTCAATCGCCCGATTGAGGGTGGCATCATCCGCAAACTCCAGGTTGGATCCCACCGGAATTCCGTAAGCAAGGCGCGTTACCTTGATGTTAAAGGGCTTGAGCAGCCGGGAGATGTAGAGAGCCGTAGCCTCCCCTTCCGTGTCCGGGTTTGTTGCCATAATAACCTCTTCCACCTCGCCTTCCGCAACACGGTTGAGAAGCTCTTTGATTTTGATATCGTCCGGCCCGATGTGTGACATCGGCGAGAGCACCCCATGCAGCACATGATAGGTTCCGTTATACTCTCTGCCTCTCTCAATGCTCAGCACATCCCGCGGCTCGGATACAACACAAATGACCGAGTGATCCCTTCTCTCGCTGGCGCAGATTCCGCAGATCTCATCCTCCGTAAAATTCTGGCATACACTGCAGAAATGCACCGAATGCTTCGCCCTTGTGATGGCATCGGCAAAAGCGTCCGCCTCCTGATCCGGCAGGGAGAGCATGTGAAAGGCCAGCCTTTGCGCGCTCTTTTTCCCTACACCGGGCAGAGAGGCAAATTTATCAATCAGGTTTTCAAGTGAAGAAGGAAAAAAAGCCATTCGAACCTCGGTTATTCACCCTTAAAGGGGATTTTCAGCGCTTCTACCGCGCCTTTTCTGTCTTTCGCCTTAAAGAAATAGCTCCCTGCCACCAGTGTGTCCGCACCGTGGCGGATCACCAGCTCTGCCGTTTCGGGATTGATCCCTCCGTCCACCTCCAGCAGACAGCCCGGATGGAACTCCTCAATCATCTTACGAACCTGCTGTATTTTAGGGAGCATATCATGCATAAATCCCTGCCCGCCGAATCCTGGTTCAACGGTCATAACCAGCACGAGATCGACCATTGGCAGAAACTTGTGCACTATTTCGGCAGGTGTTCCCGGTTTGATGGAGAGCCCTGCCTTTTTTCCGCAGGAATGTATCGTCTCAATCGCCGCAAGAATATTCTCTTCTTCCGCCGCCTCATAATGTACTGTGACAAGATCCGCCCCCGCCCTGCAGAATGCCGCGGCAAGCTTCTGCGGCTCAACTATCATCAGATGAACGTCAATAAAACATCCGGTAATTCTTCTGACCGATTCCAGCACAGGGATTCCGATGGAGATATTGGGGACAAACACCCCATCCATTACGTCAAAATGGATCCAGTCTCCCCCGGCGTCAGTTATACTCTTTATTTCCTGGCCAAGAACGGTAAAGTCAGCCGACAGAATGGAAGGCGCAACTCTTATCATAGCAAACTACCTCATTTTAAGTTATGTTATTATATACGGTAAAGCGCCATTTTGCAACAACAGTTTTTTATTATTTATGACATTTTTTGTGTTTTTTTATACCATTTTTATTGATAAACAGGTATTCCCCATTTTCTCCCGCCGGTAATCCGCCACGCCGGCGGCAGGTGGCTCTTGTTTTCCTTCGGTTCGTGTGCTATTATTTTCCTGCCTGATTGGCAGATGTTGTAAAAAGCGCATCGCGTCTCTTCCTTTTCGTGGAGGAATAAACATCGCTGCGCCGTTAGAATATGAGGGATAAGGAATGGCAAAGAACAACAATTTACCGGTTTTTCCTGACTGGAAGATCATTCGGAAGATTGGTTCGGGCAGCTACGGAACCGTTTACGAAATAGAGCGGGAACTCTTCGGCAAAACCGAAAAAGCCGCTCTGAAAATCATTTCTATCCCAAAAAGCGACAGTGAAGTGGAAGATCTTGTCAGTAACGGCTATGATCGGGATGATATCATCGAGCATTTCAACTCTGTTCTCGAGAGCGTGGTGCGGGAGTATCAGCTGATGTCCGAAATGAAAGGACATACCAACATTGTCTACTGCGATGATATTCAGGTTCTCCCCAAAGGTGACGGCATCGGATGGACCATTTATATCCGTATGGAGCTTCTCTCTCCCCTCTCCCGCACTGTAGATGATAATGCAGAGGAAGATCAGGTTATCCGGCTCGGAAAAGATCTCTGCAACGCTCTGATTCTCTGCCGCAGCAGGAATATTCTTCATCGTGATATCAAGCCTCAGAACATCTTTGTCTCCAAAGATGGCGACTATAAACTGGGTGATTTCGGCATTGCCAAAGTTGCCGAATACAGCACCCGCGGCACGAGGATTGGCACTTACCATTATATGGCGCCGGAGATTTTCAACTGCGAGCCATACGGGCACGCGGCGGACCTCTATTCTCTTGGCCTCGTGATGTACTGGATGCTCAACGAGAGACGCCTGCCCTTTGTTCCGCTGCCTCCGGATATTCCGTCTGCTGAAGAGATGGAAAAATCCCTTATGAAGCGATTTGATGGCAGGCCTCTTCCTCCTCCTGTACACGGCAGTCAAAGGCTGAAGCAGATCGTGCTGAAGGCCTGCGCCTTTGAAACAAAGGATCGGTATGCCACAGCCGAAGATCTGCTTGCAGATCTCACTTCTCTCTCCTCACCATCTTCCCTTCCCCAGCATCAGAATGTGAAAGGAAAGGGCAGAAACAGGAAACGGATTTATCCCATTCTTGGAGTGATCGCTCTGATTATGGCAGTCTACGGTTTTCTGCTCTACAGTGATTGGCAGAAGGGCAGCATTCCTCCTTCGGCTTCACCCACAGCTTCTCTGCCGGACCAGACCGCCACAGCATCCCCCTCTCCCGCATTCGAGCCTTCTCCGCTGCCCGGCGGAGAGACGACCGCCACCTCGCCGTCCCCTGCCGTCACTCCTTCCCCGAAGCCTTCTGAAACAGCCGACACTTTTTACGCTCTTCTCCGCGAGGGCAAGCTGACGGAGGCAGCCGACTGGCTGACAGAGCACGCCGGCACTCCCATCGCTCCTTCCGGATACCGCAAATGGATTGAGGATTACCTGCCTTTCTGCGGCAAATGGAAGCTCTATGAAGGTGACCAGTCCCTTATTGCCTATTCCGCAGGCATTACCTTCCGGAATCTGGACAGTATCCGCACCGTCGTCACCATTGCCGGCGATACCGCTACCATTCATATTTCGGATACAGACGGAAAGGAAATCATCTCGCTGGACTCTCCCTTCGGAGAGACGAATTTTGTTCTTGGCACTGATCGGTCCCGCTATTATGTACGTTTGAATCAGTTGGGTCATTTCACCTATCTCCGTTACGACGGAGATCCCGGTTCTGTGCCGGTGGGCAGCTGTGAGTATCGGCCGGAATCGTAAAAAATAATAAAAAATCGGCGTTGCCTAATCTGCAGCTATACAGAATAGGCAATGCCGTTTATTATTCTCCTGCTGTTTCCGGCAGAAAAATTCCCGCGCTGTCAGGCAATACCGTGATTGCCTGTTCCGGCGGCAGAAGGTCATTTGACGAATAAATCATTCGTGCAAGATAAGGCTCCCCGAAATCCAGGACAATCCATCCCCGGAGATTCTCGCCTCTGTTTCGCAATGCACTGTTAAGCACGGAGGAGTGATTATGCGGATGTCCAAAGAAAAAGGTTCCGTTGGTATTGAGGAAATTCAGGCTCACACTGCCGTTCCCCATCTCCCTCCCGCCGATAGCCATTCCGTTTGCAAAAGCAGTCCACTTTTCATCATTGCTGTAATCATAACGGTCCTGCACAAAAAGCGTATAAGTGCTGTTCTGGTAAGACATGGTGTTCAGCGTTGTGCTCGCACCGCCTCCCTGATCATCCCAGATCATCGGGATTCCTGCCGAAGTGCCGAGTTTTGCCGCATCCTGAAATCTGCGAAGCAGCACAATCTTCCCTCGGGTCTCTCCCATTGTCGGTATGCTCTCTGTCAGTATCCAGCGTTCCGGATTCATCAGTATATAATTAAATAGAAGCCGCTGAAAATCCGAAGCAGATTCTGAGCCATGCTCCTGTTTTACAGAGAAAAGCACTGTCTCAGTCGGATGTTCCTCCAGAAAGGCATAACACTGGGCAAGCACCTCATCCAGATAAAGCACCGGAGAATCCGGCATGGCAGCTGTCAGACAGTCAGAAAACCGGTTCATGCACTTCAGCCTTGCCCCACCATCCCCGGCTTCAACCGCAAGGCAGATATCCAGGAATCGAAAACCGGCAGTGAGCTGATCCTTAATACTGCACCCCTGGCATTTGAAAAAGAAAGGCAGCTGCGTAAACTGTGAAGCGCTCTGATGCGTTCCCGGTATCGTCATTTCATTGAGCCTGACGTTATCCGGAATGCGTGCCATCCAGGATGCATCTGCTCCGAGCCCCGCTGTGTCAACACGTTCCGTCAAAGGCAGGAGATATAAAATGGCAAAAATACATGCCACAAGAAGCGCAAACGAGATTATTCTGCGGATGAACCGCCCTATAAACCGCAAAGAAAAGACCCCTTAAAAAATAATATCCATATCTGTGAAGATATGGATATTATCTCAAAGGTTTGCCAATCAGTCAAGTCTTGTTTTGGTTTTGCATCAGGACAAGGTCGCGCCGGAACTTTTGAGGTCCGGATCGCCTTCCTTGTCAGTGCAAAGCCGATACGAAATGCAGCTTATGAGTACACTCCGCTTTCTTTCAACCGCGAAACAGAATACCACAAGTGATTCTGCTCGGCAAGACAATTTTGTGGATAAATTGTATCTTTTTTGTAAACAGCGTCAATTCTCTTTCCGTCTGCGGACAGTAACCGCAAAGGCTGCAGCACTGAGAACCATCAGACAAGCCCACAAACTGACGTTGCTTTCATCTCCTGTGATCGGCCGATCTCGTACAGAGAGGATATGCAGATAGCATGTTGCAACCCCTCCGTCAGAGTAGACAAACTGAAGCGTCTGATATGCCCGATGCTCCATCGCTTTCATTGCCGTTTCGGAGATGGTAACAATGGAAGTGCCGTCATTTGCAGCTGAAACCGTGTAGTAATACGGATTGATGGTCTTGCCATTGATCTTCACTGCGGCTCCTGTTCCTACAAGCCTGCTGGCCGGGCCGGTGGCCTGCACAGTATACGCACCCCCCACATCATAATACCAGCTCCCGTTTTTGTGGTATGTAAAGTAGTAGTTTGCCTGAACCGTTACCGTGCAGGATGCGGTGAGGCCATTGGCCGTGCGGGCTGTAACGGTTGCAGTGCCTGCGCCTACCGCAATAACGCTAGCCATAGCCACACCGTTCGTACCGTAGGTTGTGCGGTAGCTTTCATGGATCCTTACCACATTTTCGTTGGAGGATGTCCAGTAAACAGTCTGGTTGGTAGTGTTAAGAGGGTTGAATGCTACGGCAAGTTTTGCGCTGGATTCAGTAGACGTCAGTGTAACGGAGGTCGGGTTCATCATCAGTGAACGTGCCTCAATATTGGTGACAGAAACCGTCAGCGGTTTGGAAGCGAGAATGTTTCCATCCGCCTTGAAACGCACATCATAATTGCCCTGTGGAAGATTACGCACAATTTTATTTGTAATATCCACATAGCCCGACTCACTGTCTGAGCTGCGCTTGATCTGCATGGGCGTGCCGTAAGCCACCGTTACGGATGCGTTGTTTACCGCTACATTTGCCGGAATAGGAGCGGAATACTGCCTGATTTCAATCGCCTGGATATCAGAATCTGCCGTGTGCTCCGACTCTCTGCCGAGTGCACGCACCAGAATCTGGCCGGTAACGCCGGAAGGGATCACTGTCGTTTCCCCTGTAATCGGAACCCACGGTGCACCGCTTCCCAGCGCGTACTGCATGGTGGCATTCACACCGGTAAGAATACCGCTGCTCTCACCTGTTGCCGTGAATCTTGCTGTCGGAGTCGGCAGTTTGACCGGAGCGGTGTAGGAACCAACCGTGACCTCAAGATATGGCTCTCCGGATGCCAGAATGCAGATATTTTTTCCGTCATCCTGTACTTTGTTCTCCGCTTTGATGCGCACTTCATAAGTACCGGCAGGCAGACCGGAAATCTGGTTTCCAGTAATATCCACAAACGTCGCAGCACTGCCTTTCCCTCGAATCTGGTAGATATAGTTGCCGGAAGATGTATTGATTGTGATGGTGCCGTCCGTCTTTCCGTTACCTGAAACAGGCGTCGAGCTTACAGTCGCGACCTTAGAAATCTGCGGCTGCTGTGTAATCTCAAATATCTTCGCAGATGCATCTGTTCCGTCTTCTTTCTTCACTCGAATCAGTCTACCGTCTTCCAACCCCGTAAGTTCTATCATTGTGCCTGCAGGCTTGCTCCAGCCACTTGGCCATAATTCATTTCCTTCTTTCTTAAATCCGATTTGATACACCATTGTAGAATCGACATGATCCAATACGCCGGAAGTATCATCTTTTACAGTAAATATAACATTCGAAAGAGAGGAATCCGGAGCTGGGTCTACTGAAAGGCTTGCAACAAGCTGCTCATTTGATGGGGCAACCGTAACAAACTGTGCCTCAATCTGCTGCTCGACAGTTGGCTGCTGTTCTTCAAAGGCCTGGATCTCAGCAAATGATTCCGGTGTAGCTGTCATCACCTGCATTTGTTCAATTGCCGATGGGTTAATCGCAAACAAATTAATCTGGTTTGCCTCTTCCTCAGCTCGTTTTCTGTCTTCCTCTTCGGCTTTCAGGCGTGCTTCTTCGGCCAGACGAGCTTCTTCGGCTTTCTTAGCCTCTTCTGCCTGACGGGCAGCAGCAGCGGCTTCTTCCGCCTGACGCTGCTCTTCCGCTAAACGGGTTGCTTCTTCAGCCTGGCGCTGCTCTTCCGCTTTCCGGGCAGCTTCTTCGGCCTGGCGCTGCTCTTCTGCTTTCCGGGCAGCTTCTTCGGCCTGGCGCTGCTCTTCTGCTAACCGAGCTGCTTCTTCGGCCTGGCGCTGCTCTTCCGCTAACCGGGCGGCTTCTTCAGCCTGGCGCTGCTCTTCCGCTAACCGGGCGGCTTCTTCGGCCTGGCGCTGCTCTTCCGCTAACCGTGCGGCTTCTTCGGCCTGGCGCTGCTCTTCCGCTAACCGGGCAGCTTCTTCGGCCTGGCGCTGCTCTTCTGCTTTCCGGGCAGCTTCTTCGGCCTGGCGCTGCTCTTCTGCTTTCCGGGCAGCTTCTTCGGCCTGGCGCTGCTCTTCTGCTAACCGGGCGGCTTCTTCCGCCTGACGCTGTTCTTCTGCAATTCTCGCTTCTTCAGCAAGCCTTGCTTCTTCTTCCCTGCGCGCATTCTCCGCATCGATCTGTGCCTGCTGCTCTGCCAGCAATTCCTCCTGCTGATTCTGCTGATCATCCAGAAGGCTCTGCTGCTGTCCTGTCACATAGGCCTGATAGGCCTGCTGCACGGTGCTGCCTTCTCCGACATTCATAGAGACATATCTGCTCTGGGTATACGTCTCCGGCAGGAAGCTCCAGGCACTGCTGCTCTGGCTTTCTGATTCTCCGGCATTCACCTGGATACGGACGTTATCGTCAATCATAGGCATTGTCTGCATGGCAGCAGTAGCGCCGGAAGCATCCACACTCAGGCCGTCCCCTCTCAGGAGAATGGTCTGGCTGGTGAGAATGCCGTACCCGTATCCGTTATAATCGCTTTCAGTATTGGTGAGAAAAGCCACAGAACCGTCACCGGTAATGATAGCTCCCTGATCATTCAGATTCAGGCCAATACTGAACTTCTGCATTCCGTCCGGTGAAAAATATCCTTTGTTCATGATTCTGTTCTCACCGGAAATATCCATCACCACAGGAATCGGGCAGTAAACACCTGCATAGGTAGGATCCTGTGTGCCTTCTGTATTCACTTCAATCGTGAAGTCTTTCATCACAAGGTGCGGAGCATTGTCCTCAATACGCACCATGATATACTGGGCAGGCTCACTCTCTGCTTTTTCAAGCGTTCTCCCGTCTGGAGAAGTATAATACACTCCGGTTTCCAGGATGGTGTCACCCACTTTGATTCCGAAATTCATGCCGCCTTCTGCTCCTGCTGCAACCGCTCCAAGGCAGAACAGCTGCACCATTACAAGCAAAATGGCAAGTTGACGGTTTATTTTTTTCATATTCTCCTCCTGTCTTTAAGCAGAATTGTTTCAGAAGAACTGCCGTCTGAGATTTACAGCTTTATAATAACCGGTTTGTTTTTAAAAATCAACGAAATTTAAATCAGTTCATTATTAATTAACATTTTCATCCGTTTTATCACCATTTTTATTATATTTTGTAATTATTATGTAATATTTATATAAAAAATATACCGCCCTCGTAAAAGGTCGGTATGGATTTCTTAATCTGTGCTATTGTCTGCATCTGCCGCCTCGCGCTGCTCGGCAAGCCATGCTTTATACTCTTCTGTCATTCGGGAAGGTATCTCGTCCTCTTCCATCCGGTTTGGAATCTTCTCCGGATTCTCGGCAGTCTCATCCATCCTGAATGGATCTGCGCTCTCAGCCTCCGGCTTTGTTTCTCCCTCGGCAGTCTCCTCCGTCATATCCTCATCCAGATCATTGGGAGAATAATCCTGCTCGACTTCCTCCTCATCCAGTTCTGCAAAAGAAAAATCATCCGTTATCTCTTCCACTTCCACCTCAATCTCAGGTTTTCTGGGACTGAAAAGCTCCACAATTCTGCTCCATGCATAGGCCGCCCGCTCTCTGATGTTCATCATTCATCCCTCCGGCTCTTGCCTGCGTTTCCCATTGATTTTTTTCATTTTTTCCGTTAGAATCCGATTATAAAAACGGAGTAATACAGTCTATGAAAAATACGGAAAGAATTGAGAAAGCCCTTCCTGCTGTCATTATCTGGTATTCGCTTAACCGGCGGTCCCTCCCCTGGCGCGATGATCCTACACCCTACCATATCTGGATATCGGAAATAATGCTCCAGCAGACACGGATCGAAGCTGTGATTCCCTATTACAGGCGTTTCCTGCAGGAGTTGCCGGATATTCCCGCTCTCGCAGCAGTTCCCGAAGACAGGCTGCTGAAGCTGTGGGAAGGTCTGGGTTACTACAGCCGGGCCAGAAATCTGAAAAAAACTGCCGAAATCGTTATGGCGCAACACAACGGCATGTTACCCCGAAAGGCTGAAGCTCTGAAAAAGCTGCCGGGTATCGGTGATTATACTGCAGCATCCATTGCATCCATTGCATACGGCGAGAGTGAACCCGCAGTAGACGGGAACGTGCTTCGCCTGATTATGCGGCTCCTCGCCCTTCCTGACGATATTGCAGATCCCCGGACGAAAAAGGAGACTGCCGAACTTCTGCGATCATACTACCCTTCCGGTCGCGAAGCCTCTCTTCTGACAGAAGGTCTGATGGAACTCGGTGAAGTGATTTGTCTGCCTAACGGATCACCTCTCTGCTCCTCCTGCCCGCTTCGCTCTCTCTGTCTCGCCCACGAGAAGGGAGAAGAACTGTGCTTTCCCGTAAAATCCGCACCGAAAGAACGCCGCATTGAGGAAAGAACAATTCTGCTTCTTCATTCCGGCCGCCGTTTTGCCATTCGAAAACGCCCTGCTTCCGGCATCCTGGCCAGGCTTTGGGAATTTCCCGGTGTTGAAGGCCGGCTCTCTGCTGCCCAAGCCCTGCAGGAAGCGGAAAAACTCGGCGTCTGTCCTCTTTCTTCCGAACCCTGCGGAACTGCAAAACACATCTTCACCCACGTCGAGTGGAGAATGACCGGTTATCTGATTTCCTGCGCCTGCGAGGCCGATAGTCTTCTCTGGCTTTCACCGGAGGAGATTTCTGCCGGCTACTCTATTCCAACTGCCCTGCGCTTCTGGCAGAGAAAAGCAGAGGAGGTTTCCCGCTCCTAAAAAATATCCAGCTCCACAGGGCAATGATCCGACCCCGTGATTTCCGTGTGTATTTTTGCGTCTTTCAGACTCTCCCGCAGAGAATCGCTTACAATAAAATAGTCAATGCGCCACCCGGCGTTTCTCTCTCTTGCCTTGAAGCGATAGCTCCACCAGGAATAAATGTTTTCCATATCCGGATAGAAATACCGAAATGTGTCGATAAGTCCGTTTCCCAGAACTGTATCCATTTTAGCGCGTTCCTCATCGGTGAACCCCGCATTATGACGGTTGGATGACGGATTTTTCAGGTCAATCTCCCGGTGTGCCACATTCAGATCCCCGCAGTAGATTACCGGCTTGTGCTCTTCCAGCTTCTTCACATAATGAAGGAAGTCATCCTCCCACGTCATACGATAATCCAGTCTGGCTAACCCGTCCTGTGAGTTGGGAACATAAACCGTGATGAAATAATAATCCGGAAACTCCAGCGTAATCACTCTGCCTTCATGGTCGTGCTCTTCTATTCCGATCCCATAGCAGACGCTGACGGGCTCCTCTTTCGTAAAGATTGCCGTTCCTGAATAACCTTTCTTCTCCGCATAATTCCAGAACTGATGATATCCCGGGAGTTCCAGTTCAATCTGCCCGGCCTGAAGCTTTGTCTCCTGCAGACAGAAGATATCTGCATCCAGGCTCCGGAATGCTTCCATAAAACCTTTTCCCATGCATGCTCTCAGTCCGTTCACATTCCATGATATAAATCGTTTCATAGTTTCTCCTTTTCTCTGTTCATCATAACCGTCATTATAGCACGACAGCATTTTTCATACAACTGAGAAGAGCAAAAATAAGACATTGTAAAAAGGGAGGTCCAATCAATGGCATACAAGAAATATTCTTTTGTTACTGTTTTCCTACTGGTGTTTTCTGCTTCCCTATTGTATTTAGTTCCGGCAGCTTTTGGCGAATCAACTGATCCCTAAATCCGCGTTGACAAACACGGATCCGATGTTGTTTATGGCGAACTGAGCAATGTCAGATTTCTGGCCGATGATCTTTTTGAGTTTCAGGAACCGAACGGGAAATAAGATATCGACCCTGATTTCACACCGAGCAAGGAAGGTCTGAATACCCTGTGCATATCCGGCAGTGCTCAGTTTTCGATACCTCAGTTCAAGTCTCTGGCAGAAGATTTGCGTTCATATGCCGGAAACAGAACCGTCTATATTCTTGATCTTCGCCGGGAAAGCCACGTGCTTGTGAACGAAGGATTTCCCCTTTCCTGGTATGGGCTGCACAATTGGACAAATCTTGACATGTCAACTGCAGAGATTGAGGCAGATGAGATAAATCGATTTGAGATGATGATCGGGAAGACGATCTCCGCATACTATGTAAAAAGCGATTTCCCCTCTGATCCCCTTGAAATCGAAGTCCGGCACGTCATAACAGAAAGGGACCTGGTTGAGGGCGAGGGATTTGTGTATATCCGGCTTCCGATACAAGATCATACCTGGCCAAAGGCGGAAGAGATCGATGCATTTGTTTCTCTGATCAGGAGCATTGACCCGGAGCAGAGCTGGCTTCATTTCCATTGTCAGGCAGGCAAAGGCCGGACAGGAATTATGATGACCCTGTATGATATGATGATCAATCCTGATGTACCGATGGAGGATATTGTTGTCCGGCAAACGCTGCTTTGCGGAAGCTATCCTTTATATACAGGGGATTCCGACAGCTATAAAGCGCCGTACTCTGAGGAAAAGGCCAGAATGACGCCGATGTTCTATGCGTATGTTCAGGACCAGCATGAATCGAACTATGATATTCCCTGGAGCGCTTGGCTTGAAGAACAGGAAGCACTTCTTCCCGCTGCGTGATATATTAGCCGTTAGGTTTAAATCATTCATAAAATATTGCGTTCTTCATTATCATCCCGATGAATTCCTGTTTTTTAAATTCCTCAATGCAACAGCAGAAAGAAAGGAGAATATCTATGCTCGAATATGAACAGGTGAAAGAAAGAGTAAATCATGAATCTGAGATTCTCCCAAGTCTCGTGTCATGGACAATCGTCGGTATGGTGATTGCCATTGTCGCTTCGGTTTTCATTTTCCGCTGATCTCCTCTTGCACCACAGCCCGCCTGTGGTGCATCTCTTTTACCGCAGATTGGTTACCATAACATTATTCTCATAATATCATTACCCGTAATCATTTGGCAGGTTCCGGCACTCTGCGCTCACCAAGAGCCTCGCTTCACTCGTATGACTGCATCAGCGGAATCGTCCTGATGAAGTCCTTCAGGAATGCATGAATGCCTGTCCAAAAGAAAAGCTTACCAAGGAAAAGCAGAAACTGATCGGTCACGCCTCAGAAGAGCAGCTAAAGTATTACCAGGACGTAGAGATAGCTGATCTCCGGAGAATAACGGACTTAATCTGAAAAAATCCTGTTGCTACATCGTTGCTACATGAAAGGAAATCAGAACAGCAAACAAACATAGAAAACCTGAACATATTAAAGCGAATAACAAAGAAAAAGTTCCAAGACGTTTAAATCTTGGAACTTTTTTCTTGGTGGAGATAAGCGGGATCGAACCGCTGACCTCTTGAATGCCATTCAAGCGCTCTCCCAGCTGAGCTATACCCCCAGATGCCGGAAAATTGATTTCTCAAAGCGGGAATTATATTACCAGATACTTTCCAAAATGTCAACACCAAATTTCAGAAAAACATGAAAAACTGCAATACTGATGATATAAATTGTCTGCACCTCAGATGAACTGAAGTGCAGACGGTAAACAAAAAGAAAAATGAAAAGGGAAAAACTAAACCTCCTGTTCCGCAGAATTCTTATCCGCCATAAATCTCTTGGTCCTAAGATACTCTCCATAAGATATTCCTAATCCACAGAGAATTGGTGTTATTACACAGTGAAGGATTTCAAAATCATAGTCTTCACCGGTCACTAAACAAAAAGAACATAAACTGCATTTAAAAGCAGAAGGGACATCCCAACATTTTTTGCAATATCTTTGAAGTTCATCTTTATTCTCCTTATATTTTCATTTGATGGCGCAAGTATAACACAGCAATCCTCATAGAACTGTCACACATGGAGGCTTCTCCTCCCTGTGGCAAAATAAAGCACCGGCCCGAAGCGGAACATTCAGTCTCACTTCGGACCTGTCATATCTGGATTTTCATTATAATCTTCACGGATCTATCACGCGGCGGCAAAGATTTTTCATTTAAGAGCAAAAAATCTTACAGGCATGTGATCGTCGTTTCATCACTGTCTGTAAGATTTCGGATTCGGAACATTTAACCGTGTCCTGTAATCTTATTATATCCGATTGATTATCCGCTGTCAACAATTATTTGTCGTACTTTTTCCCGATTTAGCCGATGCGGTCCCAGTGTCTGCCGTTGCTGTCTATCAGGTGATTAAAACCGTTGGGGGCAAAGACCGTGCCGTTGGAGGTGGCCATGAAACCGTTGCTGTTGATGCCATAGGTATAATTGCCGGAGAACGCGGGATTCTTGGAGCTGAACAGCGTGATCGTACCGTTTCCGTAAACCGTGATTCTGGCACCGAGTTCCTTGTTTTCACAGCACTCCCAGGTCCCTACATATGATGAGAATGCACCGCCGTTCACCTGGTCCAGCTGGCTGTCATTCAGTTGAACCGTATCCTTTTCGTTGATATTTTCCATTAGCTGAAGTCTCCTTTCAATTTTTTCAAAATTTGCACAAACATTTTAACATGAGAACTGTCACAAAACCGTCACAGAAATCATTTTATTAAATTGATTATACTACATAAATAGTGCTCTCGTCAATAAAGCTGTCCCTTTTGCCTGATCAGGAGTTCCCTTAAAGTAAGCCATTCCCATCCGATCAGTCCCCTTCGGGTAAAAAAGTGCTCTCCGCGCGTTTCAAAGCGGAGAGCAAGGAGAGAATGATGGAGGAACGGGTCTGATGAATACTGAAGGTAAAATTTATCAGCTCCATTCAGACTGGTAAGCCAATGCATTGAAACCGACTCACCTATGGAAGATATAGGAATTATAGCAGAAACGCGGTAAAAATTCAAGCGTTTTATCCTCGATTCACAGAATATTTACATCCACGCTTATTGATTTTTTAATAACAGTTCTTTGGAACACTTTAATCCGTCCCGGCAGGAAACCAGTTCATTTGTTTAATTTCCCTATGAAATGAAAAGCCGGCACGCTGCTGCGAGTCGGCTTTTCATGGGGGCTTCCCTATTCTTTAATCAGATTTACAATCTCATCCACGCATTTCTGCAGGCCGAGGGATGATGTACAGATCATTCGATCATAGTTGTGTCTGTCAGCCCACTTGCGGCCGGTTACATACTCATAGCTGGTTTTTCTGCGCTTATCCATATCGCTGATTTTCCGTGCAGCCTCTTCCTCGCTGCAATTTTCCGTGCGGCAGATCCGTTCAATTTTAAAATCCATATCCGCATAGAAGAACAGGTGCAAAGCATTGGGATTATCCCGCAGATAGTAATCAGCCCGCCTCCCGGCAATCACGCAGTTGCCCTTCTCTGCCAGGTCTACAATAAACTTTCCCTGCTGGGCAAAGATAAAGTCGGCATCCGCATTGTCGTTGCCGGAAAGTGTCGGAAACACCTCTCGGAAAATATTCCTGCGGATCAGTTTGTCTTCCGTGCTGCGCATATAGGCCTCTGACACCAGCAGCTTCTCCGCTATCTGGGCAATCAGCTCCTTGTCGTAAAATTTAAAGCCCAGCGCCTCCGCTGCCCTCTGGCCGATCTCATATCCGCCGCTGCCGTATTCTCGGCTGATGGTTATGATGTTTTTCATGTTTTCCCTCCTCCTTTCTGTTTTTCAGGTATGTGATATTTCTATTATACACAGAAAACAGGAAAAGATAAACCATAAATTTCACGCTGCCGGAAGAAAATCCAGGCAGCGTGAATTTTTTTATTCATCCGGCTGCATCATCGCAAGAAACCGGTCAAAGAGAAATTCCGTGTCATGAGGGCCTCCGCAGGCCTCCGGGTGAAACTGCACCGTGAAGCATTGCAGCCCCGGGTATTCCAGTCCTTCGCAGCTGCCGTCGTTGGCGTTGCGGAAGATCTCCCTTGCCGAATGGCGCAGGCTGTCTGAAAGCACGGCGTAATTGTGGTTCTGACTGCTGATCCACGTGTTTTTCCCGTCTGTCACCGGCTGGTTTGCTCCGTGATGGCCGTATTTCAGCTTCACGGTTCTGCCGCCCATGGCCAAAGCTGTGAGCTGATGGCCGAGGCAGATGCCGAAAACCGGCACCTTACCAATCATTTTTCTGATCTGGGCTATTTCAAATGTGTTCTCCTCCGGGTCTCCCGGGCCGTTGGAAAGCATCACCCCGTCCGGATTCATATCCAGGATATCCTCTGCAGGCGTGTTGTGGGGCACAACCGTCACACGGCAGGTGCGCTTAGAGAGGCAGCGGATGATATTCTGTTTTGCGCCGTAGTCCACCAGCACCACATGGGGGCCTGTACCGGGATACTCTTTTATCTCCTTTGCGCTTGCCTGTTCAACCGCACCGCAAATTCGGTATGCCCGGATATCCGTCAGATTCTCCGGCACGGAGAGGCAAAGGGAGGCATTCATCGTACCCTCTTCCCGCAGGACTTTTGTCACGGCTCTGGTGTCCACCCCGCAGATGCCGGGGATTCTGTGCTCTTTCAGAAAGCCGTCCAGATCTCCCTCACTGCGGAAGTTGGACGGAGCATCACACAGTTCCCGCACCACGTAGCCCTTTGCCAGGCACTCCCCCTCGAAATCCGGCGAAATGATCCCGTAATTGCCGATCAGCGGGAAGGTCTGCAATATGATCTGTCCCGCATAGCTGGGATCGGTCAACGTTTCCAGATATCCGGTCATACCGGTGGTGAAAACCAGCTCGCCGATGCTGCCGCCTTCCTCCCAGTAGCCGATTGGCTGCCCTGCAAAGGAGGTGCCGTTTTCCAGCACAAGATAAACATTCCCGTCCATAGATCAGGCCCTCGCTGAGTCCATCAGAGTGTGGCAGCCATCACGGCTTTGATGGTGTGCATCCGGTTTTCCGCCTCATCAAACACGATAGACCGGGGTCCCTCAAACACCTCGTCTGTCACCTCAAGGCCGTTGAGACCGTACTTTTCGTAGATGGCAAGCCCGTTCTCGGTCTCCAGATCGTGGTAAGCCGGCAGGCAGTGCATAAATACGCTCTGCTCTCCCGCCGCTTTGAGCACTGCAGCATTGACCTGATAGGGCAGCAGCTCCCGAATGCGTTTTTCCCAAACATTCTCCGGCTCGCCCATAGAAACCCAGATATCCGTGTAAAGCACATCTGCGCCTTCGGCAGCATGCAAGGGATCGGTGTCAAAGCACAGCGTAGCCCCGGTTTCGGCGGCAACAGCTTTACACTTCCCGATTAATGCAGCATCAGGGAAGTAGTTTTCCGGTGCACAGGCCACAAAATGCAGCCCCATCTTGGCACATCCCACCATCAGAGAGTTGCCCATATTATAGCGGGCATCTCCGAAGTACACCAGTTTCCGCCCGGCAAGGGAGCCGAAGTGCTCCTGCACGGTCAGAAAATCTGCCAGAATCTGCGTGGGGTGAAACTCGTTGGTCAGGCCGTTCCACACCGGCACGCCGGCATATTGGGCCAGCTTCTCCACCCTTTCCTGCTCATAACCCCGGTATTCGATGCCGTCAAACATCCGGCCGAGAACCCTTGCCGTGTCTGCAATGCTCTCCTTCTTCCCCAGCTGGGAGGAGGACGGGTCCAGATAGACAGGGTGCATCCCCAGATCTGCAGCTGCCACTTCAAAGCTGCAGCGGGTGCGGGTGCTGGTCTTCTCAAAGATCAGCGCGATGTTCTTGCCCTCGTGCATCCGGTGGGCAATGCCCGCCTTTTTCTTTGCCTTCAGATCAGCCGCCAGCTCCAGCAGATAGTTGATCTCCTCCGGTGTATAGTCCAGAAGCTTCAGAAAGCTCCGATTTTTCAGGTTCATGCCTCATCCTCCGCACAAACTGCTTTGATGGTCTCCACCGCTTTCATCAGCACATCCTCCGGGATATTCAGTGCAGGCAGCAGACGTACCTTGTCTTTGGCCGTCAGGCACAGCACACCCTTCTCCATGCATTCTTTCACCACTTCAGCGGCAGGCTTAACCGTCTTCACGCCGATCATCAGTCCCATGCCGCTCACAGCTTCTACGCCCTTTGCCCCCTGCAGTGCATCAAACACCAGCTTGCTCTTCTGCTTCACTTCAGCCAGGAGGCTGTCATCAATCCGGCTCAGAATGCTCAGAGCGCCGGCACAGCACACCGGGTTGCCGCCGAATGTGCTGCCATGCTCGCCTGCGCCGAGAGTATACTCGGTCTTCTCCCCGAAGATCACTGCTCCCAACGGCAATCCGCCGCCCAGCCCTTTGGCTGTGGAGATAATATCAGGCTCGATGCCGTAATTCATATAGGCATAGAGCTTGCCGGTGCGCCCGTTACCGGTCTGCACCTCATCCACCATCAGCAGGATATCCTGCTCCTTGCAGAACAAAGCAAGCCCTTTCACAAAGTCCTCTTCCAGCGGGATGACACCGCCCTCGCCCTGGATGCACTCAATCATGATGCCGGCAGTCTTGTTGGAAAGAGCGGCCTTCTTCACAGCTTCCAGATCGTTCGCCGGTGCATGCACAAAGCCCGGCGTCAGGGGCTGGAAGAGCTCGTGATAATGATCCTGTCCGGTTGCTGCCAGTGTCGTCAGTGTGCGGCCGTGAAAGCTGTTCTCCAGCGTCACAATGGTGTAATAATCTGCCCCCTTCTTCTCGGCGGCATACTTGCGGGCGGCTTTTATCATGCCCTCGTTAGCCTCCGCGCCCGAGTTGCAGAAGAACACCTTCTTCATCCCCGTCTTCTCGCATATCATCTGAGCCAGCAAGGCACAGGGCTCAGTATAATAGAGGTTTGACATGTGCTGCAGCTTTCCCAGCTGCTCGCTCACGGCAGCCTTCCAGACATCGTCCGCGATGCCGAAGGCTGTCACGCCGATTCCGCTGCCCATATCGATATATTCCTTGCCGGTCTCATCCTTCACGATGGAGCCCTTGCCCGAGATCAGCTCCAGAGGGAACCTGGCATAGGTGTTGGCAATATATGTTTTGTCAATGCTCTTCAGATCCGTCATTTTCTTTCTCCTCTCCACGCACCACCATGGTGCCTGCGCCTTCATCCGTCAGTATTTCCATCAGAATTGAGTGGGGCACACGCCCATCCATAATAATTGCGCTTTCAACACCTCTCAAAATGGCGTCGATGCAGCATTCCACTTTGGGGATCATTCCCCCGGCGATCACGTTGTTTTCAAAAAGCTTCACCGTCTCAGGGATGGTGAGTTTGGGGATCAGGGTAGAGGGGTCATTCCTGTCCAGCAGCACGCCGGCAATGTCCGTCATCATGATGAGTCTTTCAGCGCCAAGCGCTCCGGCAATAAATGCTGCTGCCGTGTCCCCGTTGATGTTATAGGTGTTCCCCTCTCCGTCACAGCCGAGGGTAGACACCACCGGGATATATCCCTTCTCCAGCAGATCCATCACCGGTCCAATGTTGACCTTAGTGATGCTGCCCACATAGCCCAGATCTGGGTTTTTCATTTTTGCCTCGATGAGGCCGCCATCCATGCCGGATATGCCCATGGCCCTGCCGCCTTTGAGCTCCAGCAGCTTTACCAGCGTCTTGTTCACCTTGCCGGCCAGAACCATCTGCACGATGTCCACAGTTTCCGCATCTGTCACCCGAAGGCCGTCAACAAACTCCGCTTTCTTGCCCAGGCGCTTCATCATGTCACTGATCTCCGGGCCGCCGCCGTGCACCAGAACCACCTTCACACCTACAAGCCACAGCAGGACGATATCCTCCATCACCTGCTGCCGCAGCTCTTCGCTGACCATGGCGTTGCCGCCGTACTTCACCACAACAATCTTCCCGCTGTATCTGCGGATATAGGGCAGTGCAGCCGTCAGCACCTGTGCACGCTGGGCGTTGGTAAATTCATTCATCACGTCCGGTAATCTCCGTTGATTTTCACATAGTCATAGGTCAGGTCACAGCCCCACGCCGTGGCGGCAGCCGGACCGTCGTTCAGGTCTATGATAATATCAATTTCCTTCTCATGCAGGACCTTTGCAGCTTCCTCCTCCGAGAAGGGCACGCCCGCTCCCCTTTCGCATACGGTCACCGTTCCGGCGGCAGACTGAAATGCCACATGCACCTTGCTGATATCCACATCCGCCCCGCAGTAACCGATGGCACAGAGCACCCTGCCCCAGTTGGCGTCTTCTCCGAACATGGCAGCCTTGGTCAGGCTGGAGGAAATAACGCCCCTGGCCACGGTTTTCGCCGCAGCAAGAGTCTTTGCGCCGGATACCACGCATTCCAGCAGCTTCGTGGCGCCCTCACCGTCTCCGGCAATCATGCGGCAGAGGGCAACCGTCACTGTGTTGAGGGCCCTCATGAAAACGTTGAAGTCGTTTCCCTCTTCCGTGATCTCTTCATTGCCTGCAAGGCCGTTTGCCAGAATCACTGCCATGTCATTGGTAGAGGTGTCTCCGTCCACACTGGTCATGTTGAAGGTGTTCTGCACATCGCCGGAAAGCGCCTTCTGCAGCATAGCGGGTGAAATATTCACATCCGTGGTGAGGAAGACCAGCATAGTCGCCATGTTGGGGTGGATCATCCCGCTCCCCTTTGCGATGCCGCCAAGGTGACACACGGCGTTACCAATGGTGAATTCCACCGCAGCCTGCTTCTCCTTTGTGTCAGTGGTCATGATGGCGGCGCAGGCGTCATCACTCCCCTGCTCTGAAAGCTGCTCTGCCAGCACAGGGATCCCTGCCGCAATCGGAGCAAGATTCAACGGCTGGCCGATCACGCCGGTGGATGCCACCACCACGTCCTCTGCCTCGATGCCCAATGCCTCAGCCGTGAGGCAGCTCATCTGCTCGGCAATCTCAATGCCGTCGGCATTGCAGGTGTTGGCGTTGCCGCTGTTGCAGATCACCGCCTGCGCTTTGCCGTCTGCCAGATGCCACTTCGTCACGGTGATGGGCGCACCCTTCACCAGATTGGTGGTATACACAGCCGCTGCGCTGGCGCGCACACAGCTTTTAATCAGTGCCAGATCTTTTTTACTGTGGTTTTTCCGGATTCCGCAGTGGATGCCTGCGGCAGAAAACCCTTTCGCAGCACAGATGCCGCCCGCTGTCATATTGATCATAACTGCCTCCTCAAAGTGTCAGGCCGGTGGTTTCCTCCAGCCCGAGCAGGATATTCATGTTCTGGATCGCTGCACCGGAGGCGCCCTTCCCCAGATTGTCAAACACCGAAATCAGTAAAATCCGCTCCTCATTGCCCGCCACGCCGATCATCATATCGTCCCGGTCAGCCATGCAATTAGCAGCCACCAGAGGTTCAAGCTCCGGCTCATAATGCACAACCGGGCTGTGGTAACACGCCTTGTAGAGGGCACGGATATCTTCCATGCTGCCCCGAAGATCCTTCCGGGAGAGCGGAACCGTCACCGCCATGCCGCTGTAATAGTCTGCCACAATGGGGCAGAAAACGGGTGCCGTTTCCAGCCTGCAGATCTTCTGCATCTCCGGCAGATGCTTATGGCTTTGGCCCAGAGCATACTGCCGGGGTGAGGAGAAGGCTGTGTCTCTGCCTTCCGCCTCATATTCCTCTATCATCTTTCGTCCGCCGCCGGAATAGCCGGTGACGGAGAAGCAGGTCAGTGCCGTGTCGGGTGCGATCAGCCCCTCCTGTACCAGCGGCTGCACCAGTGATATAAAACCGCTGGCATGGCAGCCCGGGTTGGCAATGCGTCTGCTGTTTTGTATTTTTTCACGGTACCCTTTCAGTTCCGGAAAGCCGTATGCCCATCCCTCCGAAACCCGGTGGGCAGTGGAGGTGTCAATCACCGCGGTGCTTCCATGCACCATGGCGGCAGCCTCAACAGCGGCCGCATCCGGCAGGCAGAAAAAAGCGATGTCGGCAGCGTTGATGGCCTCTTCTCTCGCTGCGCTGTCCTTCCTCATCTCAGCCGGCAGGGAGAGGATCTCCAGCCCCTCACGTCCGTTCAGCCGCTCCCGGATGCGAAGGCCTGTGGTGCCGGCACTCCCGTCAATATAGATTTTTGTCATCTCAGCACACTCCTCACCGCGGCAATCTGTTTCTCCACAGACGCCGCTGAAGTTCCGCCCTCCGAAATCCGTTTTTCCATGCAGACCTTCAGATCGATGGCCTGATAAATCGTCTCGTCGAACAAATCACTGTACTTTCTGTATTCTTCCAGAGGCACACTCTCCAGCACGCTGCCCTTTTCCATGCACATGCTGACAATCTGACCTGAAATCTTATAGGCACTGCGGAAGGACATCCCCTTCTTTACCAGCCAGTCGGCCAGATCAGTGGCATTGATAAATCCCTTCTGCGCCGCCTCCATCATCTTCTCTTTGCGCACCGTGATGGTGGCCAGCATGGGTGCAAGAATCTGCAGGCACATCTTCACGGTGTCACAGGCATCAAACACACCCTCCTTGTCCTCCTGCATGTCCTTGTTATAGGCAAGCGGCAGGCCCTTGAGCGTGGTGAGCAGCCCCATCAGGTCCCCGTAGACTCTTCCCGTCTTTCCCCGGATCAGTTCCGCCATGTCCGCATTGCGTTTTTGCGGCATGATGGAGGACCCGGTGGTGAAGGCGTCCGAAATGCTGATAAACTGAAACTCCCAGCTTGCCCAGAGGATCAGTTCCTCGGCCATGCGGGAAAGATGCATCATCAATATGGAGATATCTCCCATCAGCTCCACAGCGAAATCCCGGTCAGAGACCCCGTCCATGCTGTTCAGGCAGATATCGTCAAACCCCAGCAGCTCTGCCTCCATGCGTCTGTCAGTGTCATAGGTTGTGCCCGCCAGGGCGCAGCATCCGATGGGTGAAATATTGATGCGCCGGCGGCAGTCCTTCAGCCGGTCCAGATCCCGCAGCAGCATCATGGCGTAGGCCATCATATAATGGCCGAAGCTCACCGGCTGGGCCCGCTGCAGGTGGGTGTAGCCGGGCATAATGGTGTCCTTGTTGGCATCCGCCAGGTCCGCAAGTGCCTCCAGCACCTTTTTTATAAGGGCAGTGATCTCGTCACACTCTCCCCGCAGATACATCCGCAGGTCCAGCGCCACCTGGTCATTCCGGCTGCGGGCGGTGTGCAGCCGCTTCCCTGCCTCTCCGATACGCTCGGTGAGCACCTGTTCCACAAACATGTGGATGTCCTCCGCCTGCTCATCCACAGCCAGCGTGCCGTCCTGCAGGTCCTGCAGAATGCCCGCAAGCCCAGCAATGATGCTGTCTCTGTCCTCATCGGAGAGAATATGCCGGGAAGCGAGCATGGCCGCATGTGCCATGCTCCCTTCGATATCCTGCCGGAACATCCGTTTATCAAAACGGATGGATGAGTTGAAGTCATCCGCCAGCGCACTGGTATTGCCGGCGGTCACACCCGTCCAGAGTTTCGGCATCGTCTTTACTTGCCGTCCACCATAGCCTGCACCTTGATGGGCAGACCATAGAGGTTGATGAATCCTGCAGCCTGTGCCTGGTCATAGTCGCTCTCGCCGAAGGTGGCAATAGACTCACTGTACAGCGAGTAATCGCTCCAGAGCCCGGCCTTGATGATGTTGCCCTTGTAGAGCTTCAGCTTCACCTTGCCGGTGACACGCTCCTGCGTCTTGTCCACAAAAGCGCTCAGTGCCTCCCGCAGGGGGGTGAACCACTGCCCGTTGTACACCAGCTCGCCGAAGGTGATGGCCAGCTTCTGCTTTTCATGCAGGGTCATCTTGTCCAGGCAGATACTCTCCAGGGCGCTGTGGGCAGCGTAGAGGATGGTGCCGCCCGGGGTTTCATAAACGCCGCGGCATTTCATGCCCACAAGGCGGTTTTCCACAATGTCCAGCAGGCCGATGCCGTTCTTTCCGCCCAGCTCGTTGAGCTTGAGGATAATCTCCTTGCAGCTCATCTTCTCGCCGTCAAGCGTTGTGGGTACGCCCTGCACAAACTCCAGCGTCACATAGGTGGGTTCATCGGGAGCCTGAATCGGGGAAACGCCCATCTCCAGAAATCCCTCTTTTTCATACTGGGGTTCGTTGCCGGTGTCCTCCAGATCCAGCCCTTCATGGGAGAGATGCCAGAGATTCTTGTCCTTGGAATAGTTGGTCTCCCTGTTGATGCGCAGCGGCACGTTGTGTGCCTCGGCATAGTCAATCTCCTCATCCCTCGATTTGATGCTCCACTCACGCCATGGGGCAATCACCGGCATGTTGGGGGCGAAGTGCTTGATGGCCAGCTCAAAACGCACCTGGTCATTGCCCTTGCCCGTGCAGCCGTGCACAATGGCGTCTGCCTTTTCCTTCAGGGCAATATCCACCAGCCCCTTGGCGATGCAGGGCCTTGCGTGGCTTGTGCCCAGCAGATAGTCCTCATAAATTGCCCCAGCTTTCATGCAGGGAATGATATAGTCATCCACATATTCATCCGTCAGATCCAGCACATAGAGCTTGGAAGCCCCCGTCTTCAGTGCCTTCTCCTCCAGGCCCTCCAGCTCATCCGCCTGGCCCACATTGCCTGCCACGGCGATGACCTCGCAGTTGTTGTAGTTTTCCTTCAGCCAGGGGATGATCACCGAAGTGTCCAGACCGCCGGAATATGCAAGAACCACTTTCTTTATATCAGCTTTATTCATAATTATTCCTCCGTTTGAATTTTTATGCGTTGAGTATACACTCCAGACGGGTCAAAATCAAGCATTTTTTCATTTTTATCTATTTTTACGGCATACGGTTCCGATAGCCTGCTCTCCTCCGCCCGAAACTGGAAAAATAAACAAAAAACCACTTCCCCTCCTTTGCCGGAGGGAAAGTGGGAAACTTAGTATATAGTCTTCACAGCAGCAGGATGCTGCCGAGGAAGATGACAGGCGGCATGGTAAGAAGCGAGAGCACCGTGCTCAATGCAACGCTGCTGGCCGCCAGCTCCGAATCCTGTTTATAGGCCACCGCAATCATAACAACCGAAGCTGCGGAAGGGGACGCCATGGCAATCAGTGCGCTCATGGCTGCTGTGCCGCCGATGTGCAGCAGCTTCATCACCGCGATGATCAGCAATGGGAAAAGCACAAGTCTCTCCGCAGCAGCCAGCAGGCTGCCCCGGTCAGTGAACAGCTCGGCGAGAGGGCGGCGCGTCAGCTTCTGCCCCAGCACCAGCATACACAGCGGCAGGCAGAGGCTGCCCAGTTTGTCCAGCGCCTGTGCAGGAACCGACGGGATGGTGATTCTGCCGAAAAACAGCGCCAGCGCAACCAGATTTGCAATCACGCAGGGGTTCACAATGCACTTTTTCAGCAATTCACCCTTCTTCGGCTTCTCCCCCGGTGTCATCATCAGCGTGCCCAGAGGCCAGAAAATCAGGTCGAACATGGCAACGGCCACTGCCCCGAAGAAAACGCCGTCTGCCCCGAAGAGGGATGACTGCAGCGGCAGAGCCACCATGGCGCAGTTGGCAAACACAGCCGTGAAGATCAGCGTGTTCCGCCGCTTCCGGTCCTTATCCCGTATGGTGAGAAATGCCACCGTGAGAAAAAGCACATAGCCCAGCAGTGCCAGCACAATGGAGAGGAGAAACTCGTGCACCAGCCTGCTCTCGAACTCTCTCTGAAAGGCCATAATGATGGAGGCCGGAATTGCAATGTTCATCACCAGCAGGCTCATGCCGTCAGCCAGAGCGTTTGTGATCAGGCCTGTTTTTCCTCCGATATATCCTACCGCCATCAGCAGAAACACAATAAAAATCTGTTCGCCGATGGTCAGAAAGCTGTTGAGCATACCGTTGCCTCTTTTCCTATTTTTTGCAGATCATACACGAATCTCGTCCTTTTCGCAAGACCGGTTTTATCAAAATAGTGAATACAAATATGAAGAAAGTGTGAACACTTATGTAAACCGGTTGACTTTTGCCGTCTGCCGTAGTATATTAATAGCTGTCCAAAGGACGGGTTAAATGAAACGTCCTTTGCTTACAGGGCGGTGATAAATTTGACCTTCACCAAAGCCCCGTAAGGCAGCTCAATGCTCCGATGAGCTTTCCAGCCCTCCGCGAAAGCGGAGGGCTGTTTTTTTTATTCTGCCTCCAGCGGTTTTCCGTCCAGGAAGCGGGCGATGATATTTCGGTCATCCCCTGCATAGCAGAAGCGCTCCAACCGGTCCGCCGGTGCCATCGGGCCAACGTCATCCTCCAGGCCGTCCAGCACCAGGGCGTTGAAGCGGTATCCCGGCTCCAGAGACCCCACCCGGTCAAACACACTGCCGCCTGCTTTCGTAGCCATGTAAAACGCCTGCGCAAAGGAAAGCCGCCCGTTCCCCTCCGGTTCAAAAAACTCCTTCAGCTTGGATAGCTGCACCGCCCTGGAGACCTGGCGGTACACCGCAGCCTCAGCCCCTGCTCCGATATCTGTGCCGAGGGCGATCGGCAGTTCCCGCTTGCTCAGGGCGGCAGCCGGCATAATCCCTGCGGTGACGTTGGCGGTTGCATCCGGGCAGTGCACGGCAATGCTGCCTGCCTTCCGCAGGATGGAAAGATCCTCCTCCGACGGGAAGATCACATGCGCAAAGATTGACTGCCCGCCGTCCAACAGGCCGCATTTCTCATAGATTTCAGCGTCGCAGCGGTATTGGGGGAAGAGCTCCAGCGTCCACTTCACCTCAGCAATAGATTCCACCAGATGGGTCTGCACACCGCAGGCGTATTTTTTTGCCAGCTTTCCCAACCCCTTCAGCAGCTTTTCACTGCAGGTTGGGGCAAAGCGGGGTGTCAGCATCGGCTTTACCGTCGGGCTGTCGCCGTGCTCTGCGAGGAAGCGCTCCGTGCTCCTGAGAGATTCTTCTGTCTCCTCCCGCAGGAAATCCGGCGAATTGACGTCCATGTTCACCTTACCCGTGTAGGCGTAGAGCCCCTTCCGGTCAAGCAGACGGAAGAGATAGTCAGACGCCTCATAATGCACGGTTGTAAAAATGGAGGCATGGAAGGTCCCGTTCCGGATCAGATCCCGAACCAGCGCGTCATATACCCGCCTCGCGTACTCCATGTCCGCAAACCTGGCCTCCTGGGGGAAGGTGCAGTCATTCAGCCAGTCGAAGAGCAGCTTATCCATTCCCGTTCCGCGCTGCACATACTGGGAAGCGTGGATGTGCAGATCTGAGAAGGCCGGAATGATCAGTCCCCTCCCGAAATCCGTCACCGGCAGCTCTCCATATTCCTCCGGCAGCTGGGGGAAGATATTCTTCACGAACCCATCCTCCACCACCAGATAGGATGCTTCCGCCGTCCTCAGCGTTTTTTCATTCTCCGCGTAAGCAATGTCACCCCGGTAAACTGTCACTGCCATGCTGTTCTACTCCTTCGCATTCTTCCTGAATTTTTATTTATCGATATTATAGTTGTGTATTATTTGGGAATAATTGTGATTTTGTTTATATTCTTTTTCCAAACTACGGCGAAAACAATAAAAAAAACCGAAATTTCGGCATTTTTGGGCAAAATAATACTTGCTTTTTCCGAGCGCATTCTGTATTATATACAAAATTCCATTATTGGTTCAAAAAGGAGGCCTGCATGGATAAACGTATTATCAGGACAAAGCGCGCCATCCGTTCCGCATTTCTTGATCTTAGAAAAGATCAGCCACTGGAAGAGATAAAGGTTATTGATATCTGCTCCATTTCCGTCATCAACAAGACCACTTTCTACAAGTACTACACAGATATTTTTGACCTGAATTCTGCCATTGAAAACGAGGTCTTTGCCACATTTCTGGAGGACTTCAAATCTTTCGGCATGCTCTTCAGTGACACGGAAGCGTTTATCAGAGGCCTGGCTGAAGCGCTCAAAAAACAGGAGGGTATTTTCACCATTCTGTTTTCCGACAGAATTGACGTTTTCTTCAGCATGCTGGAGAAATCACTGAAGGCGCACTATCTGGAAGAGCATCCCATTACCATCACACCCCTGAAGACGGACTTTATCCTTGCAGGCGTCATCCACGCCTTTAAGGAGATGCACATTAACCGGAGTTATGATCTCGACATTCTCATTACCGAGCTGGAGGAGATCATCGCCGCTATCGTGCACTATTCCGCCTGAATCTGCATCACCCTGTTTTATTCGAAAGCTGCCGGTATACCGGCAGCTTTCTGTTTTTTAAAGGTTTTCGTACAGAGGGAATTCCCTGCACAGCTGCAGCACAGTCTCCTTTGCACCCGGCACGGCCTCTTCCCCTCTCTCCATCAGGTCGGCAATCAGCTTGCCGATCACATGCATCTCCTTCTCCTTCATGCCCCGGGTGGTTACGGCAGGCGTGCCCAGGCGGATGCCCGATGTGAGTTTGACGCCCTGGGTGTCAAAGGGAATTGTGTTTTTATTTGCCGTGATATGTGCCTCATCCAGGAACTCCTGCACGGCAAGCCCGGTTTTTCCTTTGCTCATGCAGTCTGCCAGCATGAGGTGGTTATCGGTTCCGCCCGAGACCAGCCGGATTCCGTCCTGCATCAGCTCTTCTGCCAGGGCCTGGGCATTGTCGGCTATCTGCTGCTGATAGGCGCGAAATTCCGGCTTCAGTGCCTCGCCAAAGGCCACCGCCTTACCGGCGATCACATGCATCAGCGGCCCACCCTGGCTGCCCGGAAACACCGCCGAGTCAATCTTCTTTGCCAGCTCCTCCCTGCAGAGGATGATGGCCCCTCTCGGGCCCCGCAGTGTTTTGTGGGTGGTGGTCGTCACCACATCGGCATAGGGCACCGGCGATGGGTGGATCCCTGCTGCCACAAGCCCTGCTATATGCGCCATGTCCACCATCAGATACGCCCCCACCGCATCGGCGATCTCACGCATCTTTGCCCAGTCAATAAAGCGGGGATAGGCGCTTGCTCCGGCAATGATAATCTTCGGCCGGGCCTCCTCGGCTGTTTTCATCGCCGCCTCATAGTCGATGGTCTCCGTTTTGGGCGAAACCCCGTAGAAAACCGACTGGAAGTACTTTCCGGAAATCGAGGCTCTGGATCCGTGGGTCAGGTGCCCGCCGTGGGAGAGATCCAGCCCCATCAACACATCCCCCGGTTTCAGCAGTGCCAGATATACCGCCGTGTTGGCCTGTGAGCCGGAATGTGGCTGCACATTCACATGCTCAGCGCTGAAAAGCTCTTTGGCCCGGTCCCGTGCCAGGTTTTCCACCTCGTCCACGTACTGGCATCCGCCGTAATATCTCGCGCCGGGATATCCTTCCGCATACTTGTTGGTCAGGTGGCTGCCCACCGCCTCCATCACCGCTTCACTCACGAAGTTTTCCGAGGCAATCAGCTCTATATGATCCCGCTGTCTCTCCAGCTCACGCTGCATGGCGGCAAACACTGCCGGGTCCTGTGCTTTCACATGTGAATAGTCCATATCTTTAAAATCCTTCTCTTTCCGGTTCATTCTTTTCGGGTTTAAACCGCATAATTGATCTTGTTCATGATTTTTCCGTCGTCATAGTATTCATAGGCGCAGAAGAAATCAATTGTTTCGGAGCCGTCAGATCTTCTCACGGTCCTTTTCACCGGGTTGGACCGGCTGTCATATTCCGTTTCCGTCATCATTTTTTCGGGTGGCCTGTCTCCGGTTGTCTTTACCACGGTGATGACGGTGTTTTCCCCCGCCGCGTTATACTCGTAGAAGGTCTGGGTGGTTTCCATTCCCTGATATTCCGTGACGGAATTGAGCAGCCCGCCGTCGGCATATTCATAAACCTTGCGCAGGGTGATGTTGTCGTCCTTGATCTCTCCGGAGGAATAGGTTGTGTCCGTCAGGATGTCCCCCGCCTCGTTGTATTCAAGAATCTCACACAGCGTGATCTGCCCCAGCGCATCCCTGTTGGTCTGCTGCCTCAGCTTCCCGTTCTCATCATAGCTGTAGCTTCTGGTTTCAAACACCCGGTAAGTCTTCCCGTCACTGCTGTGGGAATACACATCCTCTCTCAGCCTGCCGAGATCGTCATATTCATATTCATCCGTTTCGTAGTCATCCGGCGCGGAACGGGTTGTTTTTTTCGCCGTCCCGTCCTCGTTATATTCGGTTACGGTCTCTTCCTTCCCGATGTAGGAAAATCCGTTTTCCGCCGGGATCATCCGCACAACCCGCTCGCTGGTCAGCACGTTCTTCCGATATGTCCAGTAATAAACGGTTTCCGTGCTGCCGTTGCTGTCATAGATAATGCGCTGCGTGCAGTTGTCTCCGTTATAGAGGTAGGATTCTATCGCCTTGTTTTCGCCGAGCCCTCCCCCGTTCTTTCGCACGGTGGAAAGCCTGCCGGAATCCGTATAGGCATATTCAATGCTGTGGCTGATCTGAGGGGTTCCGCTGTCATAGGTATAGAAATCCTCCCTCTGGATCTTTCCGGTTCGGTTGTAGCGTTCCACCGAAGCAACTTTCGGTTCCGGGGTGGCTGCTGCCGGTGCCGGGGTTTCCGTCACCGCCGGCTTTTTCGTCCCCCCGCAGCCTGCCGCACTCACCGCCAGCAGAAGAACAAGAAAAATCGCCGCTATTCTATTCATTCTTTTCATATTCATAGTACATGTCTGCGCTTGTTGAATGGTTCAAAATATGCTATATTAATATAGCATACGCAAAGAAAAAAACAAACTCTTTTTTTACAGGAAAGATGAGGAAATGACTTATGGTTCAGAGCACCCGCAGCAGCTACAGCGTCTCAGACACTGCTGCCGTCCTTCAGGGCATTGCGCCGGACGGCGGATTGTTTGTAGATCCCGATATCTCCTCCCGCCCCTTTGATGTTTCCCGTTGCCTTTCTCTGCCCTATACGGAGATGGCGGCTGAAGTATTCTCCCACCTTCTTCCCGGCTTTGCCGGCATGGCAAAGGAAATCGCCTCGGTCTATCCGAAAAAGTTTTCCTCTCCGGAAATCACGCCCCTTCGCCCAGTGGGAGACGCCTACGCCCTTGAGCTTTATCACGGCCCCACCTGCGCCTTTAAAGACGTTGCCCTGTCCGTGCTCCCCCTCTTTATCACCGCTGCAAAGCAGATAGAGGGCATCGACAGGCAGATCTCCATTCTCACTGCCACCTCCGGCGACACGGGAAAGGCCGCTCTGGAGGGCTTTCATGACGTCCCCGGCACTGACATCACCGTCTTCTTCCCCTACGGCGGCGTTTCTGCCATGCAGCAGGCCCAGATGGTCACCCAGGAGGGCTCCAACGTGCGTGTCTGTGCCGTTCGCGGCAATTTTGATGACTGCCAGCGTGGTGTGAAGGAAGCCTTTGCCAAATACAATCAGTCTGCCGATGCAGCCTCTTCCCGCATGCTCTCCTCCGCCAACTCCATCAACATCGGGCGTCTGGTGCCTCAGGTGGTTTATTATTTCTCCGCCTACGCTCAGCTCCTCCGTGACGGAAAGCTTCATTTCGGCGATAAGGTTGATTTTGTCGTTCCCACCGGCAACTTTGGCGACATTCTGGCCGGCTATCTCGCCCGTGAGATGGGACTGCCGGTGGGCAGCCTGGTCTGTGCCTCCAATGCCAACAATGTCCTGACTGATTTTATCACCACCGGTGTTTACAATCGCTGCAGGCCCTTCCTGAAAACCAGCTCCCCCTCCATGGACATTCTCGTCTCCTCCAATCTGGAGCGCATGCTCTTTTATGCCACCGGCGGCGACACCGATGAGGTCTCTTCCCTCATGACCTCCCTCTCCCGTGACGGTTCCTATACCCTTACCGGCTCCGCTCTTGAAGCCATTCAGTCCGTCTTCGCCGCAGGCTGCTGCACGGAGGATGAAGTCACCGCTGCGATCTCCCGGCTCTGGCATAACCACCGCTGGCTCAGCGACACCCACACCGCCGTGGGCTTCGCCGTGCTGGATAAATACCGCCGCTCCGCCTCCTACACCGGCAATCCCTGCGTCGTCCTCTCCACCGCATCCCCCTTCAAGTTCCCCGCAGCGGTTCTCTCAGCCATAGGCGGCACGCCTTCGGACGATGAGTTTGAAACAGCCCTCCGGCTTTCTGAGCTGACCCAAATCCCCGTGCCGGAAAGCATTGCCGCTCTCAGGCACAAGCCGGTGCTTCACCACGATGTGGTCAATATCGAAGACGTGGTTTCCTACGCTTTGTCATAATGTCATAATAGTAAAAGGAGAGGTAACACATGAATATTGTATGTCTGGATATGGAAAGCGTTCTCACCCCGGAAATCTGGATTGCATTCTCCGAAGCAAGCGGCATCCCCGAGCTTCGCCGCACAACCAGAGACGAACCGGATTATGACAAGCTCATGCGCTGGCGCATCGCCACGCTGAAAGAGCACGGCCTCGGCCTGAAAGAGGTGCAGGCCGTCATCGCCACCATCGACCCGCTGGAGGGTGCGCCCGAGTTTATTGCAAAGCTGCGGGAACATGTGCAGTGTGTCATCTTAAGTGACACCTTTGAGGAATTCGCATCCCCTCTCGTCAGGAAGCTGGGTTATCCCCCCATCCTCTGCAACTCTCTGGAGGTCTCCCCCACCGGCGAAATTCTCTCCCACAAAATGAGAATCTCCCATTCCAAGCTCTCGGCTGTGCGGGCCTTTCAGAGCATCAACTACGAAACCATCGCCGTTGGCGACAGCTATAATGACCTTGAAATGCTCAATGCCAGCAAAAAAGGCTTTCTCTTCCACGCATCCGAAAAAATGAAAGCCGAAAACCCGAACCTCATCCCCATAGACGATTTTGATTCTCTCTATGAGGCCATCATGCAGAGCCTTTAAAATTCATATGTCCCGACCGGAAAAGGCGGCAGGCTGAAAACCTGCCGCCTTTTCTATACCTTAATAATAAGGTCATGCCTATACGATAATTGTTGCTCTGCTTCCGCCGCTCTGGTCCTTTTTCACAACAATCTGCTTGTCGATTCTGTTCTTCAGCTCCCCCACGTGGGAAATGATGCCTACCAGCCGGTTCCCCTCCGCCAGAGAAGCCAGTGCTCTCAGCGCCTGATCCAGCGATTCCTCGTCCAGTGAGCCAAACCCTTCATCCACAAACATGGTGTCAAGCTTCACCCCTCCTGCCGAGGCCTGTATCTCATCGGAAAGCCCCAGCGCCAGAGACAGCGACGCCTTGAATGACTCCCCGCCGGACAGTGTTTTTACACTTCGCTCCGTGCCGTTGTAATGGTCTGTCACATCCAGATCCAGCCCGCTCTGGCTTCGGTTGTTTTCGGCTTCTCTGCGCCGCTTCAGCTCATACTGCCCCCCGGACATCACCATAAGCCGGGTGTTCGCTCTCGCGATGATCCGGTCGAAGTAGGTCATCTGGATGTATGTCTCCAGCATGATTTTTTCCTTCCCGGCAATGGTCCCGTTTGCCGTGTTTGAAAGGGCCTTCACCCGGGCATACTCCTTCTCCAGCCGCTCCAGGTCTCCCGTCTGCAGCCGGATGTTGCCCAGTGCCGCCCGGTTTGCAACAAGCCTTGCATGCACCTGTTTGCTTTTCTCCTCTGCCTCTTTTCTGCTTTTTGTATGGGCTTCCCTTTTCTGCAGCTCCTTCTCCTTGTCAATCCCCGGTTCCTTCGAAAGCTGCTCCTCAAGGCTCCTGATGGTGGCGTTTAATTGCCCCAGTCTCCTGTCGGAGTCCTGAAAATCCTTTTCCGCCCGCTGCATCATGGCCCGGTATCTACCGATTGTCTCCTCCGTCTGCGCGATATACGCCTCTGCCTTCTGCCGGTTCTCAAAGCGCAGTCTCTTTTTCTCTCCCGCAAGCTGGGCAGATTTCGCTTCGATTGCCGCACTGAAGCCCGCAATCTCCTTTGCAAGCTCCTCCAGCGCCCGGCTTCCTTCCGCCATCTGCTGCTCCCGCTTCGGTATAATCTCCTCAAGCCTTCCCTTCCGCCCGATTCTTTCATCCTCCGTTTTGATGGCCCTGTCCAGCTCAGCCGTCTTCCGGCTCAGCTCAGTCAGCTCTGTCCTGATTGCGCCTTCGAGAGAGTCCGGTGTTATCCCCTCCCGGATCTGCTCCGCCTGCCCGAGGATTGTTTTTTCCGCCGTCTCAACCTCCGCACGGGCCGAAGCGCATCTTTCGCTCAGGCTTCTTGCCTCCTTCTGCGCTTTTTCGGCCTCCTCTTTTGCCTGATTCAGCTGTGCCTCGCTCGGTGCCTGTTCAGACTTTTTTGCAGGCTTCGGGTGCGCCGTCGAGCCGCACACCGGGCACGGTCTCCCCTCCTCCAGCCTCTCGGCTAAAATACCCGCCTGCTCGTCCAGAAAGGCTTTGTTTTTCGCCTCATAATCAAACGTCAGCGCCGCGCTTTTTTCAGATGCAGCAGCATATGCCGTCTGCAGCTTTGAAAGCGCTTCTTTTTTACTCTTGTATTCAGCGGCCAGGCCTGCCAGCCCCTCAACCGCCTGCTTTCTTAAATCGGTTTTCTCCCTTTGCCCCAGCAGAAGCTGTCTTTTCTCCCCGGCATCCGCCAGCTCGGCCAGCTCCTTCTTCAGCCGCTCCGCTTCCAGTGCATTTTCCTCCTGCCGGGCCTTTTCCTCCCGCTCTCTGGCGATGCTTCCCTCCAGGTTGTTTCTCAGCCGGAGGATCTCCTCCCTCAGCTTTTCCGCCGTGTCATATTGCGGCAGCTCCGCTTCCGCCTTGCTCTTTTCATCCGTCAGCTTTTCAATTTCCGGTGCGTTCTCTTTCTGCTTCTCATAGGCTTCCTGAAGCTTCAGGCAGATCTGCTCTTCCCGGGCTCTGTCGGTCTTTGCCTTTTCAATGGCCGCTGCCGTTTTTTCCCCGGCTTCTATTTTGCCCAGGTTCCCGTTGATAGTCTCAAGCTCCCTGTCCGCCCGGGTGATTGCCTCCGCCAGCGCCTTCTCCCGGCCCTCGTCCTGTTGAATCAGCGTTTCCAGCAGCCCCGTCGTCTCCTCTATAGGCAGCGCACCCGCTTTGGCCTTTCCCACCTCAATGCTCAGCACGTCATCCCCGTCCACGCTTATCCCGTTGATATACTGTGTCAGGCTGTTTCTTGCTGCCGTGCACTGTTCATTCAGCCTTCCCGCGTCACGCTTCAGGTTTTCCTGCAGCGTCTGGAAGAGCTGTGTTTTAAAAATCTGGCGAAAGATTGCTTTTCTTTCCTCCGTCGGCGCCAGAAGAAGCTTGAGAAAGTCCCCTTGAGCAATCATGGCAATCTGCATAAACTGGCGGCGGTTGATGCCCATAATGTCAAAAATTGCGGCATCCACATCCCGCTGCCCGGTCAGCACCCTCCCGTCCGGATAGTGCAGCTCGGCTTCCGCCTTCTGTGTGGCGTATCCGGTTCCTCTGGCTTTCGGGCGGAGATATTCCGGGTTCCTCCGCACGGTATAGGTCTTCCCGGCGTAGGCAAACACCAGCTCAACCTCTGTCGGCATGCCCTCTTCCGCGTACTTTGACCGGAACATATTTGCTTCCCGTGTGTCGCCGCTGGCCTCGCCGTACAGCGCATAGGTGATGGCGTCAAAAATCGTGGTCTTGCCCGCCCCCGTGTCTCCCGTGATCAGGTAAAGCCCGCTGCTGCCCAGCTCGTCCAGATTCAGCACTGTCCTGCCGGCATAAGGGCCGAATGCGCACATTGTCAGTTTAATCGGTCTCATCGCTCTCCCTCCCGGGCAGCAGCAATCAGTTCTCTCATATATTCCGTCTGCTCCTCGCTCATGGGCTGGTTGTTCTGCTTTTCATAGAACTCTCCGAAAAGCTCCAGCGGAGTCTTGGCCTCTGCAGCCTCCGCCCCGCTGACCTCCTGATTCAGGCGCGTCCTCCTGTTGTCGTAATCCAGCTTCATCAGCCTGTGATAAATCACCCGCAGTTTGCCCATCGCATCCGGAATGTCCTCCTCATCCGTCAGGATGATGTGGGTGTAGTCCTCCTGCCACGTGGTGTTCAGGTAAAAATCTCTCCGCGTGATCTCCTCATAGGTGCCCTTCAGCTCCGTCAGCTCCCGCTTCGGCGTGAGAGGCACGCATCTCACACACAATTTCCCCTTCTCCTTAAGCTCCGCAATCGTGACGGACTTTTCATCCCTTGCCTCCGAGAAGGAGTATTTCAAAGGCGTCCCGCAGTAGCGGATCTTCTCCGTCCCGCAGTTTTGCGGAGAGTGGATGTGCCCCAGCGCCACATAATCAAAAGGCGCAAAAACACTCCCGTCCACATTGTCCGTTCCGCCCACGCTGATCTCTTCCGATTCCGACCGGGCTGCCCCCGTCACAAACTGGTGTGTGATCAGCACGTTTCGCTCCCCGTCATTGATCTTCATCCCGCCGATCGCCGCCCTCACGGCATCCGTATAGCTGACGATTTCCTCCTCAAAAAAGCGGCGAACCTGGGCAGGCTTGATAAAGGGCAGCATAAAAATGTTCACCTGTCCGTATTCATCCCCCAGCGAAATGGGCGTCACATCCCCGTTATACACCGGCGACATGTGGATTCCGCTGCCATTCATCAGCCGCCCGCCGAAGGCGATTCTCTCCGGCGAGTCATGGTTTCCGCTGATCACAAACACCTCTGTCCCTCTCTTGGCCAGCTGAACAAGAAAGTCGTCAAAAAGCTGCACCGCTTCCGCCGACGGAACCGACTTGTCATATACATCTCCCGCGATGATCACCCCATCCGGTTTTTCCTCGTCAACAATGTTGATAATTCTCTTCAGGATATACTCCTGATCTTCAAGCATGGAATATTCATATACTCTTTTTCCCAGATGGAGATCTGAGGTGTGAAGCAGTTTCATGCTGTTCTCCTTTGTAAAGCTGATGCGATTATACTGTCTTCATTCGATTATTTCTTTGACTATTCAAAGCGATACTTTGCTTTTTGAATCAAATAATGCCTGGCTACTTGCCCCAATTACTTGCTTCAAAGGCTGGTCTCATTATTTCAATTTGTCCACGGCTGAGGCTATATCTTCTTGCTGTCCCTTCCCATCCTTCGCGGACGATCAAGCAATTCTTTTCCGCTAGTTTCTTGGCCTCGTTTTTATCAAGCTGGAAAAACCTGCTCGTTTCGATCGCAAGGTTTATATCAATAGAATTATCCTCGTCGTTCACATGAACTGCTTCTACATTCGACTCATCAAGCGCCTTTCTTTCAGAAATGCGCTTAAACGATTTGCTAATAAAGCTTTTTCCAGAGTCATTTTCTGCAAAAATAACCATATTAAGAGATTTTACGTTCTCAACCAAATGAGTATCTGCGTGTGGCCCGACACCCTTTAGCTCAAGGTCAATCTTCATCATCACATTAGTACCTCCCCACACAGAAAATGAATCGGGAATAATTGTCATTTATCGCAAATAATACTCGGTAAGCTTTTCATCACAAATCTCTTCAATCCTCTTCTTCTCATCCTCGCTCAGTTTCTTCCACACGGTGCCGTCAACCTCGATGATACCCAGCGTTTTGGTATGGCGCATCATGTTCATGTCCTCAAAGCGCTTGAAAGGATTGGAAAGAATGTTCCGCTCGGCCTCCTTGTCAGTGTAGCCTCCCTTGGCAAAGATGCTGTTGGCCTTCTCAACCTTCAGACCTGCAGCGCGTCTGGCCTCGTAGAAGCTACGGAAATAGGAAACAATATCGCTGATCTTCACACGCCCGGCAGCGTCGGCATAGGTCAGGATCGCTTTCAGCAGCACCGGCTTATAGCAATAGCTCATGTCCATCTGTTCGACCATTTCCATGAACAGCTGCTTGCGGTTGCTGTCGTCAATGAGCTTCCAGCCGTATTGCTCGGCATAGGCCTGCAGGGTCTCCTCTTTGAAATACTTGAAGGTGCGGTGCTCACTCATGGGCACGATCAGATCCGGCACCAGCTTGCCTTCCCGCACATAGCGCTCGATGGTCTCGGTCTGCACATCGACCCGGTGCACGAACTCCATCTGTGAGATCATCCCGGCAGCCTCTTCCTGCCAGTTGAAGATGTCAACCAGCTCGTAATCGGTGGCGTCCACGGGATAGTCGATGATGACGTCCGGCTTTTCGCCCTTTCGGTAGAGGTCGTCCTCGGCTTCGCGCTGGCCCTTTTTACCGACAACCGTGCCGCCTGCGTGATACTCGTTCAGCTTGAACAGGCGGTGAAGCGAATAGGGCATATTGTACTGGCTGGCATTATCCACGAAGTCGAAGACCATCAGATGATCCTTGCCCTCGGCCGTGCGCATACCGCGGCCAAGCTGCTGCGTATACAGCACCTTTGACATAGTGGGGCGCGCCATGAACAGCACTTCGGTCTGCGGGCAGTCCCAGCCCTCATTCAACAGATCGCAGGCGCAGAGAACCTTGATCTCACCACTTGCGAACTTGGCAAGCTGCTCGTTGCGTTCGGAAGTTTTCATGCTGCCGGAAACCGCAATCGCAGCGACACCCGCCGCCCGGAACAGCTCCGCGATCTGCTCGGCGTGCTTCACGGAGGCGCAGAACACGACGGTACGCTTGTCCTTCACATAGTCCAGCCAAGTATCCACAATGAGCTGATTGCGTTCGGTCACACAGATCTTCACGTCCAGATCACGGATGTTGTACTGGACGCTGTTGAAGCGCACCTTGGTCATATCGATGTTGGTATGGATGCGGATGCAGCGGACCGGCACCAGGGCACCAATCTCCACGGCGGTCTGGATATCCAGCTTGTGAGCGGTGTTCTTGAAGATCTCCAGGATATTTACGTCATCCGCCCGCTCCGGCGTTGCAGTGAGCCCCAGCGTAAACTGCGGTTTGAAATAGGCCAGCACCTTCTGATATGTATCCGCGGAGGCGTGGTGAGCCTCGTCGATGATCAGATAGTCGAAAGCGTCCTCCTGGAACTGATCCAGGTTCAGCGCCACGCTCTGGATGCTGCCGCATACCACGTGGGCGTCTGGCTCTTTGAGGTTGTCCGCAAACTTGCCGACCATCACCTCCGGCCAAAGGTCTCGGAAGGTGTTGTAAGCCTGGTTCACCAGCTCCATTGTGTGCGTCACGAACAGCACCCGCCCGCCGCAGCGTTTGGCGTCCATGACTGCGGTAACGGTTTTACCTGTTCCGGTTGCATGGTAAAGCAGCGCGATGGTCTCCCGGTTTTGCCGCATGGCCTGCAGTGAATCCAGCGCTTCTTGCTGATACTCTCGCAGCTCCAGCTGATCGGCTTTCAGCGCCCGGCCCTGCTGAGTAGGCAGATAGTCCTCGATCTCCTTGAACCGCGGATCGCTGCCAAGGAACACGCGCAACTCGTCCTTTACGGTTTCCGGCTGCTTCTGCATCTGCCGGACTGCCCAGCGGTATACATCCCACCCCAAGTGAATCATACTGTTCTGCTTCAGCAGATCATCGTAGAATTTGTCCTGCGACACCAGGCGCGGGTTGTGGGAGGCTTCGTCGTCGATCTCAATGGCAACGCGAGTCGCGCCGTTTTCCAGCACGAAGTCGGCGAAGCGGGCATTCTGATAAATGTCGTAAAACGGGTACTGTGAATACAGATACCCGGCTTTTTCTGCTCCAAAGGTATCTGCGAAAAGATCTATGAACAGATCCTCGGCCGTGCTGCCGGAGGCCGATCTGTATTCAGGCATGGTGGTTCACCTCACAGCCATTTACTAAAGAAATCATCTGACGCATAGGCTTCAAGTTTGGGGAGATTCTTCTTTGATAGATTGATCCCCCACTCCGGTTTGCTCTTCTGTCCTTCCTTGTCATAGTCTCTGCTTACGAAAGGCTCCTTTGCTGTAGCCCATGTTGTTGCAGGAATAATGCACACCTCCGGCAAAGTGCCATCGACAAACCGCAGAAGGCATAGGAGCCAATTCTCCTGAAGCTCTATCTTGTCTTTCTGAACAAAGACATATCCCGTATTCCGAATAGATTTAACTTGCACTTCATAGAACTGATTGTTATGCGGATTTTTGGCAATAAAATCTACTCCGTGATCGTCAACTTCCGATGTGTACACTTCAAAGCCATAGGAAGCGAACTCCATTTTTGCGTAGTATTCAGCATACCGGCCAAGTTGTAACGGAGAAAGCTTCGACCAATTTGTACGCGGCATCTTATTCCTCCACTACTTCTTTCAGCAGAATCCGCTTTTCAAAGCCGCCTCGTTTGGCGGCCTTTTCTGCGCGCACCCGCTCCAGATCTTCTATCGTATAGCCTCGAGCAATAGCTGCTGCTCGAATTACTTCCAAAAGATCTGCTAATTCCTCGATATTCTGATCCTTATGGTATTCCGCGAGCTCTTCATCCAGCTTTGCATCAATCATACGGAGATAGTCTTCGGCGGATAGAATTTCTGTTGTACAGGACTTGCCGGAGGATTCGATAATCTCCGGGATACGGTCACGAACAAGTTTGTTGTACTTCGTCACTTTCTGGTGCTCCATGTAAACATCTTTCCTTTGATAATATCAAGAATTGCAGTCTTTAACTTGCTCGGTCGTTCGTGAAGTAACGGATCAGAATATCTTTGATGTAGTGATATCGTCTGGCATATGTGTTTTCGACGCGAATCAGTTCAAAATCATGCTCTTTACAAATCTGGTTCTTCTTCCGATCTCGCTCTTTAACGATTTCATCCTCAAAGTGTTCCTTACCGTCTAGCTCGATTGCCAACACCGGAAACTCTGTCTTTGCTGGGCCGCGTTCATAGACGACAAAATCAAAACGTCCTGTATAAAACAAATCCGCATAGGAAGGATTGTCAACGAACACCTGGGCCACAGGAACTTCTTTGTGGACTGAGTATCGTGAACCAGATGGCTGGATGTTGTCGATCGCATGATTCAGGTTTTCCATAAATGCTGCTTCAGTTTCCGTACTGTAAGGCTTAATGCCAAGAGCTCGCGACAGAGCTGTTCTCTGGGACACCTGACTCATGCCATTCGATCTTATATAATCCACCAACTCGTAAAGATCATCCTGGTCCGATTTGCTGTGCAGGCGATCCAGGTTCTTTGAACTTCCTAAAACAATCAACTCTTGCCTAGCTCGTGACGTGGCAACATTGATCAGCTCTCTGTTGTTTTTTAGCCAATCATAGGTTTTTATCTGCGTTACATCAGAGAGGCCAAGCGAGAAAAGAATTACGTCTTTCTCATCTCCTTGAAATGCGTGGACTGTACCACACGCAACATCACGTCGGCCTATCTTAGCAAGCTCATCGCTTATCAGCATTTTCTGGTTTGCAAAAGGAGTAATTATGCCAATGTTCTTTCCGGGGTAGGCTCTCACATAGTTGATTATTTGCTCTGCCTCTCCAGGGGATGTATTCTTTATATCGGCATCCGATTCTTCTACATCCACGAATGTCAGAGGGGTCTTGCATTCAACGTTGCTTTCGATAACCAGTTTTCCGTTATAGTACTTTTTGTTATTAAACCCGATAATCTTGGGATGGCATCGATAATGATGATGTAGCAGCACCTCATCGCTAACAGGATCACAGGCAAGAAAAGTTTTATATACTGAATTTGCTATGTAATCATACTCTGGTGCAACTGCATATTTCTTCCTCAACGTTTGATTGTCGGCCTCATTCAGAAGAATAACCGGCTGTAATTGTTGAGGATCGCCAACCAGCATTAAGCTCTCCCCACGCAAGATAGGTACTAAGGACACCGCAGTATTACACTGACTCGCTTCATCCATAATGACCATATCAAAATAGACTTCTGGATCACCAATGCGATGTGCAGAGATACATGTCGTGGCGATAATTGGGAAGATTCGCTGGAATAGCCGGACATTTTCCGGATTGCTTAAGTACTGATTGAATCGGTTGACCCTCTCCGGATCATCAGCATCCATATAGATAATGTCAAATAACTCTTTGTTTTTCGGCTCCCCTATTCTTTTAATGTGTTTGACTGATGTAAAGTTAAGATAAAGCAGATAGTCTTTTTCGTTTTCTTCAAGGAGATTCAAGGCGTCTGCATCGGTGATATTGCCTATCTCTGCCAGTCGCTGGTCAATTTCAGCAAGTTGCCGTCCCCTCAGTTCAAATTGAAAGTTAAACTGATTGTTCTCTTCTAACAAATGCTGGGTTACTTCCCTGCGTTCCCGAAGATCAAGTATCTCATAGTATTCTTCTAACAGCTTCGTAAGCTGTGCTGTGCGTTGGACTTCCTGTCCCTTTCTTTTGTCCAAAGTAGAATCGTAAACATTTACATTTTTTACCTGCTCATAGAGCGTGCGCATTTCATTCAGCGCTTTTTTAACCACCTCAACATTACCAAGCCGAATCATCGGAAAAGGAATAGGTCTTCCCTGATACCGTAGCTGGCGCATCTTTTTATAAACCTCATCGATGGGGTGGTTGTTATTGGATGCAAACAAGACAGTCCTATCATTGGAAAAGGCTGTCATGATCGTATTCATTATTGTATTTGTTTTCCCAGTTCCCGGCGGCCCCTGAATGTACGCCAGTGGATATCTCATCGCATTGTTAATCGCAAGTAATTGGTCCAAATTGACTTTGCGGTTTAGAAGAGCCAAGGGGTATTGTTTCCGGCGAACCGACCGCTTAAGATACTCTCCAAAGAACGCCCTAATCGTCGCAGTAACTTTCTCTTCCTGGTACATTTCCATGATTGCAGAATATTCATGTTCCAGATCGAGTGCATAATCCATGGCGATAGCAATCACATAGGGCATGTCATCTACGCCGCGGAGATTAGGATTATTCAGGGTTATATAGTCCTTGATAGTTTCTAAATTTGCATGCGGATCATCTAACAAATCCATATCATATGGTTCGAGAAACTGTCGAATGCTCAGCTTATCGCCTTCAATAGTAAACTCTCTGCAGAATGTGATATCCTCGTCTACACGCATTATGCGGTTTGCTACATCCAAATGTAGTTTGTGGTACGCGAGGACATAAAGGCCCTGCCTTACCGGGACGCTGATTGCATTTAAGCCAAGTTGTTTCACCCGGATTTTCCCGTCTTCACTATTTGTCTGATATTGAAAGGCTCTGACTATTTCCGCGAACTGGTCATCGTCGAGCTGATATTTCCCGTTTTCAAAACGATCCGCGTCAAAGCAGTGAATCAGTTTGTATTCGCAGCTATACGGAGTCGCGTCCAACCGATTGCAGTCCACGAGATAGTTTAGGATTTTCAGATTCGGGATTTGGTCAAACACGCCAGCGTATTTTGTCGGATTAAGTTTTATGTCCTCAACAAGTTTTCTGTTTACTTCGCAATAGCTTCCTTCGACAATGGCGGCATTCAAAATTGATATGATAAAGATTTTCAGCTGCTGAACCTTTAGTTCTCCAAGGTGCAGTCCATCCACGATCAAACTAAGATCACGAAGATTTAAGGATTTGATACCAATCCAATACTTTGTAATCTTGCCTGTTTGATTTTTATATTCAATGCTAAGCCACTTTCCTTCGTGGATCGCTTTGAATATTTCTCTGCAAACACTTGTCATACGAAGGCTCCCTCTCTACATACAAAGAACCTGAATAACTGATTTTTGAGAAAACACGTAGTGCTGAATAGAATTACCCCACCACTAGCTTGTTCGTCTTCTTCAAATACTTCGCCTGGATCGGGGCATCCAGACGCCAGGTGATATTCATGGGCTTTTCACCCTCGTGCTTTACATAGTTGGCCGTGCCGAGATAGGTATAGGCCTCAGCGCCGTTAGTGATCCGGTCAGCCTTGAACTCCCGGACAAACAGCAGCACACGGCTCCCCTGCTCTTTATGGTGGATGTACCGCTGGCCGGTGGAGGAACGCTCTGCCGTGGTGCTCTGGCTCTGCCAGTGGAACAGCCACTCGTTGATCGAATAGTCGTTGTACATGGTCGTGGGCGAATAGTCCTTGTCCGCCTTATTCAGCGTTACGAAGAACACGTCCAGCTTATGATCCGGCAGCCACTTCACGCCCTCACGCACAGTCGCGGGCTTCAGGAAGTCCAGCGCCACAAGCAGCTGGTCACGGGTATAGGTACAATGCAGATCCAGCGGGCAATCAAAGCCCACATCCACCGGAGCGTCAATAAAGTCGATGCGATTGTATTGGTATCTCAGCAGGTCGATCAGCTCACTCAGCAGCACCGGGCTATCCGCCAAGGCATAGAGAGTATCCCAAACCTCGTCACTGCTCCAGTCTTCAGCAGCCTTGCCCCAGACTGTGATATAAAACATCTGCAGCATCCGTTTTTCGATATAGGAAAGCTTATCGAAATCCACATCTTTCAACCGCGGCAGCAAATCCAGCAGGAACGAGATCCAGCGGCGGGAATCGATCACGGCTAGCCTTGCCATCGCCTTTGTAATCGTCTCTTCCAGCGGTTCGTTGAAATCGTCGATCACATCGGCACGGGCACACAGCCGGGAGAACGTGGCAAACTTGTAAACGCTCCGTGGATCGAGATGATAATAGTCCAGGAAATTGACAAGGTTGAGCTTCATGCCGGTATCTTCCTCAAAGGATGCAACTCTCGTCACCAGGCCGGCGGTGTTGCCATATGAGGCTCGGATGTTATCGAGTATGTACTTAGCCGCCTTTTTCTCCAACTGGATATAGCAGCCCTTGGGCGCGGATACAAAGCCGTCCTTGATCTCGCGGGTCACGCTGCGCGTGGTGTTGGAGAGAAGCGCAGCAAACTTGTCTTCAAAGTTATACTTCCTATTTGCCTGGCCAATGAAATCGAGAACGGTCAGGCACTCTTTATCCTCTGCCAGTCGCAGGCCTCGGCCTAACTGCTGCAGGAAAATCGTCAGCGATTCTGTCGGGCGGAGGAACAGGACCGTATTGACCTCCGGAATGTCCACTCCTTCGTTATAGATATCCACGACGAAGATAAAACGCACCTTGCCGGAAACGAGACTATCCTTCGCGCTGCGACGCTCTTCATCCGGGGACTTGCCGGTCAGGAACATGGACGGAATCCCATGTTCATTGAAATACCGGCACATAAACTCCGCATGATCCACCGTGACACAGAAGCCCAAGCCTTTCACATCGTCAATATCTGTCACGTATTTCAGCAGTGAAGACACAACCAGATCCGCGCGGCGTTCAGCCATCATGCCGCTGAGTGTGTAAATCTTGGATAGCTCCGATTTATCATAACCACCGGCTGACCATTTCAGCTTGTCCAGGTCCACCGTGTCGGTCACGCCAAAATACTGGAAGGGGCACAGGAGTTTGCGGTCGATAGCTTCCGGCAAGCGGATTTCCGCTGCAATACGATTATTGAAGTAGCCGAGGATGCTCTTGCCGTCCATTCGTTCCGGCGTGGCAGTCAGTCCCAGAAGAATCTTCGGCTGATAGTATTCCAGCAGCTTCTGATAAGTAGGTGCCGCCGCATGGTGGAACTCGTCCACGATAATGTAATCATAGAAATCCGGCGAGGTCTTCGCTGTAAAGTCCTGGCTGTTAAAAGTCTGGATGGACATAAACAGATGGTCGATGCTGTCCGGCCGATATCCCCCAACGAACATATCGCCGAAATTGGCATTTCTCAGCACAGCCCGAAACGTGTACAGGCTCTGTTTCAGAATCTCTTCTCGGTGGGCAACGAACAGCAGCCGGCATGGTTTACCAGGATTCTTTTTCTGGAACGCCTTGTAGTCCAGCGCAGAAATGACCGTTTTGCCAGTGCCGGTTACGGCAACCACAAGATTGCGGGTATAGCCACGGACGGTGCGTTCCGCCTGCAGCTTATCCAGAATCTCCTGTTGATACGAGTACGGCCGGATCTCCCTGTTGAAAATCTCGTCGTTGTTGCTTTCGAAATACTTCTCCGCCTGCAGCGCGCGGGCCAGACGCTCCCGCTGTCCTTCATCGTAGTATTCGAATTCCTTGTCGTTCCAGTAGAACTCAAAGGTGGCCGCCACCTTATCGATGGTCTCCGGCAGATCCTTCTTCGTGATCTTTGTGTTCCATTCCAGGCCGCTGGTCAGGGCAGCATTGGAGAGGTTGGACGAGCCCACA
>CACYYN010000025.1 GCA_902778665.1 Oscillospiraceae bacterium | reverse complement strand
GGTTAAAACTGCCGCCGTACAGGACGATTCTCATTTTGTTTTCCCGAGGTGGTAGAGAAGATTCATTTTGAGCTCATACATGGCCGGGCTCATATCATAATAATGACCATGGGGATTTTCAAAACGCTGTTCTTCCTCCCAGATCTCATTTTTCAGCTGATCGCGCAGATACTGACGGATTTCCTCTACAGAAGGGCAATGGTAGATCTGCTTCCCATCCTCAAAAATTTTCACCTGAAGATTTTTGAAGGTGCAGTTTTCAAAGCTTCTCTCCTTCCAATATTTTTGGGGATCCACATAGCGAACCGGCCTGGAGGAGTCAATCACCTCATCAAAGAGAGCAAGATAGTCTGCTATGGCCTTTCCTTCCTCATTGTAAACCCTGTATATTTTTTTCAGTCCGGGATTGGTAATCTTTTCAGCCGTTTCGGAGACCTTTATTTTAGGAATCAGTTTACCGTCTTTCTTTACCGCTGCCATTTTATAGACAGCACCGAAAACCGGATTGGATGCAGATGTAATCAGCCGTTCTCCTACGCCGAAGCTGTCAATTTTCGCGCCCTGATGGATGATGGAGCGAATGGTATATTCATCAAGCCCGTTGGAGGCAACAATAAGGCAGTCTTCCAGCCCGGCCTCATCCAGCATTTTTCTGGCTTCCTTGGAGAGGTAAGCAAGGTCTCCGGAATCCAGGCGGACTCCTCTGAGGCGTTTTCCCATGGGCTCCAGAATCTCCTTCGCCACACGGATTGCATTGGGGATACCGCTTTTCAGCACATCATAGGTATCTACCAGAAGAACCGTGCTATCCGGGTACGTCTCGGCGTATTTTTTGAATGCTTCATACTCCGAGTCACAGAACATGACCCAGCTGTGGGCCATGGTGCCGGAAATGGGAATCTGAAACATCTCCCCTGCCAGAACGGTGGCCGTACCGGTGACGCCCCCGATATAGGCTGCACGGGCACCGTACACCGCAGCATCCACATTGTGTGCCCGTCTTGCGCCGAAATCTGACACGCCTCTTCCCTTTGCCGCACGGACAATTCTGTTGGCCTTTGTGGCGATCAGAGACTGATGATTTACCTCAAGCAGAAGCGCCGTTTCAATCAGCTGTGCATCCAGCAGCGGTGCCACCACCGTAACGAGAGGTTCATTGGGATAGATCACGGTGCCTTCCGGCATGGCGTAGATATCTCCATGAAAGCGGTAAGACCGTAAATACTCCAGAAACTCCTCGGAGAAGAGATTCTGGCTGCGGAGATAGGCAATGTCATCCTCGTCAAAATGCAGGTTGTTGATATATTCAATAATCTGTTCCAGCCCTGCAAAAACTGCAAAGCCCGCATTATCCGGGTTTTTTCTGTAAAAAACATCGAATACCGCCAGAGTATCCGTATCCCTTGCAGCAAAATATCCGTTTGCCATGGTCATTTCATAAAAATCCATCACCATGGAGAGGTTTCTGTTTTCGTGCTGTTTTCTCATAAGAGGACTTATTCCTTTCCGTTTTCCGGGTTGAATTCAGGCATAGGGCGAAGCTTAAAGAGATTTGCCGCATGCCGCCTTTCGATTTTCTCACGGATAGCATCATCATCGCAGAATCCGGTGAGAATCAGTGTATCCATCTGCTCATAGGTAAAGCCGAAGGCATCTTCATCGGTTTTATCAGACAGGCCGTCAGCCGGAGCCTTATCGACAAACTCATTCGGCAGCCCCAAAGCCCTGCCCACTTCTTTTACTTCCGCAACCGTCAGATTTGCCAGTGGGGAGAAATCTCCCGCTGCATCACCAAAGATAGTGGAATAGCCCACATAGTTTTCAGAACGGTTGCAGTTGTTGGAGACCCTGCCGTTCATTGTCTGGGAGACGGCATACAGCGTCGTCATGCGGATGCGAGGCGGAATATTGGTGAGAGACTGGGTGTTGAATGAAGCCCCTGACATACCTTCGGCTATGGAGGCCTTCACCGCTTCCACCCCTGCATGGATATTGACCTCAGCGCTTTGAATGCCAAGATACTGCACGAGGTGGCGGGCAACCTCAATATCCTTCTGTACACCGTCAGGCATCAGCACACCGAATACCCTCTCCCTGCCCAGTGCCTGCACACAGAGAGCTGCCACGACGGAAGAATCTTTTCCGCCGGAGATCCCGATTACCGCAGGAGAATCCGGTCCGTTTTCCAGGAACCAGCTGCGGATCCATTCCACACAGTCGGCAGCAACCTTCTTATAGTCCTTCTTCGCCAGATAATCACTTAAAACCCGATTCATCTTTTCCTCCGGATTCTCAGATTTTTCATATTATATGCTATCCTATGCTCCCGGTCAAGAACGGACTTGCAGCCCTTTTCGCATTGCTTTGTCTCGCCCTACCCCGCATCCGGGATTGGAAAGAAAGCAGTTGTGCTGACAGCCGCCGCAGTGTTCACCCTTCCGAGAGATCACGAATCTTTCCAGAGGCTGAATCTTCAGCATGCCGGTACGCTGAACCACATAGCTGTGAATCCGCAGCCGGTCAAGCAGCTCTGCCAGAAACAGAGGATAGGTCACAAGAATGCAGTCTTTCCCCTGAATTTTCTCAATCAGCCGGTCAACTCTCTCTATCACCTGCATTCGCGATTCACTCTGACGTACATCCCCGTGCTTACGCTGTCCGGCAGCCTTTCTAAGCCAGGTTTCAGCCGGATACTCTCTGTCCGTGTCCATGAAAGACCTCAGCGGAATTTCATTGAGCAGCGGGTCGATCTCTGCCTTGCAGGGAAGAATCATCTGATCTGCCGTTTCCCGGGCAAGCCTCCCCTCACCGAGCAGAACAATTCTGCCGGCAGGGTTATACTGTTTACCGTTATAGGGCAGAATCGCCGCCTCCTGAGAAGCAGCAACAGCTGCATCAAAGCCTGCAGAATTGTATTTCCCCTTCACCGGGCACACAGACTGCCCGACACAGATAATGGTTGTACTCATAGCGATCTCCTGAAGCTGCTGATATAGTATGAGCATATTATGAAATGTTGTTTTTGTCAATTCCGATCGCAAAATAAGTGCCGTTTTTGCAGTCAGCTCCTGCAAAAACGGCACTTAAGAATTGATCCCTTCTTCTAAGCTCTCACTTTCTGGCAAGGGCGAGGAGGAGCTCCACTGATTTTTCCATAGACTCCCTGACAATATACTCGTATTTGCCGTGGTAGTTATGACCGCCGGTGAAGAGATTCGGGCACGGGAGCCCGGAATAGGACAAGTGGCAGCCGTCCGTTCCACCCCTGACAGGAGTGATGACCGGTTCCACCCCGATGGAGCGCATCGCTTCGCAGGCGCGGTCTATGAGATCCATATGATCCGTGAGGGCGTCTTTGAGATTATAATACGTATCATTGATTTCGGGCACAGCAGTATCTTCCCCATATTTCTTATTGAGGAAATCACAGCAGGAGGCGAAGAATGCCTTTCTGGCTTCAAATTTCTGCCGGTCATGGTCACGGATAATGTAATCCATCACGGCAGACTCCACCGTGCCGTTCATGGCATCGAGATGATAAAAACCTTCATACCCCTCTGTATGCTCCGGCCGATCAGCCTCGGGAAGCAGTGAATCCAACTCGAGCGCGATGCGAAGCGCATTGCGCATCTTATTCTTTGCACTGCCAGGATGAATGCTTCTGCCGTTGATGCGGACACGCGCAGAGGCTGCATTAAACGTCTCGTACTCGATGCCGCCCAAGGCTCCGCCATCCACGGTATATGCTGCGGCAGCACCAAAACCGGGGATATCAAAGAAGTCAACGCCATGTCCTACTTCTTCATCCGGGGTAAAGGCAATGGCTATTTTCCCATGGGGAACTTCCGGATGGTTGAGAAGGAATTCTGCCATGGACATTATCTCAGCGATACCTGCTTTATCATCGGCGCCGAGAAGTGTGGTACCGTCTGTTACGATCAGCTCTTTACCCGCATATCCCGGGAGCTCGGGGAACTCCTCCACGCGCATGAAAATCTGCTTCTCCTCATTGAGGCAGATGTCCTTGCCGTCATAATTTGCTATGCATCTGGCCTTCACATCTTTTCCGGAAAGTGCAGGTGAGGTGTCCATGTGAGCGACAAAACCCAGCACAGGGATATTCTCTTCCACGTTAGAGGGAATAAAACCATAGACGTATGCATGTTCCTCATCCAGTCTTACATCTGAAGCTCCCATTGCTTTAAGCTCTTCGCAAAGCATACGGGCAAGGTTAAACTGCTTCTCTGTGCTTGGAACAGTTTCCGCTTCAGCGGACTGCGTATCAACAGCGATATAGCGCAGGAACTTATCTTTAACGCTTTCCATCCGGAATGTTTTCCTTTCTTTCTGAATGGTAAATCAGGCGAGTCTGATTTCCGTGCAGGAGTTGACTCCGAACACTTTTTCCATGCCTTCCTTATAGGTGGCGAAATAGTCCGTCGGCATCAGGGCCTGCACGCATCCGGCAAATCCGCCGCCGTGAACTCTCCATGCACCCTTTCCTTCGAGAAGGGTTCTGCTGAGCTCAAGCCCTTCCTGCAGCTTGGTGTCTCCCGTGGCACTGGTGACAATATTATTCAGAAGCTGCTCGGAAGAACGGCCCGATTCATTCATCAGTTTCATGTAGGTTTCCCCATCTCCGGCGATGAGAGCGTCCCGCATCTTGGGAACTCTTTCATTCTCTCCGAAGAAATGCATGGCACGACGGACAGGCCTGTCTTCCTGAGACCAGCCCTTGGCATAGAATTCCACAGGGTCAACATCGGCAAGGACGCCCTTATCGAAGAGATTTGCAATATACACCATATCGGCAGGAATGCGGGCATAGGACGAATCCAGCCCGGCATGGCTGCCGCCAGTGTTTGTCAGGCAGAGGGTAAGACCCATATCTTTGAATTGAGCTGTAATAGGAACAATTTCATTGGTGCTGAAATCAACATAAACGCAGTGACCGAGGGAGCAGGCAAGCTGGTCCATCAGGCCGCAGGGCTTACCGAAGAATCGGTTTTCCGCCTCCTGGGCAGCACGGGCAACTACAACCGGGTCGACTTTGCCGTCATTGTAGAGCTCACTGAGGATCTTTCCGATCAGAACAGAGAATGCAGCAGACGAGCTGAGACCGGATCCTGCCGGAAGTGTGCTGGTAATCTCGGCATTGAATCCTCCGATCTGAAGACCCCATTCCTGGAACACGGCCAGCATCCCACGCACGAGGGACTTGCTGCTGCCAAACTCAGCAGGGACCGGATTCAGCTGGCTGAGCTTTACTTCGAACTGTTCGTATCCGACGGAGCGAACATTCGCTATGGAGCTGTCATTTTCTTCATAGACTGCGGTAAGGCCAAGCGCAACGCCTGCAGCAAGGATTCTGCCCTTCTGGTGGTCTGTGTGGTTGCCTGCAAGTTCGGTTCTGCCCGGTGTGAAAATCATTCTTTTCATATTAATGATACCCCTATATTATGTTTTAGGTCTGATTTCAAGCGAAACTCCCTATAATGTTAGAATATACCTAATCAGAGATAAAGTCAACCGCGCATATTACGGGTTTTTCGTCAATCCGCCGGTATTCTCTTCACAAGCATCGCAGCGACCAACCCGATCAGGATGCCGGCGATCGTCCCGGAGAGGATCAGAAACGGGAGATAATAGGCGATTGCGTTTGTTCCCAGCAGAATGCATGCCATGGCAATCTGCCCGATATTATGCAACACGCCGCCGGTTACGCTCACAGCGACATGACCAAATCTGCCTGAATGTTTCAGAAGCACCATTCCTGCAAAGCTCAGCAGAGCCCCGGCAAAGCTATAGAAAAAACTTGCAAGATGGCCAAATAAAAGCGAGACCAGAATCACGCGAAGCATCGAGATACCGAGAGCCTCCTTCCATCCGAAGCGATAAAGGGCAAACACAACAACAATATTGGCAAGGCCCATTTTAACCCCCGGGATTGGAACAAAGGATGGGATCTGGCTCTCTATAAAAGACATAACCATGGCTAAGGCAATAGAAAGAGCCATCCATGTCAGTTTTCTGGTTTTCATGAAAAAACCTCCTGTCTGAGGAAATAGAGAGGGATGGAAAGATCCGGAAGAAAAAGACTCCGGAAGTTTCCATCCCATTTAAGCGGGCAGGCTTTATCCGATATACAGATCGGCCTCCCCTGACACGCCCTCAATTGAGACTACTACGCGATTTGGGAGACAGACAATACTCTGACCGGAATAACGGATTTTCCCCATATCGACACAGATATGATCCGGACAGAGTGCATCTTCCATCCATGCAGCACGGTCTGCTATGACAAGCGTGTTTGTCCCGTTATTCAGGACATAACGTCCATCCTGCAGGAGAGAATAACGGGCTACTTCTCTGGAATTGACAGTGACGACTGCCCACCCACCTTCCTGCTGCCGGAAGTGCATAAAAACAAACATTGCAGCAGAAAGAAGAAGGAAAAACAGGATCAGCAGAATATCAAGCCGGAATGTTTTCCGATCGGTACTCATTTGAAACCAAGCAGGGCCATGGAAATGATGGCTGCTGCCAGAAGCTGGACCGGGAGGCCGCGAAACGCCTTCGGCACATAAAAATCATCAATCTTTTCCCGGAGGCCGGCAAACACAAACAGCGTGAAGAGATATCCAAGGCCGACCCCGAGTGCCGTCAGCATTGTTGCGGTGAGAGAAAGACCGTCGCTCGCTGCAGTGACAGCCAGCCCAAAGACAGCGCTGTTAACCGCAAGAATCAGAAAATATGGTCCCATCGGCCGTTTCAGAAGGGCACCGGCAAGCCATGCCACCAGATATGCCACACACAGGATCAACGCAGTGAAGCAGATATTTTGCAGAAAGAGCAGATTTGCAGGAGCAAGGAAAAACATCCTCACTGCCCGGAGTAAAGGCGCCGAAATGAGCATAACAACCAGCACACCGACACCAAGAGCTGTGAGATTATTCTCCTTACGGGAGAGGCCGAAAACAGGAGCTGCACCCATCAGCTTTTCCAGTGCAAAGTTGCCTGCCAGCACACCGCTGATGACCAGCAGAATCAGGGATTTCACAGTATAGGTTTCTATCATGACTCACTCTCCTCCTTTTTTTCAGCATTTCCGAAGGAAGAAGCAAACCAATCAGAAACGGATTCGGATGAGGTTGCTTTTTCTGCCACCGCATTCAGCACCGCTGCGAGAAACGCCCCTGTCAGCAGAGCGCCGCCTGGCTGAACCAGCACACTGATTTTGTAATCTTTCAGTGCAGGGATCTCAATCCCTGCAAAGCTGGCATTACCAAACACCTCACAAATTACGGACGCCGACAGCAGAACGGCTAAGAAAATGAGCCCAACCACCAGAGCCTGACTGATCGCTTTTTCAACACTTTGCTCACAGCTGTCTGCTGTGGCAGCGAAGAGCAGAAGATTGACCGAAAGCACAGAAACATAAACACCGAGAATCTGATAAAGCCCCGGGAACCATGCATGGAAGAGGAGCTCCAGAACAGAGACGACACCGGCGCAAACCAGAAAAGCTGCAGGAACGACAAACTGCCGGGTAATGCAATGCTTCAACAACCCCATAATCAACGAGGAAGCCAGAAGTGCCACAAGCACAAGGCAGCCCATGCCAAGCGCTGCACGGACATCAGCCGTTGAACCGAAGAGCGGGCAAATTCCCAGGATAAGGATCATCGAAGGATTTTCCGCTGCAAGCATACGCAAAGATTTATGTTCCGTCATAATCAGATCCCTCCGTTCTCTTTGAGATTCTGAAAGGCTTCAAAGATATCCTGCACAGCGGTCTTCACCGCATTCGACGTCATTGTAGCTCCGGTAATAAGCGTCTCATCCCCGGTAAAGGTACTCTCTGTAATGCCCTGGAAACCTTCCTTATAGGATGTTTCGTCCAGCGTATAGTTGGAGAAGTAATCTTTTTCAAGGATCAGCTCATCCGCATTCATTTTCACGATTGCTCCGTTTTCATCCAGAACATAACGGGTAACGATTGCCATATCCCCGAAGCCAAAGGTACGTGAGGTAAAGCCGTAGTAGGTATTTCCGCCGGAAACGAGCTTGTAAGCTCCCGTCACGGAGTTGAACGTATCGAGAGAAAGAGCTGTGAGCTCCATATCGTCTCCCGTCAGCTTTTTGAAAGCCCTGGTATCTTTTTTCAGGAAGTCTTTGGCAGATGCGGCAGCATCTGCCTTCGCCTGTTCAAGGGCTTCAGCAGGAACAGAATCTGTAATCTCGCGCCCCTTGGTATCATAGGCTTTGACAGTGCCGAAAGCATTGACCGTAATCAGATAAAGGTCATCCCCTTCTCCTGCAAAGAAAGCAGCGCCGGTATCGATGGTCGATTTCATAGCAGAATTGAATTTGTCTCCGGTGCTCTGAATCTCCTCTGTCTGGACGACACCTGCATTATTGGCAATTCCCGGAAAAACAACCGGCAGAACTTCCGTTAAAGCCTGGACAGGGTCTTTATACCCTTCGGCTACAAGACCATTCTCTGTCAGAGCAAAGAAGCCATCCGCCACTGCCCGTCTGAAAGCAGACGAAGAATAGGTTACGCCGGCAACGATGCTGACATCGGCAAGAGCGGAATCCTGCCCGATATAGGTGAGCGGATATTCGTCAACACCCATATCCTTGGTATCCGGATAGGCATCGACCTGTGCGTTCAGAATTTTTCCGTCAGCGTCAACAGCAAACGAAAGATCAATCGGGTCTCCGGTAAAGCCTTCCGTGGTGGAAAGCTGCAGCGCATATCCGCCGTTTTCTGAAATTGCATGGATATACCGGACGGTTGACGGAACATCCTTCAGAGAGGAGTTTTCCGGAGCAGTATAGTCATACAAGAGTTCAAAGCCGGATGCATCGGGAAGAAGCGTGTAAAGAGGGGCCAGAAGTGCAGCATTATCATTCCATTCAATAATCGGAGCAGTATAAGCATTGACACCGTAAAGAATGCCGGAAAAAACCGCCACAATCAGGATCAGGGTCAGAATGCCCCTGGCAAGACCATTGTTTTTACCTTCCATATCAGACACCTCCCAACGGCCTGTTGCGCGTGAGTTTTTCGATCCACGGGGTGAGAATATTCATAAAGAGGATCGAGAAAGAAACGCCTTCGGGATAGGAGAACACAAACCGAATCGCCACTGTGATCAGCCCACAGCCGAGAGCAAACAGCATGCGCCCGCCGGCATGGATCGGCGTTGTGACATAATCCGTCGCCATAAACACTGCACCAAGGATAAGACCGCCGGAAAGAATCTCATAAAGAGCAAGATTCAGGCTTCCCGTAATGATCCAGGAACAGACAAACACCGTGCAGACAAATATTGCGGGAATATACCACTTAATCACCTTACGGGCAACAAGATAGACATAACCGACCAGCAGTGCAAGAATGCATGTTTCGCCGATTGTTCCACCGCGAAGCCCGAGGAACATGTCCTTCAGGGCCGGGAGTGCATCGGTGCTTCCCTGTGTAATCAGTTCAAGCGGTGTAGCGGAGCTGACAGCATCCACCCCGGCGTTGATGATCGGATTTGCGCCGCCGGCGACGGATGAAAAAGCAAGAAGCAGAAAAACACGGGCAGTAATGGCAGGATTTGCAAAATTATGACCCATGCCACCGAACAGGCATTTTACCACAAAAATGGCAAAGCATGCTCCGAGAGCCCCCTGCCAGAGTGCAACATTGGTACTGAGATTCAGTGCAAGCAGAAGCCCTGTTACGACAGCACTGAGATCCCCGAGCGTCTGCTCTTTTGCGGTAACGGCATTAAAGACAAACTCAGACACGACAGCACTGGCAATGCACACAAGGATCATCCAAAGTGCATACGTACCAAACAGGATCACAGAAGCGACAGCTGCCGGAAGCAGAGCGATAATCACATCCGCCATAATGAGACGGCTTGATGAACCGCTGTGGATATGCGGCGAAGCCGAGGAGATCAGATTCACTTCCATATCACTTCCCTCCTTCTTTCTTTGCAGCGTTGTATTTCCGGATAAAACCTCTGGCTGCGGTATTGTTTTCTGCCAACGGCCTGTGGGCAGGGCAGACAAAGGAGCAGCAACCGCATTCCATGCACAGAGAGACCTGTTCTCTGTTCAGAATTTCCGCACGACGGTCCTCGTCATCGATTTCCATTGCATGGGAGAACTCAGTCGGATTCAGATTCAGCGGGCAAGCTTCCACACATCTGCCGCAGTGAATGCAAGGAGCAGCAGGCTTCTTGCTGCTGTCTTTCTCATCAAACGCCAGGATGGCGTTGGTTGCTTTGAGGACAGGTGCATTCAGATCTGTCACCGTTTTGCCCATCATAGCGCCGCCGTAAATAATCTTACGCGGTGAATTCTTCAGGCCACCGCACTGCTCAAACACATAGGAAATGGGCGTGCCGATCGGAAACTCAATATTTTTCGGTTCCGAAACAGCAGAACCGTCCACCGTGATGCTGCGGCTCACCAGAGGTGTGCCGTCAGTGAAATAACGGCCCACCATGGCAAGGCTCGTCACATTGATAATGATCACGCCGAGTGAAGCCAGACGCTGACCGGGGCCGACAACCTTGCCGGTAGCATTGTAGAGCAGGACCTGCTTTGCACCCTGCGGGTAAACACTTTCCAGCGGCATGACGCGTACGGCACTGTCCCCTGCAAAAACCTGCGTCAGATGTTCAATTGCATCCGGTTTGTTCTTTTCAATTCCGATAATGAATTCTTCCGAATGGAGATATTCTTTCAGAAGCTCAATGCCTTTTTTGATCCAGTCGGCATGCTCGAGCATCATGCGATGGTCGCTTGTGATATACGGCTCACACTCTGCGCCATTGACAAGCACCGTCGGGATGGGATTTTTCCGGATGGCATCCAGCTTTGCCCATACCGGAAAAGCTGCACCACCCAAACCAACCACACCTGAATCGTTAACAGCCTGGAGAAAGCTGTCCAGATCTTTTACTACAGGCGGTGCGAGGGATGGGTCACGTTCCATTTTCCCGTCAGATTGGATCCGGATTGCCTCGGCGGCACGCCCGGTCAGCTTATAGGGTTCAATGGCTGTAACAGTGCCGGAAACAGTCGCATGCAGCGGAACTGAATTTCTGCTGCCTGCCTTCGCAATAACCTGTCCGACCTTTACCTTATCGCCCACAGAAACAATCGGCACACAGGCATCTCCGGACTGCATATTGGTTGGAATCAGCACCTCCGGAGGCGGAGGGGCCACAACAGATGCAACAGCAGCTGTATTTTTATGATGAGGGACTTTTACTGCTGAGATCTTTTTGGTAAATAAAGCCATGGATTAATTCCTGCTTTCCTATAAAAAATAAAAACCTATTTTTCTACAATCAGTTTTGCAAAACCATCTGTCTCACGATATTCTCCGTCTGCGAAGAACCAGCATGCCTCAACACCATCCAGCGAATCCACAAGACCACGGCTCTGTTCATAATCCATACAAAACAGCGCTGTAGACAGTGCGTCAGCCAAGCCGCTGTCCTTCGTAACGACCGTCAGTGCGGTGTAATAAGCCGCCGGATAAAACGTGTCCGGATCGATGATGTGATGCCAACGTTTTCCCTCTGCAACGAAAAACCGCTCATATACGCCGGAGCTGACACATGCAGTGTCGGCAATATAGATCTGCATGGCAAAAGCGCCATCCGGATCAGACGGGTTGCGGATCCCGGTTTTCCATCCGGTACCGTCCGGGCGTGATCCGATAATGCGGATATTACCGCCGATGTTGAGCACATAACCCTGAGCGTTCTGTTCTTCAAGCATACGGGCAGCCATTTCCGTTGCGTAACCCTTTCCCAGTGCGCCGACGTCAATGGACGCCTCCGGGTCTGCTATACGCACCGTTTTATTATCTGCATCGATCTCCAACAGGTCAATTGAGGTATGCTCGGCTGCAGCGTGAAGAGCCTCTTCCGTCGGAATTCTTGCCGCAGATGGTGAAGATGAGGCTTCCTCCCTGCACTCATGCCACAAACGCAGGACAGCACCGAGCATCACATTCATCTCGCCGTGGGTCAGTTCCTCCATTGCTTTGGCATACTGGAGAAAATTGATCAGCTTTTCATCTACAGCGAGAGCCTCTCCACCGGCATTTTTATTGAGGGTGCAAAGGTTATTCATGCCGGCATATTCATGATAAATATCAAAGAGCCGGTGATATTCTTCCAGCAGAAGCGCTGTTTCGGCAGAACGGTCATCAAACCGTTCTGCCGAATCGCCAGAATAATCATAGATGTAGGAGACTGTATCGAAATAGGTGAAATAAACCTTCCCTTTCGGCTCAATTACTTTCGCTTCCTGGACCGGTCCGCCGCATCCTGTCAGAATCAGTGATGCCGCAATCACCAGGGCGAAGAAACGGAACTGACTGCCGAAACGAATTGAAACCATCTCCTGTTTTTTGGGGATAAAACTCAGCGTGCGTAATCGATCGCCTTGAGAAGAACGGAAGTCATGCCGTCAACACTGATGGAGACAGATGCGTACAGTGTTTCATCAGCAAAGACCTGATGGCCCTCTTCGTTAACAACCGTCTCAACACCGGCGAGCTCTTCAGCCGTTTTGCCGTTGGCAAAGGCTTCAAAGTTGGCAGCCTGCTGATACCACTCCAGTGTGGCATCGGAGAACTTGACCATGTTGTAGTCTTCCTTCAGCTCGCGCTTGGTGCCGCGGAAGGTGATGTCGCCAATCTCGCCGTCAACGTCGATGACGATCTGGGGCTGGATGGCATCCTGGAGGTTTGCGACGACTTTGCCGTCAGCATCTACAACAGCTGCTGCGAAATCAGTGTACATTTTGACAACACCGTCAGCATCGTCGGTGGCGGCAACAGACTCGGTAGCTTCGGTGTTGCAGGCAAGACCGAAGGTCACTTCGCCATTGGCGGTGAAGGTGACAGCCTGATCGTCAGCACATGCCTTGGCGACAGCCTGCTGCATATCAGCGATAGAAATAGAAACAGATGCATAGAGTGTTTCATCAACAAACACGGTGTGGCCTTCCTCGTTGAGAACTGTCTCAGCGGCAAGAACCTCTTCAACAGTCTTGCCGACACAGTATTCCTCGAAATTGGCAGCCTGCTGATACCACTCAAGTGTAGCATCGGAGAACTTGACCATATTGTAGTCTTCCTTCAGCTCGACCTTAGAGAGGAATTCCTTCTCTGCATCGACTTCGCCGTCAGTGACATCCATCTTGCTCTGTGCGCAGTCAATACGGCAGGCAGCAATCTTGCCGTCCTTGTCGAGAACAACGGCAGCAACCGTTGCATCAACCTGTGCATTGTTGGTCTTGGAAGAATCCGTGCTGACAACAACGCCCATACCTAGAGTGTACTCTTCCCCGGAAGCCGACCATGCGCCCATGACAAGCATCATGCAAAGAAGAAGTGTGATTGCAAGAATTTTTTTCATTTTACTAACTCCTATGTTTATATTTGATCGTACAGATTCGATCTTCGTCATATTATCATCAGCTGACCAGAATGTCAATCAGCATCTTGTATGAAAGTAATGATTTTTCAGGATAAATCCACAGGATGTTATCCTTAATTATTTATGCAAAAACGATTAATCTTTCTGTGATTTCTGTTGGGGAGCCGTCTGAACAGCCTGTCCTCCGAGACCGAACTCCTGTCTGGTTGTAACGGTCTCACGGTTAATCATCTTTGTGAGCACGTCAATTTCCGTTTCGATGGACACAGCATCTGACTTATACAGTTCATCAAGCTGATGCCGGAAACCGTCAACCACGGTGTCCATGGCAATCTCAATGGAGCGCATACTCTGATTGATATTTTTGCCATCGATATTTGTTTTCTCCAGGTTGGCGTAGGACTCCAGGAGCTTGAGCGTTGTGGGCAGGAAATAACTCATGAAACGATCAATCTTGCCTCGCTTTTCAGGAGCCTGTTCCACCGCTCGAAAGATCTCCCTGGTAATAGATTCAATCTGGTTAATCTTTTCTGTCATTTCCGGGTCCGGAATCCGATCATTCACAGCTTTGATTTTGTCAAGGATCTGATCATACGCCTCGGCACTCTGTTTGACAGCTTCTTTTTTGGAAGTCTCCCGGGTTTTTTCCATTGCTGCAGCTCTTGCTCTGGTGAGCTCTTCATCCGCTCTGCTGCTCATGAAAATATAGCCCAGTTCTTTGTTGATATAGGCACTTTTTCCAAAGTAGCCTTTCTCAATCATCTTTTGAAGATCTCGCTCTGCCTGTTTTGGTTTTACCCCGACCTTCTTTGCAAGCGTCTCAATCTCTACAGCTTCATTTGGGCCTATGATGGCGAGATAAGCAGAATAGCGCTGAAGAGCCCTTCTCATCAGAATACCGCTTGCCAGCATGCATCCGCCGCCAAACAAGGAAGCCACCGCAGTTCCGATGGAATAGGCAGCCCCTGCCTCAATAGCTGTGGGAATCCCCCAGAACACAGCTCCCGCCATAATCAGAGCTCCGGCTATCATCAGCAGCCAGGAGGAGCTGTTATTCTCTTTCGGAGACTGCAGAATAGAACGAACTGCCTGTTTCGCTTTCTGGGTTGTCTCCTTCTGCTGGAGTTTCTTTTTCATTTTCTCCAGTTCTTCCTGCTGCTGCTTCAGCTCCTGCTCTTTGGTAAGAGAAGGGGCTTCCCTGCGTTGCTCCCTCGGAACATCAGAAGAGAACAGTTTGCGAAAAAGGAGGAACAGTGCAATAGGCCAGCCTCCCCCAGCGAACAATAGCGCAATGATAAACCAGGAAAAAAATTCGGACGTTCCGTTGTTTCTGTTGTTTCTGTTATCCATTATAACCTGACCTCACCCTGATAACATGATCATGTTTGTTTATTATACTTTTTTTCATCGTATGAGTCAACAGAATCCATTTCTCTTCAGCCATGAAATAGAATTATTCCTCAAAAAACTCATATATCAGAAGCAGGTTTGCACTACGCATCATTCGTATTGCAAACCCGCTGATTCTATATGAACTTGTCTATTGCTTCATTCAGTTCCTTCAGGCTCTCTTCATTCCCGCTGTCCGCATCTGAAATACAATGCTCTATATGATCTTTAATGATAATCTTAGCCGTATTATTGAGAGCAGATCGCACTGCAGCCAGTTGAATCAGCACCTCAGTACAGTCACGCCCGTCCTCGACCATACGCTTCACATGCTCCAGATGACCGATTGCCCTGGCAAGCCGATTGACAACTACTTTGGTCTGCGTATGCGTGTGGGAATGCGAATGTGGGTGATGGTCTTCATTATCCGGGCTTCCTGTATGGCTGTGAACAACCCCATCCCCGTGGTCATGGAAATAGATTTCTTCCTGCATATTCAATCAGCCTTTCCTTGAATCAATACCTGTATGTGTATTTTATCATATCACGAATTCGTGATTTTCGGAACCCCCTCCCGGGGATTATTTGGTTCTGCATATCGTTTCTGTTTTTATTTTGTAAACACATTTCCTAATTAGTAAAATTTTATTGCAAAAATATGACAAATAGTGTATAGTATGCGATATGAAAATAGGCTCACTGCCTGAAACTGATCTTGCACCAGTCATTCAGTCCCGGAGGTATCCAGAGATGTTTTGCAAGAAATGGCTTTCACTGTTTCTGATTTTTGTATTATGCTTTTCTTTTTTGCAGGTTCCTGCTTTGGCTGTAACCAGTGACGGAACAGGCAACACATCCGATAATATGCTGCAGCCCGGTTCCATTCAACTCTCCGGTGATCAGGCTTCTGAATCTTATTCGGAACCTTCTTCCGATCATGTGCAGGAATCACCCGTTGAGACAACGCCTCTGCCGACTGCCGACCCAACACCAGGACCGAAAGATGCGTCAAATCCCGAGCCGCCTTCTGCACCGGATTCCGAATCTGTATCTGCTCCCGCTCCTGCTCCGACAGTGGACTCTGCTGCGGCCACCCTCCCTTCTGCCGAGATATTGATGGAAGCTGACGGTGTTACCGTATATTCTGTTGTAAAGGTCCAGTTTTTGGGCACGCAGCCGGAGAATCTATCCGGACTTCAGGTTTACAACGAGAACTGGCAACTCATAGATCCTTACATCGATCCGGTTTCTCTGAAGCCCTTTTACGACATCTATTATCTCTCCCCCGGCATCTATGCATACCGCTTTGAGGATGCAAGCGGCCATTTTAAATCCATAGATTACACCCTTTTTGGGGTGGAATGGGATAAGCCGGAGCAGAATTTCGATATTGTACTGACTGCAACAGATCCCATAGCAGATCAGATTGTCGATATGGAAGTACACTCTGTAACGATGGTCAATCCCATTTACTCTGCAGTTGTGGATGCTGCAGATATCCCTGGTGCCTCCACGACACCGGAAGCGTGTGCTGATCTTCTTCAGCAACTCGGAGACACAATTGCTGACTATGTGGAAGCGAACACCGGAAATCAGGCAGGCTATTCCGTAACCTTCCAGGCTGCTCCAAATTCTATCTTCTCTTCGGCCGATACCTTTTACAAGGATACCTCGTCCGCCGGCAGTGCCCTGAAATCCGCCATGATTTCCAGAACTGCAGAAATCAAGATCTTTTATCAGTCTTCCGAAAAGCTCGATTGGAATACGGTGTGTTCCAATATCTATGCATCTGCGGTTACTCATACCGGCGTCCCTACAGAGGGAGATTACCTTCTCTATGAATTTGGAGGATACAATGCCACAGGCGCAGGTCCGGTCCAACTGGACGGCTCCGGTCAGTATTCCTATCTTTTCAATTTTGCCCCCCTCTATTATACCACAGCAACTCAGGAAGCTGAAATGACAAACGCTGTGAATGCAGTTCTCAGCAAGCTCAATCTTTCCGGGAAAACAGAGTATCAGAAAATCAAAGCGATTTACGATTACCTCTGCTCCAATGTCACCTATGACGATGCTCATGCAAATGATGGTTCCTATACTCTAAAATATTCCGGGTATGCCGCCCTTGTTCAGAAAAAAGCGGTATGCCAGGGATACTCTGTTGCTTTTTACCGTCTGTGCCTGGAGGCCGGCCTGCGTGCACGCGTGATTGACAGCAAGGCAATGATGCACGCCTGGAATATTGCCCAGGTAGGAAATAAGTATTACCATCTGGATGCGACCTGGGATGCCGGGAGATCCTCTTATCTTTACTTTTTAAGAGGAAACACCTGGTGGCTGCAGAATCACAAGCAAAGCGGCTATTCCTCAAAAGGGGATAAATTCAGCAACGCTTCTTTCAGTTCCTCCTATCCTGTTCCGGATAATGATTACTCCGGCAGCTCTTCAGCTTCCGAAGAAGAAAAACACACTGCCCTTACCTTCCATGAGGCGGTTGAGGCAACCTGCACAGAAGCAGGCACTCTGGCCCATTGGATATGCGATGAATGCGGCAAGATCTTTCTCACAGAAGAGCACGTCAATCCTGTTTCTGCAGAAGAGCTTGTTGTCAGTGCTCTCGGACATGACTTTGCAAACGGCGTGTGTACGAGATGCGGGGATGCACTCAGCTTCAGTGTTCATTATGAATGCAACGGCGGAACCAACGCAACATCAAATCCCTCATCCTACACAGCAGGTATTGAAACCTTGCTGGCAGACCCTGCCAGAGCCGGGTACACCTTTGGCGGATGGTATACATCCTCTTCCCTTTCCGGCGCTGCGGTTTCAAAGATCACATCCGAAACCACAGGTGATCTCACTCTCTACGCCAAATGGAAGGCCAACACCTATACGGTTGTATTTGACCCTAACGGGGCTTCCGGCAATCAGCGGACACAGGCGATGACCTATGACAGAACTGCTGCTCTGACTGCCAATGGTTTCCGTCGGGACGGAAGCGCCTTTATCGGATGGGCAACCAGCCCGTCAGCTTCTTCTGCTGAATTTACAGACAGGCAGAGCGTCAGCAATCTGACAGCAGATGCCGACGGCACCGTCACACTCTATGCAATCTGGGCAACAAATGCCTATCTTCTGTCCTTTGACAGCAACGGAGGCAATGGAGAAATGGCAGGGAGTATGTGTAACTACGGTGCAACCTATACTCTACCCACCTGCACGTTTACAAGAGAAGGCTATTCCTTCACAGGTTGGGCAACATCCGCCCGTGGAAGAGCACTATATGAAGACGGTGCCGCTATCTCCAACCTCTCTGTTACCAACGGAGCAACGGTCACTCTTTATGCTGTATGGACTGCTCATCAGTACAGCATCGTATTTGACGGAAACGGAGCAACCTCGGGCAACATGCGGGCTATGGAAAACCGGGTTGTAGGAAACAGCGTAACACTCACCTCCAATTCCTTCCGTCGGGCAGGATACATCTTCAGCGGCTGGAACACCATGCCGGACGGATCAGGAACCGCTTACAGCAACAGAGCACGTCAGGCCAACTTTGCATCTGAGAATGGTGCTGTACTGACGCTTTACGCCCAGTGGGCACCGGTCCAGTATAAAATCACCTACAGGAATGTGCTGGATACAGACGGAAACACGAACCCTTCCGAATATACTGCAGAGGATGCAACACAGAGTCTTTCGGGGCTCAGCCGCTCCGGATATGTCTTTCTCGGTTGGTACACCGATTCCCACTTCGCCAATGCCGTAACTTCAATTGAACACGGAACTTCCGGAAATCTGACACTCTATGCGAAATGGTCACCTTACACTTATTCCGTCCGGTTTGAGCCGAACGGCGGGTACGGAACGATGGATTCTCTGGAGGGGTGCATTGTCGGCAGAAGCTATTCCCTCAAAAACAACACCTTCAAACGCACCGGATACACCTTTGCCGGATGGAACACCGCACCGGATGGTTCAGGCACAGGTTATGTTAACCGTTCTCGTGTCACCTCTCTCGCCTCGGAGAACGGTGCAGTAATCACCCTCTACGCCCAGTGGACAGAGGTAACCTACCGGATTACTTATCGGAACGTCAAAGCTTCCGACATCAACCCGAATCCTACAAGCTATAGCGTACGACAGTCAATTGTGCTGCAGGGGCTTACCCGTGAAGGCTATGTGTTTGAAGGGTGGTATAAAGAGTCTTCCTTCCGCACGCCTGTTATCACCATCAATGAAAATCTGGACAGCAGCGGAGCCATCACCGTGTACGCAAAATGGTCACAGTGCAAATATGATATCATTTTTGACGGGAATGCCCAAGGACGTGGGAATGTGACCGGAACCATGAGGCCGCTTACCAACAGGCTCTTCGGCAGGACCTATGCTCTGACCAGCTGCAGTTACCGTCTCTCAGGCTATGTTTTTCTGGGCTGGAGTACAGATCCGAATGCATCCGAACCGACATTCCTCAACAGAACAAGAATCTCAGACACTACACTGGGGCACACCATTACAAACGGTGAAACTGTCACATTATACGCAGTGTGGCATAGGCCCTGACAGAGCAAGGATTATTCCATAGTTTAAAAACGGAGCGTGTTTTACGCTCCGTTTTTCTTGGTAATAATTATTACAGTGTGGTTCCCCCGCCCGTGTGTGTGATGGATCGGGCTGCCTGTTCCAGGCCAAGCGATGCACAATCTTTCAGAGAGCAGCTTCTCAGAATACCGGAAAGGAACCCTGCCACAAAGTTATCTCCCGCTCCAGTGGTATCCACCACGTCGGAAACCGGAACTGCCGGCAGGCAGAATTCTCCCTTCTGTCCACTGACAAAGCAGCCCTCGGCACCGGTTTTAATAATCACATTTCTGATACCGAGTCGCCGAAATTCAGCTGCCATCTCGGGAAATGTCTCCTTTTGGGAATAATAAGCAGCTTCCTTCTCGTTGGGGAAGATATAATCAATCAGTGGAAGAACTTCTTTCAGATTCTCCAGCAGAACTGTATCTGTTAACGGAAGTTTCGTGTCTGCGCAAATGACAGCTCCCTTTTCCCTGGCAGCAAGGATCAGTTCCCTCAGAGCTGAATAATCCTCCAGCGGCGGGCGAAACAGGCTGGCGAAAGAGACTATGCTCGCTTCCGGAATCTCCTCCGGCAGGATTCTGTAGCCCGGTAGTCTGGTGGCACCTGAGTTTACGGAAATCCGGCTGCCGTCCTTAGCAACCTGAAGATTTGCTATCGGTGTATCCATCCCCTCGATTCTCCGGATACCGGCTGTATTGACGCCCGCTCTTGCGAGCTCATTCTCTATCAGATTCCCTGCAATATCCCATCCAAGGCCGCAGACAATTGCCGTTTGAAATCCCATTCCGGCAAGTGCCATTGACTCGTTTACGGCATCGCCCCCTGTGTGGAGCCGGATCGATTCCGCCCGGTATACGTTCGGCCTGTAGGGGCTTGATTCCTTCCCCCTTGTTATACAGTCAAGAACTGCCTGTCCGATGCAGACAACATCAATCATATTCTCTCCCCCTCTTGCTCATTTTGCGTACCCATAGTATAATAGAAATATGAAAATAGACAAGAAAAAAATCTATAAAATTGTGTTTCTTTTTGCCATATTTCTGGCTATACTCGTTCGCACATACCGTTTCGGTGTCGTGCCCGGCGGCATGAACCAGGACGGTGCCATGGCTGCCGTGGACGCGAAAGCCCTTGCCGACTATGGAACAGACCGGTTCGGCATGAAATATCCCGTTCATCTGACGGCATGGGGCTTCGGGCAGATGAGCGCACTTCTGAGTTATCTGATGGTGCCTGCAATTCGGATTTGGGGGCTTTCGGTATTCTCAGCAAGACTGCCCATGCTGCTGGTAAGCCTTGCCTCACTTGGTCTAGTGTATCTGTTTGTGAAAGACAGCGCTGGAGAGCGTCTCGCTTTCGTTGTGTTTCTTCTGACAGCAATCAATCCATGGCATATTATACAGAGCAGGTGGGCAATCGACTGTAATCTTTTCCCCCATTTTCTATTGGCGGGGATCTGCTTACTCAATCGAGGAAGCGACGGTAAAAAAACTTCTCTGTATCTTTCCATGGTGTTTTTCGCTCTGAGCATGTACTGTTACGGGATTTCCATCTACACCGTCCCGATCATTCTGCTTTTCTCATGCATTATGCTTCTGCGCAGGAAGCTGATAACTTTCCGGCAGGCATGTTTCGCGGCAGCGGTGTATTTTCTGCTGGCATGGCCGTTTATTGCCTGCATGATCATCAACGCCTTTGGCTTCAACTCTATTGAAACGCCTTTCTTCACAATTCCTTACTTTCCTTATTCGATGCGCTCCGGTGACATTCTGTTTTTCTCCGAAGAGCCTTTGACACAGCTGCAGCGAAATGCCGAAGCTCTCTTCCAGATTCTTTTCCAGATTTACAGAGGCCCTGCCTGGAATGAGATCCGAGGATTCGGGACTCTATATCCTTTTTCCGTTCCGTTCATGCTGACTGGAATGGTCATTCTCTTCAGGCATACCCGAAAGAATACAGGGGCCGCACTGACCATAATCTGGTTTCTGACAGCTGTAGCGGAAGGATTAATCACCGCAAATGTAAATATCAACCGGATCAACATGATCTTCTATCCTCTGATTATTTTCACGGGAACCGGCATCTATGCTGTCTTTCACATCTGTTCCGAAAACAGGATTCTCCGCTATCTCCGTTTTCTGCTTCCGGCTGCCTATCTCACAGTTTTCTGCATTTTTACTTTCACATATTTCACTTCTTATGCCCGGCAGGCATCCGAGGATTTCATGCAGGATTTTGGAACTGCCGTAACCTCAATAAAAGGCAGCGATGCAGAAAAAATCTACATCTCTGCCGACGCACAATATAAAGGTTTTTCCCATGTGAGTGAAATTCTTTCTCTGTTTTATCTGGATATCGATGCCAAATACTATCAGAGCGGAGCATTTCATGATCGCTTTACATTTCATATACCTTCTGATCCTGATCCGTCAGAGAATGCGGTGTACGTAGCTGCAGCTGACGATATGCAGCGATTCCCCGATGAACTATATAATGCCGTCAGTTACGGGAAGTTCCTTGTCGTGACGCCAAAATAAAAACACAGCAGACAGAGCCTCTAGAGCAATCTGTCTGCTGTTTTTTTTATTTATTCGGTTGTGTAGTTGTCAAAATAGCCCTGAATATAGACAATCGGCGTTCCCTTATCGCCGGAACCGGAGGTCAGATCACACAGAGATCCGATCAGATCGGTAAGCCGACGGGGTGTTGTGCCTTCCGATGCCATCTTACCCACCAGGTTGGCATCCTTCTTCTCAATTTCGCCCTTGATGGCTTCTTTGAGTGCTTCCCCTTCCAGCCCGGAGAAATCATTATCGGCAAGGTACTTGATTTTCAGTTCGTTCGGCGTTCCCTCAAGCCCGGCTGTATAGAATGGGGCTACGACAGGATCTGCAAATTCCCAGATCTCACCGACGGGATCTTTGAATGCACCGTCACCGTAAACCATAACTTCAACCTGTTTGCCGGTCGCTTCCAGGATGTTTTTCTGAATCTGATCAACGATATGCTGGCTGTCACGCGGGAAGAGCTTCACCTTATCCTCTGTAGCTTTGTTGGTTCCAAGAAGGCCAAAGTCTTCATTGTATCCGGAGCCGTTCACCGGAGCGTTCAGAATCTCATCCAGTCCGAGCACAACAGCTGCGCCGGCGTTTTTCAGAATCTTCTTTGTATGCGGGCAGGTATGGATATCACAGCAGAGAACATGGTCTGTATAGTTCAGTATTGCAGCCGGAGAGTTGGCAAAGATGATTTCACACTCGGCGCCGGAATCATGGATCAGCTTTTCATAGTAATCCACATAATCTACACCTGTGAAACGGTGAACTTTATAGCCAAACAGTTCCCTGTACTTTTCCAGAGAGAGAACATCCTTAAACGGGTCAATTCCCGCTTTTTCCACCTCATCCAGAGAGACCAGATGGTTGCCCACCTCATCGGACGGGTAAGAAAGCATCAGGACAATTTTTTTTGCTCCTTTAGCAATTCCACGGAGGCAGATAGCAAACCGGTTCCGGCTGAGGATCGGGAAAACAACGCCTATCGTCTCCCCTCCGAGTTTTGCTTTTACATCTGCAGCAATGTCATCAACCGTGGCGTAATTTCCCTGGGCACGGGCCACAATCGCTTCTGTCATCGCAATGACATCTCTGTTGCGAATACGGAAACCCCATTCTTCATCTGCAGACGCAGCTAAGACAGATTCCGTAACAATTTTTGCAATGTCATCTCCTTCACGGATAATGGGTGCACGGATTCCACGGGAAACGGTACCTACTAAACGACTCATTGACATTTCTCCTTACAGAAAGAATTGGTTAAACAACGACTCTAAAAATATACTACAAGATAATGCCTGTGTAAAGAATAAATTCCCGCCAAAATTCCCCTCGGTCAACAGCTTTGATATGGATGGAATATCTTTTTCCTATTACGAATACCGATAAATTTCGATAAAACCGGATCGCTTGACCGCTGGCTCGTAAAAGAGCATATCGGTGATCAGCCCCTCATCGTTATAGTCATAAAAGATTTCAAAATCTTTAGACACATACTGGCATGCAGCCTTGAACCCATTCTGCCAGGCATCATCTGAGAGCGCGCGCCAATCCTCCAAATCGGCCATGCGATAATTGGATGCATTGATATGGCTGCCGTTAATGGAGAATAGCGGGCCGATGGCTTCCGCAGATTCTTCCGTCCGGAATTGAAAAGAGACATCCGGACGAGCCGTCGGATCAAATCCGCTCAGAAATGTATTCAGATCCAGCCTGCAAAGCCTGCATCTTTCACTTCCGGCATCTTCCGCACGGGCAATCCAGAGTTCAGAGTCTCTGACTACGAAGCAGCAGACCCGCCCGGAGGCGACTCGAAGCTCAAATCCCGTAGGGAAATATCTCATGTGAAGGCTCTCTCCGTCCGCATCGTCCTGAAAAAGGAGAAGATCGTCTGAGAGGAACCACGGGTAATAGATCTCTTTATCAGAAAGCACTGTCTGCAGGTCTGACCCGTCTGATGCCATAGACAGAAGATGATTGGAGGCATCGGTGAAATAAAGTCTCCCACCCCTGACGTTGAGGAAGTCACACGCTCCCGCATAAAGGATCTCCGGCTCTGCACCCGATCCTTCAGCTGCCACAACACGGGCAATAGCTGTTTCTCCTGTCAGGCAATCCGTCTGAAGATAATAGAGATAATCTCCGATCAAATTCAGATATTTCGCATCTGTATGGCTTTTGAGAGGCTTCGTCTCACGGACGTACATTCCCTTTTCCCCGGCGGTGAATTTCATCCGGCAGAGATAGGGCGTCCCCGATTCATCATGCCGGGATCCGTAAAGCGTCTTTCCGTTGTGCAGAAACCGGCCTTCCATCATATAATTGGACATTGCGCGTGTTTCCTCGTCGGAATAAGAAACTTCGAAACTTCTGCCCGCCTGGTTTCGTATCTCTCCAGAGATAATTGAAGAAACCGGAACCTTTTTCACCCCGCATGCAGTCACAACCAAGGTTAAGAGCAAAACGAACGGAAGAAAAGCCAATTTCTTTTTCATTTTTCCTGTTCTCCGCAAAGTCTTCTGTTCCGGCTGAAATCAACTGTAAAATCACTGCTCCGGATATTCCGGAACATCAAAAAGCTCTTCTTCAATCCTCATAAGCTCATTGTAAACAGCGGGCGAGGAAGAGACAATTCCCTCAGCATTCAGAGCGACACCCAGATCCGCCAAAACGCTGTCCTCCGCTTCTCCATCTCCGGCAGAAATAACAAGCTTTTTCCTGTCTTTTTTCTCTGTCGCCGCAGCATTCAGGAACTGCGTCAGAGTCGGGAAATCAGAAAGGCAAAGAGCTTCACCGGCATCTGTCATATCCGGTATCATCTTTGCATTGACTCCTCCAATGTAATTATACAGGGACAAGCCGGAAGATTCTGCTGCTGCCTTTGCACAGGCAAGAGAAACCGCCATCAAGGCATTCGCGCCAAGACGGGAAGCATTGTCCGTGCCGTCAATTTCCAGCAGCAGCCTGTCAATAGACGGCTGATCCAGCGCATTCATTGCCAGAATTGCCTCAGAAATCTCCATGTTTACATTATCCACTGCGATCGATACTTCTCTGGCATTTTTCATGCCAGAGGGAACCGATGCCCTGCCCACCGTCTCATCATCCAGGGTTATTTCGACCTCAACAGTCGGCTCAAATTTGAGTCCTACCACTTCTCTGGCTGTTACATCTACAATTTCAAAATACTGCTTCATACACGCCTCCGCCTTTCATCAGGAAATCATATTTTTATTATATCGTAAAGCGCAGGAAAAAGAAAGCGCAAAATACCCGTCTGTCATGCAAGGCAGACGGGTATCTGATGAAAAACAGTCTTCTGAGAGGTCAGAATTCACGTTTGGGATATTTATCGACGTCATAGAGGTCTTTCAGGGTATCTTTTCTCTCCATATCGTCGTAGTGTTTTTTCAGGAAAGGCTCCACCACGTAGTAGAGGAGTTTCCCATCCAGGTCAAAGAAGAAAATTGTGAACAGCACAGCGAGGGCTGCGAAGCATATTCCAAACAGCTTCAGGCAGAGTTTCAGGAGGGCTTTTCCCAGAGAACATCCACATTTTTTCATTCGTCTTTCCTCCGTTACCATGTCATGGAATCGTCAAAGTCAAGAAGAGAGGGATCCAGAGGCTCTTCATGCATGACGGTGGTCATGTAATCATTGATTGCGTTACGGATCTCTGCCCGGGATACAGTTCTGCTGTCAGGCAGTGCATGGGGCAGCCAGAACGCATGAATATTTCTGCGTCGGAACTCATCCTCAAACAGGCCGTGAACACCCTGCATACCCTTGCACTGGAGCTGGTCGTACATAGCGACCATATCGCAATTGAACTTCTCCATATTCTCCCAGAGTTCAAAGATATGGTTCATACCGCCAACTGCCATACGGCGCATCGGTGCCCACATATGGTACTGGGCCATATCTTCCAGTGCGTGATCATAGGTATCTGTACGGATGGTCATATCAAACATCAGAGAGTCCATATTGATGACCACATTGAGCCCCCAGCAGTTGTATGCCCAGGTGCACCAGTTGGAATAATAAAGCGGAGCACAGGACCAGGCGATCACTCTGTGGCGGGTCTTGGGGAAGGTGTCGATATTTTTGCTGACACATTTCTCCATAATTTTGCGAACCTTCTTATCCACCTCATGCCAGATTTCCCAGTCACCGTACTGGGTCTGGTAAATGCGGTAGAGTGCCTGGGCAACGCCGTTGATGGGGTAGTTCTTTGTGTGAGAGGCTACATCCCATTTCTCCCATTCGAAGCGCTGCAGTTCATTCTGCTTCTCAAGCTTTTCCTTCAGTTTGTCCCAACTGAACGGGACACCGTACTGCTGCTCAATAAAGCGCCAGCACTGTTCTATCTCCTTCATGCAGTTTTCCTTGACCAACGGGTCATCAAACTGCATGGGCATGGGGAGTGCAAAGAGGGGCTTGTCAAAGAACCAGTCCTGCAGAATGGAGGTTGCAACAGAGGCGTCGCAGGCCTCATTGCAGGTAACCATGGCTTTGGCATAGTCGGGCATGTCGTCAAGAACAAACAGGCCGGACTCTGCCTGGCACATGGGGCATGGGTCACCCGGAAGGCCGATAGACTGAACCGCATCGATGTAATTCAGCACAGTGTGGGAATTGACATGGCATGTGACGAAGTAGGGGATCATTTCCATCGGAACAGAAACAAGCTTCCCATCCCACGGATAAAAGATGCCGCCCCAGACTGTCTCGTTGATGGCAATGGTTTTCTCATGCTCATCATTGACTTTGCCGCCGTTGATCTTGGCATCGCAGACGAACATTCTCTGGAACTGACGAATTGTGGTGGCAACCATTCCGCGGTAATGCCAGGCGGATGCCTTCATAGCTTCTCCGCGCAGTCCCTGCAAGCCACGGTCAAACCAGTGGAGGACCGGGAGATAGGTCTGTCCGACCCAACGGTAACGCCAGAGACCCTTTGCAAAAACAATGGGGCCGCCGTTTTTCATAATGTCCATTACCATCTGGAAATAGTTGTAGCACCAGATGTTCCAGAAATAGTAACTTGTGTCTTTGACACCACGCCATTCTCTGTGTTTGTAAAGCCCGGTTTTATCCTCAAGGATATCACCGAGACGGCGTTCCCCGTGGGGTTTGCCGTACCAGAAATCACGAAGGGCTTTCTTGACTTTTTTCTTATCAAACATCTACCTTGTCCTCCTTGATCTGTTTTAGTTCCACACTCTCCACAAATGCCTGGAAGCGGGTTCGAAGCTGACCGGAAGCGGCATTGATATACTCCTTCTCTATGGAGCAGACCGGAATGCCGTAATCACGCCGCATGACTACTGTGTCAATCACACGCTCATAACTCCAGTATTCACAGAACTTGTTGGACGCCACAATCAGCCCATCGGCATGATACTCCTTGCAAAGTTCTGCAAGACGTTTTTTCCTGCCGCGCATTTCATCCTGCGGCATAAAGCGAGGGCAATTGCTGGTGAGAAGATAATGCCTGGCGATGGCATCCAGCGGATCCTGGCCTTCTTTGATTTCGATCGGTACACGGGACTCTACCGCCCCGTAGCAGTATCTGTCACAGACAACAAGCGCTCCGCAGCTTTCAATCAGCTTGATAAAATCGGGGTCGTCATTTTCGGACCCGCACAGTACTGCTTTGCAGCGGAACTGCTTCTTATCGTCCGGCTCTCGGGTCTTTAGTTCTTCAGCGGTCTCGCGAAGATACGGGAGAATCAGATGTTTCGGGCAGGTCAGGCTGCAAAGCTGAATCACTGCAAACTCATAGCCTGTAATTGTGGGATTATCCAGCTTGCGGTAATCACCGATCTCATTGATCAGCCGACAGACCTCGTTGTGCTGCTCCACAGCTTTGAGAATTGCCTCATCAGAAGTATCAATGCCGAAGTGGGCAGTCAGTTCATCCAATACATGGGCACGAAGCTGCTTCCGAAAATGCTCATAGCTGATTTCTGTGTTTTTAAACGGCACATCACAGAAGCTGACAAAAAAGTCAGGATTCTGGATAATCTGCATATCCTGCACCGTATCCAGATGCTTCTGCTGCAGATGCTCCTGAAAACGACATGTTGCCGTGCACGTTTCTGTTGCCATCTGTGCATCGAGGAAATTGTACCCACCCTCCAGTGCACGCTCCATCAGAGAACGGGCATAGTGGCAGACACGGGATGACAGATAGTAGGTGGCGATGTCCGGTGAAGTGCAACGCGGTGCACGAAGGCGGACAGAGAAGCAACCCGGCAGATCGAGAAGCACTTCAGGCATAAAATAACAGGTATAGCCGATAGCTCGGAGGCCTTCCTCCTTGCCTTTGCGGACAAGCTCGTTATTCGCTTCCTGAAGCAGATCCTCGAAAAAGATTAGATGTTTCAGATCTTTCAAGATATCTCCCTCCTAATGCAAGATCTCCATATTGTTTCCGTGTAGAATAACGTGACTCTATTTTACCTTATTGGGAAGAATATGTCAACAAAAGTTGTCCGGGCTATTTGTAGTTCGTTTGTCATGCTTATGTTTTCCTTGACCTCTACTTTTTCATATATTATGATACATGATTATGGAACAGAATGATTTTTTGAAAAGAATAAGCGATCTTGCTCAACGGTGTGAGAGAAACGGCTATGTCACCAGTTCTCTCTTTCTAACCCCTGCAGAAACAAATCTGCTGGAAAACACCAGACTCGATCTGGGAGATACTTCCCTTCTTCTATCCGGCGGAATAGAAGGCTGTGAGAGAAGAGTGGCATTTTTTCTCCCCTATTATCAGGATGCAGAAAACTTTGATGTAAGTGATACCATCAAGGCAATCCGAATCAAAGCTTTTTTTGGCTCTCCCGGACACAGAGACTATCTGGGAGCTATACTCGGCCTCGGCATTGAACGGGACAGAATCGGAGATATCCTTCTCTTTGATGACTACGCCTATGTTTTCTGTCTTTCCACAGTCGCTTCCGCGATCACTCAGAATCTTGACAAGGTAGGAAGAACCAGCGTAAAGGCTGAGATGATCGCCCTTTCCGACGTGCCTGTGCCCGAGCGACGGGTAAAGAACATATCTTTCACCGTGAAAAGCCTTCGGTTGGATGCAGTGACGGGTGATATGTTCGGCATTTCGCGCACCACAGCCGCAGAATTAATCCGGATTGGAGCTGTCTCTCTCAATTACTCCGTATGTGAAAAGCCGGATGCCCCCGTCAAAGAAGGTGACATTCTCTCCGTACGAGGTAAGGGCAAAGGCAGAGTCAGCGAGATCGGCGGACGGTCGAAAAAAGACAGGCTTTTTGTAAGTGCTGAAATATATCTCTGAGCACCAGCATGCCAAATTTCTTACACCGGTTTTTGTCTCAAGTGAACCGGTGTATTCTTATATTCATTCCGGCAAAGTTAATAGTTTGTTTATATTTATTTGATAAAATATGCTATATTGAAATGCAATTTTCAAAACAAGAAGGAGTCCGCACGTATGAAATCTTCGAAAAGTCCAATGGTAATAAGTCTATAGGAAAATAAAGAAAGAATTCGAATCTAGAAGCCCAGGCAGGGCAGATAATGACAGACAAGGGTAAGCTTACGCCAGCCCTGCCCGCTGAAATTTTGAACAGGGCCTGAATCATGATGCTGGATCAGAACATCATGGGATATAGAGGCGGTTGTCTTTCAGCAGTCGAAAGACAAGCCGAACCAGTTTTCTGGCAGTTAAAGCGAGAGCACGTTTGTGCTGGCCAACATTGACCTCTTTGAATTTGAGGTCATAGTATACGATCATCAACATGTCTGATATTATGGACATAATGGGAACCGTCATGAATACGCTCTCCCTTATGCTGGGAGGAATTGCCGGAATCTCTCTGCTGGTCGGTGGAATCGGCATTATGAATATCATGCTGGTCTCTGTCACCGAGCGCACCCGGGAAATCGGCATTCGAAAAGCCATCGGTGCCCAGCGCAGCGACATCACTATCCAGTTTATGATAGAATCCATATTTATATCTCTGATGGGTGGTATCATTGGGATGGTGCTGAGTATCATCATTCTATCTGTGCTGAACGTTTTTGTCACGGAAGTAACCTTTGTCATCTCCCCTTCTGTTGCCTTGCTCGCCCTGAGCTTCTCTATTGCTGTTGGGCTGATTTTCGGCATCTACCCTGCAAATAAAGCTGCAAAGCTGAAACCCATCAATGCTCTGCGGTACGAATAATCTCACAGATTTTCAGAGGGCACCGCTCCGAAAGAAGCGGTGCCCTTTTACTCCAGAATAAGAATGTATTGTATGAATGGGGATTTGGTGGTATATTTCTGTTCAGAAATGCCGATATTAAATGCACTCCAGGGCTGAAATCCCCCGACAGTGCATCGGAAAGTGAGGAATCTGTTTTGAGCCAAATGATGTATGACGAACCCCATAAGCTGGAGGACTATCTGGCAACAGAGCTTCAGTGCAGTTGCGGGCACAAGCATTATGTTCCGATCCGTGCGGTGGAGATCGCGCCGGGAGCAATCCGTACTCTGCCGGATTATACCAGGAAATTCGGATATGCACACCCTTATATCGTCTGCGATGAAATAACACACCGGATAGCAGGAGAAAAATGTGCCACACTTCTGCATGAAGCCGGGGTTGAAAGCCGGACACTGATATTGAAGCACACCGGTTTTGACGAAGCAACGCTGGGAGAGATTGTTCTGAATCTTCCCGAGGACTGCGATGTGATGATCGGCGTGGGGACAGGGTCAATCACGGATATGATCCGTTTTTCCAGCTACAAGCTTAAACTGCCCTGTTTCACGGTAGCGACCGGTGCTCCGATGGACGGATTTGCCGCGTCAATCGGGATTATGAATGTGAACAACCTGAAAAAAACCATGCAGGCTCACACAACCGAGCTGATCATCGGCGATACGGATATCCTCAAAACCGCTCCATACCGGATGACCGTTGCAGGATTCGGCGATCTGATCGGCAAAATCACCTGTCAGAATGACTGGGAACTGGGCAGGATCATCAACGGAGAACATTACTGCAAAAACATTGCAGATCTTGTAAAGGATTGCCTTGCTCATGTGCTGGAAATTGCCCCAAGGATTAAGGATCGGGATCCCGATGCACTGGGTGACGTTATGAACGGGCTTGTTCTTTCCGGTGCAAGCATCAGCCTGTACGGGAATTCCCGCCCCGCATCCGGAGCAGAACATCACATGTCACACTACTGGGAAACCGTAATGGAGCAGCGTGGCATGCAGCATGCAATGCATGGAGAGCAGGTAGCCGTCGGCACGGTGCTGGTGCTGATGCTGATTGAGGAACTTCTGCAGAAAGAGATCGATTTTGACCGTGCAAGAGACTTTGTGAAGCGTTTTGACCGCAAACGATGGGAAGAAGAAATCCGGCGAACATACGGAACAGCAGCCGATGAGGTAATTGAAATAGAGAACAGCGCCGGAAAGAACACGCCTGAGAACTGTCTGAGGCGAATCGACAGCATGCAGCAACACTGGCAGGAGATCTGCGAACAGTTAAAAACGATGCCCTCGGCAGAATATCTCATGAATCTGCTGAAAGAGATCGGATGCCCGTATTTACCCTCCGCGATAGGCATCGATGCTGCCACACTGAAGGACACTTTTCTCTACTGTAAAGAAGTACGGGCAAGATATACAGTCTTCCAGACGGTATATGATCTGGGGCTTTTGGATGAGCTTTCAGATGGAGTCCAGCTACGGTTGAACAGGATTGAAGAGAAAGCATGAGCACAAGAGATACTATTCTGCAGGCGGCAAGAAACGCCTATGAGATAGAAGCCGATTGCATTGCAAAAATGAAGTCAACTCTGGACGAGGATGCATTCTGCTCAGCTGTTGATATGCTGATCCACGCCCCGAAAATTGCCGCCACAGGGTGCGGACATTCCGGGATAGCAGCACAACATTTTGCCCATCTGATGTGCTGCATGGAAAGGCCGGCAAGGTTTATCTCTCCTGCCGAAGCCGTGCATGGGGCTATCGGTTTTCTGCAGAAGGATGATGTGATGCTCGTCATCTCAAGAGGCGGAAAGAGCAGCGAACTGATCCCCATCGTCGAGCTCTGCAAGGAGAAGGGAATAAAGATCATTTCCGTTACGGAAAATCTGAAATCGCCCATTGCAAAGTCATCGGATGTGGTGCTCAGAATCACGGTAACCAGGGAAACCGACAAGTGGAACGCTCAGGGAACCACCTCTACCACCGTGTGCTGTGTTCTCTTTCACGCGCTGCAGGCTGCCATGATTGAGGAAACCGGATTTCAGGCCGCCCAGTTTGCTGCTATCCACCCCGGTGGTGCCGTCGGCGAGCGGCTGAGCAGTCTTCTTAACCAAAAAGCAGCACTCTAACAGGATAAAGCAGACACCCGGATGTGAATTGACCAGCCGGGTGCTCTGTTTTATGGTTGTCTATTCCTGCTCCCTGCTGTAAAACGGGAGAATACTGAGAATACGCTCCACACAGCCGTCTTCTCCCAGCCGTTCTGAGTCAAGGCAGAGATCATATGCTGAAGCATCTCGCCATTCCTCCCCGGTATAGTAATGATAATACGCTGCTCTCCTTTTATCTTCCGTGCGGATATGCCGCAGGATCTCCCGCTCTGACCATGAAAGGGAATATTCCGCGATACGTTCTCTCCTTGCTTCCAGCGGGGCATGGATAAACACCCGCAGGATGTCATCCCGATCCCGGAGAAGATAGTTTGCACATCTGCCGAGAATAATGCAGCTTTCTTCCTCGGCAAGTTCCTTGATGATCTTTGCCTGGAAACTGAACAGATTTCTGGTTGAAATGTAATCATCACTGTCCGGAGGGAGTATTTCCCCGGTATAGACCTTTTCTGCCGCAGAGATCATTTCCCGAAAGCCGATTCTCTCATCGGCTGCGCCGAAAAGCCCTTCATGTATGCCGCTAACCTCTGATGCCTTCCGGAGCAGGTCGCGGTCATAATAGGGTATTCCAATTCTCTCCGAAAGTTTGCGGGTAATGTTATGTCCGCCACTGCCCGTCTCGCGGGCAATTGTAATGACTATTCTTCTCATACATTTTCTCCTTACGCACCGAGATACGCCTTGCGGACTCGGTCATCATTGGCGAGTTCCGAAGCCGGCCCGCTCATAGATATCTTCCCTGTCTCCAGAACATATGCCCGGTCTGAAACCGCAAGTGCCATTTTGGCATTCTGCTCCACCAGCAGAATAGTAATTCCACTGTCATGCAGCGTCTGGATAATAGAAAAGATCTCCTTCACCAGCAGAGGTGAAAGGCCCATGGACGGTTCGTCCATCAGGAGTATCGACGGATCTGTCATCAAGGCACGACCGGTGGCAAGCATTTGCTGCTCCCCTCCGGAGAGAGTACCTGCCAGCTGTTTATAGCGTTCTCTCAACCGGGGAAAATAGCTGTAAACCTTCTCCAGATTTTTCATGATCTTTTTGGAATCCCGGATAATATATGCGCCCATCAGCAGGTTTTCCTCAACTGTCATACGGGCAAAAACATGCCTGCCTTCCGGAACATGCGCAAGCCCGAGATTGATGATTTTATTCGGATGGACTTTCCGAAGATCCCTGCCATCCAGTGTTAAAGATCCGGAGGAGATCGGCAGCAGGCCGGAGATGGCGTGCAGGGTTGAAGTCTTTCCCGCTCCGTTGCTTCCGATGAGAGAAACAAGTTCTCCGTCCTTCACTGTCAGAGAGATTCCTTTAAGAGCGTGAATAGCGCCGTAATACAGGTTTAAATCTTTCACTTCCAGCATGGTAACCCTCCTTACTCGCCGAGATAAGCTGCGATCACCTTGGGATTTGCCGCTATTTCAGCGGGTGTTCCGAATGCGATGGTCTGCCCGTAATCAATTACCTGAATCTTCTCACATATATTCATAACGAGAGACATGTCATGCTCGATGAGGAGAATGGCAATTCCGAACCTGTCCCGGATCGTGTTGATGCAGGCAAGAAGCTCCGCAGTCTCGGTTGGGTTCATACCTGCCGCGGGCTCATCCAACAGTAGAATTTTCATATCTGTTGCGAGAGCTCGGGCAATCTCGAGCTTTCTTTGCTTTCCATAAGGCAGGCTTGCCGCAGGGAGTTCCGCTTCATTGGTGAGACCGCAGATTTTCAACAGACCCATGGCTTTTTCTGTCACAGCTTTTTCTGCCCGCCAGAACTTCGGTGTTCGGAAGCTTGCGGCAAAGAGGCCGTAATGAATATCCTTTGTGCAGGCTGTCTTCACATTCTCAATAACCGACATCTGTTTAAACAGACGGATATTCTGAAAAGTTCGTGCAACGCCTGCTTCCACAAACTGATAGGTTTTTTTGCCGTTTAGAGGTTTTCCTTCCAGAATGACAGTACCTTCCGTCGGTGCGTAGACTCCGGTTAACAGATTGAAGACACTGGTTTTTCCCGCTCCGTTTGGTCCGATAAGACCGATCAGTTCTCCCGGATAGATACGGATGTTGAAGTCTGAAACTGCCTTCAGGCCACCGAACGTGATACCAAGCTTTCTTGTCTCCAGGACAGGTACTCTTTCGTCAGGCATTGCCATTCGCCTCCTTTTTTTCCGCATCAGCAGTGCGGTGCATTTCCAGAGCACGTCTGATATCCGGGATCAGGTTCTGGAGTGAAAACTCATAGGTTCCGAAGATTCCTTTCGGGCGGAACATAATCACTACAATCAGAACTACCGCATACACCAGCATCGGATACTCGAAAATTCCACTGAGAGATGCAGGAAGGGCGCTGACCCATTGACCGTTTTTGATTTCATAGTTGATCAGGAACATAATGACAGCCGCAATCACAGAGCCAGTGAGAGAGCCCATTCCACCAAGCACCACCATAACCACGACGAACGTAGAATTTAGAATACCTCCGTTGGTAAATGCAAATGATGAGGTGGAAAGTGTAGCATTGGTGCAGGCATACAGTGCTCCTGCAACCCCGGCAAAAAAAGCAGAATAGGCAAATGTCATCACCTTGAATTTTGCAGTATTAATTCCGGATGCCGATGCTGCTATCTCATCATCGCGGATGGCTTTGATCGCCCTGCCGTATTTAGAGCGGATAAACATAAACATCAGGGCAAGTGAAATAATAGTGACCAGGAGCGCAAACCAGATAAACTGCACTTTTGCCTTACTTCCGAACCCGAGACCGTTTTTATAAAGCGAAGCACCGGCAGATCCCAACGCCAAACCGTCCTGTCCGCAGAACGGCAGGTTATTGATGATGTTGATAATAATCATGCCGAACCCAAGGGTGATAATAGCTAAATAGTCTCCTTTCAGACGCAGTGCAGGAATACCGACCAACAGGCTCAACACAGCGGCCATCAGCCCTGCAGCTATCACACTGGAAAACAGGACAAGAATAAACGCGGGATCTGACTTTCCCTCAAATAATTCCGCTCGCTCACAGGCCAGGCTGAGAAGCGCAGCCGTATAGGCACCGATTGCCATAAAGCCGCAATGTCCCAGAGAGAGCTGCCCCATGAATCCCAGCACAAGATTCAGAGATGCTGCCAACACCATCAGATAGCAGCATTGCCATATACTCGGGATCAGAACCAGTTTAAAGGATCCCTGTGATCCTTTTGCAGATGTCAAAATCTGAAAGGCTGTAAACAGCAGGATAATGACGACTGTGTTGAGAAAATATCCTCTTGCGACTTTACTCTTTTTCATACTTTTTCACCCACATTCTTTCCCATAATTCCTGCAGGTTTGATGATCAGCACAACGATAAGGATCAGGAAAACAAAGGTGTCTGCCATGCTGGAGGAGATGTAAGTGGTGGTGAAGGACTCCACCAGACCGATCACGATTCCTCCCAGAACAGCCCCAGGAACAATTCCGATTCCTCCCAGAACAGCAGAAACAAATGCCTTCAAGCCCAATAATGAGCCCATCGTGGTATATACTTTGGGATATTGAGCCATATACATCAACGCTGCTACTGCAGCGAGCCCGGATCCAATGCCAAATGTCAGCAGAATCGTGCTATTTACATTGATTCCCATCAGTGTAGCTGCAGCTTTATCTTCTGAAACACACCGCATAGCCCGGCCGAGTCTTGTCTTCTGTGTAAATGCATAGAGGATCAGCATAACGACTGCACTGAGCACCAACGTAATAATGGTGGTATACTCCATCGTTACCGATCCAATATGAATTCCTCCTGCCTTGAAGATCTGACTGGCTACTTTGGGATTCGGCCCAATGGAAGGAATTGCCTGGGCAAGGTTCTCGAGGAACAGGCTCATGGCAATGGCAGTGATCAGAGCTGTCATATTGGTGCCTTTTTTCCGCACCGGCCTATATGCAATTAGTTCCGTGCCGATGCCTACCAGAGAACAGACAACAACTGCTGCCAGTACCGCAACCCATGCCGGCAGACCAAGGCGTAGTGCAACAGGAACCGTAAAAATCATCGTATATCCGCCGACCATGATAAAATCACCGTGTGCAAAATTAATCAGGCGGATAATGCCGTATACCATCGTATATCCGAGTGCAACGAGGGCATAGATACTGCCAAGCCGAAGCCCGACGATCAGCGTTTGAAAAAAAGTATTCACAGACGGCCTCCTATTCTTCCATGCGGGACGCCGGGGATTCAGGAAATCCTTTATCCCCGGCGTCTGATTATTTGCTGTCGGGATTCTCCGTTTATTTACGGAAGCTGTGTCACGACATCAATCAGCGTGGATGTCACGGAGTTGCCGTCAGACTGGAAAGAAATGATGGCAGCACCCTTAAGCGGAGTGCCGCTTTCATCCAGCGAGAATGTGCCGGTAACACACTCATACACAGCAGAGCGATCTGCCAGTGCATCACGGACGGCATTAGCGTCTTCCGAACCCGCAGCTTCAATTGCCTGTTTGTACATATAGACGCAGTCATACCCCGTAGCACCGAAAGCACTGGGGATAGAACCATACTTTGCCTCAAAAGCTTTTACAAAAGAGCTGACCTTTTCAGAAGTATCGCTAGGATCATAGTGATTGGTCCAGTACACATTGTTGAAAGCTGTAAGATCGGCTATCATAGTGATTGGTCCAGTACACATTGTTGAAAGCTGTAAGATCGGCTCCTGCCACCACATAGTCGGGGGTTGTGTCATATCCGTCTGCGCCCATGATGATCCCGTTGTAACCGGCTGCTCGAGCCTGAGGCACCACATACGGGCCGATGACATCATAATAGTAAGGTGCATAGACGAACTCAACGCCTGCATTCACCATAGCTGCGAACTGGTTGGTATAGTCCTGCACGTCAAGAGAGGCGGAGGACTGTGCTGCTGCCACTTCAATGCCGTATTCTTCACATGCTTTGGAGAAAGAGTCATACAGGCCTTTGGAATAGACATCCGCCGCGCAGTAGACTATACCCACTCTGTCAAAACCCGCCTGCTTTGCATAAGCTGCTGCAATAGCGCCCTGGAAACTGTCTGCATAGCAGGCACGGAAGATGAAGTCGTCTTCTGTTGTAATAGAGTCAGCGGTTGCAGTGGGTGATAGGATGCAGACTTCTTCCTCATTGGCCGCATCCGTAATAGCAGAGGTGCAACCGGAAGTAGCTGAACCAACGATCAAGCCTATTCCCTTCGCCACAAGGGAGTTGAAGGAATTCAGGCATTCTGTCGGGTCGCTCTGATCATCAGTCTTGATCAACTGAACCTCACGGCCGAGGATGCCACCTGCTGCATTAATTTCTTCCACAGCAAGATCAGCTCCCATAACAATTCCGGTGCCGTATGCAGCGAGTGCTCCGGTATTCGGCGAGATCACGCCGATCATGATCGGATCCTCCTCTGCGAATACTGCATCACCTGCAAGCAGTGTGCCGAAGAGCAGGGCAAGTGCAAGGAGAACACTGAGTAATCTGGATTGTTTCATACGTTTTTCCTCCTAAAAAAGTACAGCAAAGGCGACGTGCTCCAAGCACAGCGCCTTTGCTGTCCGAATATGCCAGAGATTATACGTCATTGGAAAACCATTGTCAATCAGTGGAGTAATACGATTTTTATATCAAAAAACAATGTTGTGTGTTTCGTTCCGGTGTGTTATAATGTGCCGCGTAAAATTTTAACAGGGGTATTGAAGAGGGTGTAAGAATGGATTTACGTGCACTGAAATATTTTGTCACAGCAGCAGAGGAAATGAACATGACCCGTGCTGCGGAGAGGCTCGGAATGAGCCAGCCTCCACTGAGCAGCCAGATCAAAGGCCTTGAGCAGGAGCTGGGTGTACAGCTGTTTATCCGTGGCAAACGCCGCCTGCAGCTGACTGATGCCGGGGCCTTGCTTTTTCGCCGGGCAAAGCAGATTCTTGAGCTGTCAGAGCAGACGGAACTGGAAATGCACTCTCTGGAGGGGTTGAACGGCAGCATCAATATCAGTCTGGTAGAAGGCCGTGCCCCCTATCTGCTTGCCAGATGGATTGCGGGTTTCCGGATGGAATTTCCGCAGGTAACTTTCCGCCTCTGGAACGGAGACGGCGATGAAGCAATTGAGCGTCTGCAGCACGGTTTAGCTGATCTTGCTCTGATTGCTGCACCTTACAGCACTGAGCAACTGGAAGGCATCTCTGTCGGCCGCGAGCCCTGGGTTGCCATTATCTCCACCAAGCATCCTCTTGCGCAGGATAAAAGTGAGTTTATCCCGCTGAAAGCCCTGGCAGGCGAACCTCTGATCGTCCCGAGCCGTCATTCAAGAGCAATTGCCATCAGGAACTGGTTTGAAGAGATCGGTGAGGAACCGAATATCGTCTGTGAGCTATCCAGCTATATTGACGCGGTTGCTCTGGCCGAACAGAACGTAGGAATCTGCATTTATCCACTCACCACCTATACAGCAAACGAGCATCTGGTAAAGAAGATTATTACAGAGAGCTCCCGACAGATAGAGTACTTCCTTGTCAGGAACCTTGATCAGCACTGCACAGAACTGGTGCAGGAATTCATCAACTATGTGACTGACTGCCAGGAGGAAGAACGTCAGGGCAGGCAGATTTATCAGATGCCGGAAAAGGAATACTTCCCTCCGGCAGAGACAAAATATCTGTGACTCACCGAAAAAACTGTCCCTCAAAACGAAGCTATGCTCCCTGCAGGTTTTGATCTGCAGGGAGCACTTCTTTTTTCGTTTCAGGTATCCGGATGATAGGTCCGGATAATATTCTCAATAACTTCCCGTTTGGAAAGATGCCGATCCATGGCTTGCTGCTGTATGTAACGGTGTGCCTCCGTTTCGGTCATGCTCAGGCATTGGATCAGCAGCAGTTTTGCCCGGTTTTCCAGACGGATTTCTTTCATTCTCTCTTCCACTGTGTTCTGCTGCTTCTTTACACTGCGAAGCCTTTCCCGGATAGAACAGAGCACCCTAAGATTGTGCGAGACCATCTGAATGCTGGTAGGTTTGGAGAGCGTTACCACACCGGCAGGCAACACACTGTAATAAGTGTCCTCATAGATGTCGCTCCTTACCATCAGCATCACCCCTGCATCTGTGGTGGAAGATACATCCATCGAAAACTGGATCCCTGCATCATCAGGAAGAGGAGAGTTTATAATAACAAGATCGAAGCTCTCTTCCATCAGTCTGCGCCGGGCTTCATTTACGCTGCCTGCTACCGCAACCGGGTAAAAATCAGACGGCGGGAGAAGCGGGAGGGTAGCAGCAACATTTTTCTCAGAAGCCGATACCAAAAGCACGCTGTACGTGTTGGCCTGAAAAACCATCCGATTCTCCCCCTTTCTCCATTATTTACCCGTCAGGACGGGAGTATAATTAAACACAATAGGCAGAGATTACTTCCTCCGGCAGAACAGCGCGAATAAAACTGCTTTCAGCTGCCGCCGAACGTGCTTCAGCAAGTGAGGCAGGCAGCTTTCTGTAAGGCTGAAGAAGCTGAGCAGCTGCGTGCAATGTGTTAAAATCGGCAGCTTCCGGCAGAGGAAGCCCCTCTGAAATACCTTCCAGACAGGCATGAATAATCAGGGCAAAGGCAAGGTACGGATTCGCAGTAGAATCCGGGGAGCGGAGCTCCAGCCTGCGGTATTCTCCGGCAGAAGCAGGGATACGGATCAGCTGGGAACGGTTTTCTTCCGACCAGGTAACGTAAGCAGGTGCTTTATCCCGCCCCAGGCGGGCATAGGAATTTTCTGCGGCATTGAGGAAAACCGTCATCTCGCATATTTTATCTGTCAAGCCCGGGACCAGTGCAAGGGGTGACATCTCTCTTCCGTCTTTTCGGGCTGAAATATTGATATGCATGCCACTTCCATCGAAGTCTGAAAGAGGCCGGGGTGAAAAGTCAGCCCACAGTCCGTTTAAAGAAGCTATGGTCTTCACCACACTGCGAAACAGCACTGCATTGTCTGCCGCAGAAATCGGATCGGCATAACGAAAATCAATTTCATTCTGCCCCGGTCCGCTCTCATGGTGGGATGCCTCCGGGTGCATCCCCATCCGCTCCAGCGTCAGGCAGATCTCACGTCGAACATTTTCTCCCCTGTCATCCGGCGCTATGTCCATATACCCAGCCTGATCGAGCGGTTCCATGGTACGATTTCCGGTTTCATCCGTCTTAAAGAGATAAAACTCCATTTCTGTACCGAAGGCAAACGAATATCCCATTTTCTCGGCGCACTGCACAGCCTGTGCCAGAATACGGCGGGTATCGGATGGGAAGGGAGATCCGTCGGGGCGGAAAATATTACAGAACATCAGGCAAACTCTACCGTGCTGCGGACGCCACGGAAGCTCCACCAATGTAGAGGGATCAGGCTGCAGAAAAAGGTCAGAACGTACTTCACCGTTAAACCCATCGATAGCGGAGGCATCAAAACCTATGCCGTATTCAAACGCCCGCGGCAGTTCATCAGCCATAATCGCCACATTTTTCTGTCGGCCGAAGGGATCACAGAAAGACATGCGCACAAACTTGACGTCTTCCTCCTTCAGGTAAAGCAGCACTTCTTCCGGAGTATATTTCATACGGCTGTCCTCCTCGTTTTTTGTTTATTTTATCGCAGCGCAAACTGTTGTGCAAGCTCGGATTATGCTCCTGACGGTTTGCAGAATGAATCATTTTCATACGGAAATCATTCGTTGACAGTCGGCAACAAAAAGCGTATGATGCATGCCATTAAGAGACAACGGTGTCTCAAAAGGGGCAATTATCCCCTTACGCCGCTGTCTCTTTTTTATTGTTAAGAAGAGGAGAATGAAACCATGGACCTTATACCGGATGTTTTTGCCAGTAACGTTTTTGATGACAAGGTAATGCGTGCAAGGCTGCCAGAAAAAGTCTACCAGTCGCTTCATCAGACAATAGAAGACGGATCCCCCCTTAACCCGGAGCTTGCCAACGCCGTTGCTTCTGCTATGTGCTCCTGGGCTGTTGAGAAAGGCGCTACGCACTTCACACACTGGTTTCAGCCGCTGACCGGAATCACCGCTGAGAAACATGACAGTTTCATTAATCCCTCCCCGGACGGACGGGCAATTATGGAATTTTCCGGGAAAGAACTGATCAAAGGCGAACCGGACGCCTCTTCCTTCCCTTCCGGAGGTCTTCGGGCAACTTTTGAAGCCAGAGGGTACACCGCATGGGATCCCACCAGTTATGCCTTTCTGAAAGGGAAAACACTCTGCATTCCGACAGCCTTCTGCTCTTATGGCGGCGAGGCCCTGGATAAAAAAACCCCGCTGCTCCGCAGCATGGAGGCGCTGAACCGGCAGGCTCTGCGTATTTTGCGCCTGTTCGGCAACACCGATGTCAAACGGGTGATTACCAATGTGGGCCCTGAGCAGGAGTATTTTCTGGTGGATCGGGATATGTACCTGAAACGCAAGGATCTGATTTACACCGGCAGAACCCTGTTTGGAGCGAAACCACCGAAAGGGCAGGAACTGGACGATCATTACTTCGGATCAATCAAGCCCCGGGTACAGGCTTTTATGGAAGAACTGAACCAAGAGCTGTGGAAGCTTGGCATCTATGCCAAAACAGAGCACAATGAGGTCGCCCCGGCACAGCATGAGCTTGCGGTGATTTACACCACCACCAACGTGGCAACTGATAAAAACCAGCTTACCATGGAGATTATGAAGAAGGTAGCGAGAAAGCACTCACTTGTCTGCCTGCTGCACGAGAAGCCCTTTGCAGGCGTCAACGGGAGCGGAAAGCACAACAACTGGTCCATGTCTACCAACACTGGTATCAACCTGCTTTCTCCCGGTGAAACCCCACACGAGAATGCGCAGTTTCTGCTCTTCCTGATGGCCGTAATTCAGGCTGTAGATGATTATCAGGATCTGCTGAGACTCAGTGTAGCATCCGCTGGCAACGACCACCGTCTGGGAGCAAACGAAGCTCCTCCCGCTGTGATATCCATCTTCCTCGGCGACGAGCTGACTGCCGTTCTGGATGCAATTGAAAAAGACGCACCCTATGAAGGAGCTGAGCGGAAGCATATCCGCCTCGGGTCCGATGTTCTGCCCCGGTTCCCCCGTGACACAACCGACCGGAACCGCACCTCCCCCTTCGCCTTTACCGGCAATAAATTTGAATTTCGCATGGTTGGCTCCAATGATTCCATTGCCTGCCCGAACATGATGCTCAATGCAGCGGTAGCGGATGCGTTGATGCAGTTTGCAGATGAACTGGAAAAGGCCGAAAGCTTTAATGACTGCCTGCATGAACTGATTAAGAGAACCATTATCGCCCATAAACGCATTATCTTCAACGGAAACGGATACGAGGATGCATGGATTCAGGAAGCTGTTAACCGGCGGGGACTGCTGAATCTGCGCACAACTCCGGATGCTCTGCAGAAGCTGCTAGATGAGAAAAACATCCGCATGCTGACAGAACAGGGTGTGTTTGCCGAGAGTGAATTACGCTCCCGATATGAGATTCAGCTGGAGAACTATGTGCGCACGGTCCGTATCGAAGCGCTCACCATGACAGATATGACCAGGAAAGAAATTCTCCCTGCTGTGATGGCTTACAGCAATGCCGCTGCAGAAGGCGTTTCTAAACGAAAGACTCTGGATCCCTCCGCAGCATGTGCCTATGAAACAAAGCTTCTCAAACGTCTTGGTGCCCTGTCAGACAGCATAGATCAGGCGGCAGAGGAGTTGGAAAAAGATATAACCGAACTGGACAGTCTGGAAAATGTGACCTTCCAGTCCGTCCACATCAGAGATATTATCATTCCGAAAATGGCCGAACTGCGCACGGCATGTGACGAAGCAGAAACACTCACCGCCAGGAGCTACTGGCCCTTCCCGACCTACGGCGATCTGCTCTTCGGTGTATAACAGAGCAGGCGTGCAGCAAACAGGAGGTAAGGACAATGTGCTCTATTATGGGATTCACCTCGATTTCCTCCATCAGTGAAGAGGACATCAAACAATTTTTTGATCGGACGAAATCCCGCGGCCCTGACATGAGCCGCATGGAAAAGGCCGGGAATGGCATGCTCTGCTTCCACCGGCTGGCTATTATGGGATTACATGAAGAAGGCATGCAGCCATTTCATCTGGATGGAGACATGTGTGTCTGCAACGGTGAGCTCTATCTGTTCCGCCCGCTGAAGGCGGAGTTATCGAAGGAATATCATTTTATCAGTGACTCCGACTGTGAAATAATCCTTCCGCTCTACCACAAATACGGGTTGGAGATGTTTTCCAAGCTGGATGCTGAGTTTGCCATGGTTCTCTATGACAGCAAAAAGGATTCTCTGATTGCTGCACGGGATCCCATCGGCATTCGCCCGCTGTTCTATGGCAAGCTGGACGATGGTTCCCTGGTATTTGCCAGTGAGGCGAAAAACCTGGTTGGGCTCTGTGATGAGATTATTCCCTTCCCTCCCGGACATTATTTTGCAGACGGGAAGTTCGTCCGTTATGCAGACCTGACCACAGTAGATCACTATATCACCGGTGATCTGGATGAAATCTGCAGAAAAATCCGTGAAAAGCTGATTCTCGGCGTGGATAAGCGTCTTGATGCTGATGCACCATTGGGCTTCCTGCTCTCCGGCGGGGTAGATTCCAGCCTGGTATGTGCCATTGCGTCAAGAGTACTCGGCAGGCATGTGAGGACTTTTGCTATCGGAATGGACACTGACGCCATTGACCTTAAATATGCCAGGCTTGCCGCTTCCTATATCGGTGCAGAGCACACGGAAGTTTATATGACCCGCCAGCAGGTACTGGATTCCCTGGAAGAGGTCATTGCCATGCTGGGCACCTATGATATCACAACTATCCGGGCAAGCATGGGAATGTATCTGTGCTGCAAAGCCATCCATGAGCAGACAGACATTCGTGTGCTTATGACAGGCGAGATCAGCGACGAGCTGTTCGGCTATAAGTATACCGATTTTGCACCGTCTCCCGAGGCATTCCAGCAGGAGGCAAAAAAGCGGATTGATGAAATCTATATGTATGATGTTCTGCGGGCTGACAGATGCATCTCCGTCAACTCTCTGGAGGCTCGTGTACCCTTCGGGGATCTGGAATTTGTAAAATATGTCATGTCTATCGACCCGGCTTTGAAAATCAACACTTACGGCATGGGTAAATATCTGTTGAGAAAGGCTTTTGAGAAAGACCGGCTTTTGCCGGATTCCATCCTCTGGCGACAAAAGGCTGCATTTTCCGACGCAGTCGGCCATTCCATGGTAGATGACCTGAAGGAATATGCAAACAGTCTTTACACAGATGCGGAATTTGAGGAAAAACGCGAAGCATATGATTTTGCCCGGCCGTTTACCAAAGAAAGCCTCCTCTACCGGGAAATCTTCGAGAAGCATTATCCCGGTCAGGCAAAGATGGTAAAGGATTTCTGGATGCCGAACAAAGAATGGGAAGGCTGCAATGTGGACGATCCGTCTGCCCGTGTACTGTCCAACTACGGCAAAAGCGGCATGTGAGAAAAGGAAAAAGAAGCCATGACAAAATATATTTTTGTTACAGGCGGTGTTGTATCCGGTCTGGGGAAGGGCATAACTGCCGCTTCTCTGGGCCGGCTTCTCAAAGCGAGAGGCCTTAAGGTAGCCGCCCAGAAGCTTGACCCGTATATCAATGTTGATCCGGGAACCATGAGCCCGTATCAGCATGGTGAGGTTTATGTAACGGAAGACGGTGCAGAAACGGATCTGGACCTGGGCCATTACGAACGTTTTATCGATGAAGATCTGAACAAATACTCCAACCTGACCACCGGGAAGGTATACTGGAATATTCTGAACAAAGAACGTCGGGGTGAGTATCTTGGCAGCACTGTTCAGATCATCCCCCATATCACAGATGAGATTAAAACCTTCATCTATAATGTTGGAAAGAAGACCGGAGCAGACGTGGTTATTACCGAAGTCGGCGGAACCATCGGGGATATTGAGAGCCAGCCCTTTATCGAGGCAATCCGTCAGGTCGGGCTGGAGATTGGGAAAGAAAATGCCATGTTTATCCACGTCACGCTGGTGCCGTATCTGCAGGGGAGCAACGAGCATAAGACAAAACCTACCCAGCATTCCGTCAAAGAACTGCAGGGTATGGGAATTCATCCGGATCTTATCGTACTCCGGTCAGACGTTCCAATTGAAGATCCTGCGATTTTCCGCAAGGTTGCAATGTTCTGCAATATCCAGCCTGCATGTGTACTTGAAAACCGCACGCTTGATGTACTCTATGAGTGCCCGCTGATGCTGGAAAAACAGAACTTCTCTTCACTGGTCTGCCGCAGGCTGGGCATTGCAGCACCGCCTCCCGAGTTGAACGCATGGGAGCAGATGGTCGACTCGATCCACCATCTCCGGCATAAGACTACCATTGCATTAGTGGGCAAATACGTCCAACTCCATGACGCTTACCTGTCTGTCATGGAGGCTCTGAAACATGCCGGTTACGCTGAGAGCACGGAAATAAATCTGCGATGGGTAGATTCGGAATCGGTTACAGAGGAAAACTGTGCATCTCTGCTGGGCGATGCGGACGGAATTCTGGTTCCGGGCGGTTTTGGCTGCCGTGGGACGGAGGGGAAAATTCTTGCTGCAAGATATGCGCGGGAAGAACAGATACCGTATCTGGGGCTGTGTCTCGGCATGCAGATTGCGGTGATAGAATTTGCCAGGCACGCAGCGGGTCTTGCAGGGGCTAACTCACGAGAGTTTGATGAGAATGCCCCCTATAAAGTCATCGATTTTATGCCGGGCCAAAATGACAATATTGATAAAGGCGGCACCCTTCGTCTGGGTGCCTATCCCTGTATGATCAGGGAAGGCACAATGATGGAGAAGTGCTATAAAACAAAAATAATAACGGAAAGACACCGGCACCGGTATGAATTCAACAATCTGTATCGTGACATATTGGAGAAAGCCGGTCTTGTTGTCAGTGGGACTTCGCCGGACGGCAAGCTGGTTGAAACCGTGGAGCTTCATAATCATCCGTTTTTCGTCGGCGTGCAGTATCACCCGGAATTCAAAAGCCGGCCGAACAAACCGCACCCGCTCTTCACAGGTTTTGTGCGTGCTTCTCTGAACCGCGCCCTTGGGAGGAATCAGATATGAGTGATAACACATGGCTTTCATATGGAAACCTGCAGGACAGAGATTCCTGCGGGATTGGCGCAGTTGTCGACATCAGAGGACGCCAGAGCCGCGAGATTGTGGATGATGCGCTGAAAATCATTGAGAAGCTGGAACATCGTGCCGGAAAGGATGCCACGGGAGAGATCGGTGACGGCGTTGGAATTCTTACACAGATCTGTCACCCCTTTTTCAGGAAGGCGGCCGAAAAGGAGAATATAGTCCTCCCTGAAAAAGGTGACTACGGCATCGGCATGTTTTTCTTTCCGCAGGAGGTTCTGCCCCGCCGACAGGCACAGAAAATGTTTGAGATTATTTCCGAGAAGGAAGGACTACCATTTCTCGGATGGCGTGTTGTACCATCCCATCCGGAAATTCTCGGTCAGGTTGCCCGCAAATGCATGCCTTTTATCATGCAGTGCTTTGTGCAGCGGCCTACAGACACCCCACGCGGACTTGCATTTGAAAAGAAACTCTATGTTGTCAGACGTGAGTTTGAGCAATCTAACAGTGATACCTATGTAGCCAGCTTTTCCAGCCGAACGGTTGTCTACAAAGGGATGTTCCTTGTAAGCCAGCTCAGAGGCTTCTACAGCGACCTGCAGAAGAAGGATTTCTGCTCTGCAATCGCCATGGTACACTCCCGCTTTTCTACAAACACAACGCCTTCCTGGGAGCGTGCTCATCCGAACCGTTACATTCTTCATAATGGTGAAATCAACACCATACGCGGCAATGTAGACCGCATGCTCGCCCGGGAGGAGACAATGTCCTCCCCTTTTCTGCAGGAGAACATGGACAGGATTTTTCCTGTAGTCGCCACATCAGGCTCAGACTCCGCCATGTTGGACAACACGTTGGAGTTTCTTGTAATGAATGGGATTGATCTGCCTCTTGCAATGATGATTACCATCCCGGAGCCCTGGAAAAATGACCCCTACATGCCCCGAAAGAAGAGAGATCTCTTCCGTTATTACGCCACCATGATGGAACCTTGGGACGGCCCTGCTTCCATTCTCTTTTCCGATGGTGAAGTGGTCGGTGCTATTCTGGACCGGAACGGGCTTCGCCCTTCCCGATATTATCTGACAGATAACAACCGGCTGTACCTTTCCTCTGAGGTTGGCGTTTTAGACCTCCCGGAGGAACACATCATCCGGAAGGATCGGATGCGGCCAGGTAAAATGCTGCTGGCGGACACCCGCAGGGGAAAGCTACTGGAGGACGAGGATATTAAGAGTTACTATGCCTCCCGCCAGCCCTACGGTGAATGGCTGGATCAGCATCTTGTCCAACTCGCCGAACTGCCGATTCCCAACAGAAAAGTTCCCCATCACAGCCAGAAGATGCGGGACAGGCTCTACCGTGCTTTCGGGTATTCCTATGAGCAGATTAAAGACACCATTTTGCCTATGGCTCTCAACGGAAGTGAACCGATTGCATCCATGGGTACCGATGTGCCGCTCGCTGCCCTTTCCCGACAGTACCCACCTCTCTTTGATTATTTCAAACAACAGTTTGCCCAAGTGACAAACCCGCCTATTGACGCCATCCGTGAGGAGTGCGTCACCGACACAACCGTCTATGTAGGCCGGGATGGTAACCTTCTGATTGAGAAGCCGGAAAACTGCACCGTGCTACAGATTAATAACCCGATTCTGACAGGCGTTGACCTGCTGAAAATCAAGGCAATCAAAAAGCCGGGATTTCATGTAGAGACAATCTCCCTGCTCTACTATAAGAACACCCCGCTGGAAAGAGCGATGGAACGCCTTTTTATTCAGTGCGATAAAGCCTACAAGCAGGGTGCGAATATACTTATTCTCTCCGACCGGGGTGTTGATGAAAACCACATGGCGATTCCCTCCTTACTCGCTGTTTCCGCCATGGAGCAGTATCTCATTCAGACGAGAAAACGTACAGCAGTATCCATCATTCTGGAAAGTGCAGAGCCTCGGGAAGTACATCACTTTGCGCTACTGCTCGGATACGGTGCGCGGGCGATTTGCCCTTATCTTGCACATGAGTGCATTGAGGAGTGCATTGAGCTCGGTCTTCTTGACAAAGACGCCAACACTGCCATTCAGGACTATAACAGTGCCGTTCTCCACGGAATCGTAAAAATTGCCTCTAAAATGGGCATTTCCACCATCCAGTCATACCAATCCGCACAGATATTTGAGGCAGTCGGAATTCGGAAGGATGTGATTGACCGCTATTTCACCCATACTGTAAGCCGCGTGGGTGGCATTGGCATGGAAGAGATCGGAAATGCAGTCGAATACCACCACAGCCACGCATTTGACCCGCTCGGCCTGGGTGTAGATACCAGAGTTGACAGCGTCGGGATGCATAAAATGCGCGACGGCTCACGGACAGAGCAGCATCTTTTTGACGCCGAAACCATTATTCTGCTGCAGGAAGCCGTGCAGAAGGGAGATTATGAAAAATATAAGTCCTATTCCAGCCGGTTTTTTCAAGAGAAGGCACCGCAGACACTGCGGTCTCTGCTCGATTTCGCCTACCCGGAAGATGGTGGAATTCCTTTAGAGCAGGTTGAGAGCATTGAAAACATTGTCCGGCGCTTTAAAACCGGTGCCATGTCCTATGGCTCCATCTCCAGAGAAGCCCACGAATGTCTCGCCGTTGCCATGAATCGCCTTGGGGGCAAATCAAACTCCGGTGAGGGAGGTGAAGAGCCGTCACGCCTCGGCACAGAGAAAAACAGTGCCATCAAGCAGGTTGCATCCGGACGATTCGGCGTGACGAGCCGTTACCTCTGCTCCGCAAAAGAGATTCAGATCAAAATGGCACAGGGTGCTAAGCCCGGAGAAGGCGGACATCTCCCGGGAAAGAAGGTTTATCCCTGGATTGCCAGAAACCGATATTCCACTCCCGGCGTCAGTTTGATCAGCCCCCCTCCTCATCATGATATCTATTCCATCGAAGATCTTGCCCAACTGATTTATGACCTAAAAAACGCAAACCGGGATGCCCGCATCTCTGTCAAGCTGGTCAGTGAAGCAGGTGTAGGCACCATTGCATCCGGTGTCGCGAAAGCCGGAGCACAGGTGGTTCTGATTTCCGGTTATGACGGAGGTACCGGCGCAGCTCCCAGAAGCTCCATTCACAATGCAGGGCTGCCATGGGAGCTTGGACTTGCCGAGGCGCACCGCACACTCATTGAAAACGGCCTCCGACAGCGGGTAATCCTTGAAACGGACGGAAAACTCCTCACAGGAAGAGACGTTGCAATTGCGGCTATCCTCGGTGCGGAGGAATTCGGTTTTGCCACAGCACCCCTGATCGCCATGGGGTGCGTAATGATGCGCGTGTGCAATCTGGATACCTGCCCTATGGGCATTGCCACACAAAATCCTGATCTGCGCTGCCGTTTCCGCGGGAAGCCGGAATATGTGGAAAACTTCATGCGCTTTACCGCACAGGAGCTTCGGGAAATAATGGCTCACCTCGGTGTAAAAACCGTAGACGAGCTGATTGGCAGACGCTCTCTGCTCCGGCGAAAAGCGGGACTGACAGACGTACAGGCGCATTCCGTACTGGTCGACCAGCTTCTCGGCAGTGACCGCGACAGTAACACTCATTTCGAAGCCTCATCCGTTTATCGTTTCCATCTGGAGGATACGAAGGATATGCGTGTTCTTCTCCCAGCCTGCAGGGAGGCACTGCAGACAGGAACCCCGATCTCCATCTCCGTTCGTGTATCGAGCAAAGACCGCACCTTCGGTACAATTCTGGGTTCAGAGCTCACAAAAGCATCTCCGGGAGGATTGCCGGACGACACTGTCACCATTTGTGCTGAAGGAGGCGGCGGGCAGTCATTCGGGGCATTCCTGCCAAAAGGGATCACCATTCATCTGTCCGGAGACAGCAATGACTATTTTGGCAAAGGCCTCTCCGGCGGACGG
>CACYYN010000024.1 GCA_902778665.1 Oscillospiraceae bacterium | reverse complement strand
GAGCTTGATTATGAGTGGGGCAAGCAGGTATACGAAATTGAATTCTATTATAACGGGATGGAGTACGAGTACAAGATCGATACCGCAACCGGTTCCATTTTGAAAGCGAAAAAAGAGTGGGACGATTAAGGAAGTAGTCCAACTTATAATCATGTGAACCAGAGAAGGCACAGAAACGGAAAAAATTCTCCGTTTCTGTGCCTTTTTCAGTGAAATCAGACGAATGCCTCCGGTCTACTCCAGTGTGATCTCTTCTCCGGGAGAAACAATGATTTTTCCGGGTCCGTCAAAAGCTTCTGCCCGGGAGCGATCAAACAGCTTGCCCGGTGCCATATGATACGGGATGCTGTGGCGGGCATTGACGGTCTTTGCGCACGTGCTGGCCTCGGAGAGGTCCATGTTGTAAATGCCGTCGCACACATAGAGGCCGTAATGGATATCCCGCTCGGCAAGCTCTGCCATCTGGTCGGTAGTCGATGTATCCCCGGTAGCATAGACAGAAATATCGCCGGGCAGAGTGATCAGCCAGCCGACACACTCCTTGATATTGTGATTGGGATTATTGCCTGCCTGCACCGCCTCAACAGTGGCGAAGCCGAGATCAAAGGTCTTATACGCTCCGTCTACCAGTGCCTCATTATACCAGATCTCCCGGCAACCCGGGTTTCGGTTTGTAATGAGATTAACCGCCGTGTGATCATAATGCCCGTGGGAAACGAGAATCAGGTCCGCTGCGAGATCATACCCGTCCCCCGCATGGGGATCAACATAAATCACCTTGCCTTCTGCTGTGGTGATACGAAAACTGCCGTGTCCCTGATAATAGAGAACAGACTTGCCGGACTTATCTGCCATAACTGCTGTGCCTCCCATCATAAGAATTGCAAGAGTGAGGACCACACAAAAAAGCTTTTTCATCGATCTTCCTCCTGTTGAATTGTTGTGATTCTATCATACCACAACAATTCAAAAAAAGAAAGCGAAAAGGAGGAATCCGAGATGAACGATACAGGGCGAAATGCTCAATTCATGTTCGGCGATTTCAGAAAAACTTATGAAAATCGCCGTATTGACTAATGCGGTGAAAAGAGTATAATCTGCATCAAGTATTGTTGTATACAACAATACTTGATTTTTATTGATAACAGGATTCTATCTGTCCTTTGAAAAGGAAGAAGAGAGCCCTGAAGTGACAGAATTGAGGAAAAAGCGATGCTTGAATTATCCAACAAAACCAATCTGCTGGAGCAGAAAACCTACCGTTATTCCCTCCAGGACGTGGATCACCCGAATCTCTATCCGGACCTCTTCAGCTATGACGAGGTGCCGAGAATATCCTTCAACCACCGGCGCGTGCCGATGGGGATGCCCGAAGAAGTGTGGATTACCGACACAACTTTCCGGGACGGGCAGCAGTCTATCGAACCCTATACAGTCAAGCAGATTGTGGACCTGTACAAGCTTATGAGCAAACTGGGCGGACCTTACGGCATAATCCGCCAGACAGAGTTTTTTGTATACAGCGAAAAGGATCGGGATGCCATTGCCCAGTGCATGGATCTGGGGCTGGACTTCCCGGAGATCACTACCTGGATCCGTGCCACGAAGGAGGACTTTCAGCTGGTAAAGGACCTGAATATCCACGAGACAGGTATTCTGGTCTCCTGCAGTGACTATCATATTTTCAACAAGCTGGGTCTTACCAGAAAGCAGGCTATGGAGAAATATCTGGCCACGGTGGCCATGGCTTTTGAGGCAGGCGTTGTACCCCGCTGCCATCTGGAGGACGTGACACGGGCGGATTTCTACGGCTTTGTCGTTCCTTTTGTAAACGAGCTGATGAAAATGAGTCAGGACGCTCACATCCCTGTGAAGATCCGTGCCTGTGACACACTGGGCTACGGGGTGCCTTTCACCGAGGTTGCCCTGCCGAGAAGTGTGCCCGGCATTATATACGGCCTGCAGCATTATTCTGACGTGCCCAGCGAAATGCTGGAGTGGCACGGACACAACGACTTCTATAAAGCCGTGACCAATGCTGCCACCGCCTGGCTTTACGGCGCTTGTGCCGTTAACTGCACGCTTCTGGGCATCGGTGAGCGAACCGGCAATGTACCGCTGGAGGCAATGGTGATGGAATACGCCTCCCTGCGAGGCAGCATGGACGGGATGGATCCGACCGTGATCACGGAAATCGCAGATTATTATCGAAATGAGATCGGTTACAAGATTCCGCCTATGACCCCTTATGTGGGAAGCAGTTTCAACGTGACGAGAGCAGGCATCCACGCAGACGGTCTGATGAAGGATGAGCAGATTTACAACATCTTCAATACGGCAAAGCTGCTAAACCGGAAGCCGTCGGTGATGATCGGTAAATCCTCAGGGCTGGCAGGAATCGCCTACTGGATTAATGAGAACTACGGCCTCACCCAGAGTGAGTGCCTGACCAAGCATGACACACTGGTAATCGCTCTGAAAGAGCGTATCGATAGCGAATATGAAGGTGGGCGGCAAACTTCGCTGAGCGTGGCAGAGCTGGAGAAAATGATTGAAGAGCTCTCCGGCGGCACCATGCGCAGGCTTTGAGAAAGAGGAGACTACACCATGATAACACACAGACCTACATCCCTTGCAGACCAGATTTTTGAGCGGTTGGAAAACGATATTCTTTCCGGCGTCTATCCCAAAGGAACGGTTCTGACTGAGCTTTCTCTCTGCGAAGAGCTGGGGGTAAGCCGCACCCCGGTGCGCGAGGTGCTTAAGCGCCTTGCCCAGGAGCACATTGTGGAAGATTGCGGACGCGGCATGCTGGTGCTCAGCATCACGCCGAAGGATGCCGAGATCATCTATGAAATCAGAGAGAAAATCGAGGGCATGGCAGCCTCCGCCTGTGCCAGAAACATCAGTGATGAGGATATTGCCGCGCTGAAGGAAATTGTAGACCTGCAGGACTTTTATGCGCAGCGCAGCGACAGCGAAAAGGTGAAGAGCCTGGACAGTCAGTTCCACCAGAGCATCTATCGCATGAGCGGAAGCGCGGTCTATTACGACACGCTGATGCCTCTTCATTCCAAAACCCAGAAGTTCCGGAAGGCTGCGGTGGAAAGCACCGGAAAGGCCACCCAGTCTGCCCATGAGCACCGCACCGTGCTGGACGCTATTGTTGCACGGGATCCGGAAGCTGCCGGAAAGGCCATGTCTGACCATGTGCACAGCGCAAAACTACGTCTGATTGAGATACTGAACCAGCAGGGAGATGAGACAGATGGCAATGGTTGAACGCTATTCCTCCCCCGTCATGATGAAAGGAGGTGTTCCTGTCCCCTTTTCCGGCAGGACGGAGAACCGTCCCCTGTCTGATAGTATTACTTATAAAATTCTGAAGGCTCATAACCGGGGCACGGATGAGAAGAACATGCATCTCTCTTTTGATGCGCTGATCTCCCATGACATCACCTATGTGGGTATCATCCAGACAGCGAGAGCATCCGGGCTGAAAGAGTTTCCCATTCCCTACGCACTGACTAACTGCCACAACAGCCTCTGTGCAGTCGGCGGCACCATCAATGAGGATGACCATGCTTTCGGTCTTTCCGCAGCAAAGAAGTACGGCGGAATCTATGTACCGGCAAATCAGGCGGTTATCCATCAGTTTGCGAGAGAGAAGCTGGCAGGCTGCGGCAAAATGATTCTGGGGAGTGACTCCCACACGCGCTACGGCTGCTACGGCACCATGGGTGTCGGTGAAGGCGGCGGCGAGCTGGTAAAGCAGCTGCTGAAAAACACTTATGACATCACCGCCCCGGAGGTGGTGCTGGTGTGGGTAACAGGAAATATACCCCACGGCATCGGCCCCCATGATGTCGCCCTGGCGCTGGTAAAAGAGACATTCCCGGATGCCTTTGTGAAGAACAAGGTGCTGGAGTTTGCCGGACCCGGTATTGCCGGGATGAGCATGGATTACCGCATCGGCATTGATGTGATGACCACAGAAACCAGCTGCCTCAGCTCCGTCTGGGTAACGGATGACACCGTGAAGGCATGGTATGAAAACATCGGCCGGCCGGAGGATTATGCTGCTCTCACGCCGGATGAAGGCGCAGTGTATGACGCCTTGCTGACTGTTCATCTGGACGAGATGGAGAGCATGATCGCTCTCCCCTTCCATCCTTCCAGAGCGTACACCATCCACGAAGTGCAATCTGACCCGGAGGGGATCTTCCGTGCGGCAGAGGAGGCATGCAACAAAGCGTTAAACGGGAAAGTAACTCTTGACCTGTGCCGGAACATCGGAAGCGACGGCAAAGTTCACTGTGCCCAGGGCATTATTGCAGGGTGCAGCGGAGGCATGTATGACAATCTGGCCGAAGCTGCCGCCATTCTCAACGGTGAGAGCATCGGCAACGGCGAGTTTGACCTGTCGGTTTATCCGGCCTCCGCACCGGTAAACCGCGCCGTTTTGCAGGACGGCATTGCCGAGACGCTGCTGGATGCCGGTGCCGTGCTGAAGCCCTGCTTCTGCGGGCCCTGCTTCGGTGCAGGTGACACTCCCGCCAACAACACACTCTCCATCCGCCATACCACACGTAACTTCGCCAACCGCGAGGGCTCCAAGCCCTCTGACGGGCAAATTGCCGCAGTTGCCCTGATGGATGCCCGCTCCATCGCCGCGACGGCAATAAACGGCGGGATTCTCACCGCCGCCACGGACATTGACTATGACTACACCCCCAAAGCCTACGAATACAGCGACACCATTTATGAAAAACGCTGCTATTACGGCTTCGGCAAAGCCGATCCGAATGCAGAATTGCGTTTCGGCCCCAACATTACCGACTGGCCGAAAATGCCCCGCATGAAGGAGGATCTTCTGCTGGAAATCTGCGCCGTGATTGAAGATGAAGTGACCACCACCGATGAGCTGATCCCCTCCGGCGAAACGTCCAGCTACCGTTCCAACCCTGTGCGCCTCTCTGACTTTGCCCTGAGCCGCCGGGTGCCGGAATATGTGGGTCTCAGCAAGCAGGTGCGGGCGAAGGCTGAAACGCTGAATGACCCCGAGCCGGAAGCAGGGCTGGCAGAGGATCTCCGTAAGCTCGGCGCGAAGAGTGACCGTGTCAGTTTCGGCAGCTGTATCTTCGCCCGTAAGCCGGGTGACGGCTCTGCAAGAGAGCAGGCCGCCTCCTGTCAGAAGGTACTGGGCGGATTCGGCAATATCTGCTATGAATATGCCACCAAGCGCTACCGCTCCAATTGCATCAACTGGGGCATCGTCCCCTTCACAATGGAGAGAGATGCGCAAATTTCTTTTCATGCAGGCGATCGCGTTTTTGTGCCAGGCCTGCGGCAGGGCATCCTCAGCGGGCAGGAGGAATTTGAAGCGAAGCTTCTCTCCGGCGGAACAATTCGAGACCTGCCGCTGCAGTGCAGAGGGCTGACACCGGAGGAGCGGCTGATTCTCACCGAAGGCTGCCTGATGAACTACTATGCAGCCGGGTACGGCAGGGCGGAGGACTGAGCATATGGAAAAAATCCGCATGACAATTCCCCTCGTCGAGATGGACGGGGATGAAATGACCCATATTCTCTGGCATATTATCAAGGAAAAGCTGATTCTGCCGTTTGTGGACCTGAAAACAGAGTATTATGACCTGAGTCTTTTAAACCGTAACGCCACGGAAGACCGCGTCACCGTTGAAGCAGGCAAGGCTGCTCTGAAACACGGTGTGGCAGTAAAGTGCGCTACCATCACGCCTAACAAAAAACGCATGGAGGAATACCCGCAGCTTACGAAAATGTGGCCCTCCCCCAATGCCACCATCCGCTCCATCATGGGCGGGACGATTTTCCGTACCCCCATTTCCGTTGACTTTGTGGAGCCGGCAGTGCGCTCCTGGCAGAAACCCATCACCATCGCCCGCCACGCCTTCGGTGACATCTACAAGGCCTCCGACTTTCTGACTGATGAACCGGGTGAATGTGAGCTGATCTTTCACGGAGAGAGCGGAGCGGAAAAGCGCATCACCGTGCAGAAGGTGAAAGGCAAAGCCGTTTGGATGGGACAGTTTAATCTGGACGATAGCATCCGAAACTTTGCAAAGGCCTGCTTCCGTTATGCAGTGGATACCCGGCAGGATCTATGGTTCTCTGCCAAAGACACCATCTCCAAAATCTATGACGGACACTTCCGCTCCGTGTTTGAAGAGGAATATGAGGCGTACAGACAGGATTTTGAGCGCCTTCAGATCTATTATTTCTACACGCTGATTGATGATGCGGTGGCAAGGGTGATGCGTTCGAAAGGTGGCTTTATCTGGGCCTGCAAGAATTATGATGGTGACGTGATGAGCGACATGGTCTCATCTGCCTTCAGCTCCATCGCCATGATGACCTCCGTGCTTGTAACGCCGGACGGCAAATATGAGTTTGAAGCTGCCCACGGCACAGTGACAAAGCACTATTACCGGTATCTCCGTGGAGAGAAGACCAGCACCAATCCGGTGGCAACCATATTCGCCTGGTCCGGAGCGCTGAGAAAGCGCGGAGAGCTGGACGGCCTGACGGATCTGGTTTCCTTTGCAAATGCCCTGGAACGAGCCTGCCGCCACACTCTGAACAGCGGAAAGATGACCGGAGATCTCGCCGCCATGGCGAAAGAAGGCATGAATGTAACCGTGCTGAACTCGGAAGATTTTATAGAAGCTATTTCGGAAAAACTAAAAGAAGACTCAGAATCGGGTTTTGTGCTTTGAAATTCCCGTTTCATGAAGGCAGAGTGGACAGACATTGTCCACTCTGCTATAATTTTTGTCAGATTTTGATAGAACTTTGAAATTATAGGTTGACAAATGTAGTCTTCTATGCTATGGTGTTCTCAGTGAGACTACAATTGTAGCGTAAAGGAGGAATGTCTGTGAATCAGCTTGCAGAGAGGATATCCGATTCTGAACTGGATGTGATGAAGGTACTGTGGGAAGCAGAGGACGCTCTGCCTGTCACGGTAATCCGGGAAAAGCTGCAGGAGCGAAAGGGTTGGGAGGCAACCACGGTGAAGACGCTTGTATCGCGCCTTCTGGGCAAGGGTGTTATCGCCCAGGAAAAGCGAAAGGTTTTTTTCTACTCCCCGCTTGTAACCGAAGCGGAATACAACGAGTGGGCAACCAGCAACCTGATTCACCGCCTGTACAAGGGCAGCGCAAAGAACCTGATTGCCGCGCTCGTCCGCTCGGATGATCTGACGGAAGCCGACCTGAAAGAGCTTCGGGAAATGTTCGTGGTGGAGGACTGAGAGATGGAGACATTTCTTGCGCTCACTTTGGGAGGCAGCATTCTGATCCTTCTGCTGGTTCTGCTGAACCGGGTATTCGGGAAACATCTTTCCAGCACAACATATTATTACGCTTGGCTACTGGTGATGCTCCGCTTTCTGTTGCCGCTGCCCGGGCTTTTGCCCACCTCATTAACAGTTGAAAAGACCCAGCCGGAGCAGACACAGATCCGAGCGGAAATGCCTCCGCAGCGCCCTGACATGCCGAATGAGCTCCGGGAGCAGAGGTCAGGCGGGTATGAGGAATTCTGGCAAAATGCCATGATAACAGAACCGTCTGCCGTCTCTGCGGCTGAACCGGAAGTAAGAACGAACAGAAGCATAGACCTGAAAAGCCCTTCCCTATGGTTTGGGGTCTGGGGAGTGGGTGCCTGTTTCAGCCTTGGATTTTACACCGTGAGTTACTTTCGATTCAGCAGGCAGCTGCGGCGCTCCCTGCACGCCCCCACAGAACAGGATCTCCGCGTGTACGGAACCTTCCGCATCCGCAAGCCTGCGCTATATCGCTGCGCAGGAATTCACACCCCGATGATGTGCGGCGTGCTCCATCCGCGGATTATTCTGCCTGACCTTCGGTATGAGGACGAGGTGCTGGAGAACGTTCTGCGTCATGAGCTGATGCATTACCGCAGGAGAGACACACTTTACAAATGGTTTGCCGTGCTCACCTATGCAGTGCAGTGGTTTAACCCGCTGGTTTACCTGATGCGACGGGAGGTGGACCGTGCCTGTGAGCTCAGCTGTGACGAGATGCTGATGCGCTGTATGGACAGGCAGGCAAGACAGTCATACGGCGAGACGCTTTTGTCAATGGCGGCAAGTGCCGCCCTGCCGACAGGCGTTGTCGCAACAACGTTTGCCACAGAAAAGAAAAATCTGAAAGAAAGGTTGGAACAGATTATGAAATTCAAACCGAACCGGAAAAGAGTTCTCTCTTCCCTGCTGGCACTTGTGCTGATAATCAGTTGCGCAGTGCTCACGGGACCGAAAAGCAGCGCCGAGAACAGCGCTGACGTACCGATGAGAGAAGTAACGGTGTCCACCGTGGATGAACTGCTGGACGCCATCTCACCAAACACCGTTATCACCCTGAATGACGGCACCTATGACCTGAGCAAAGCCTCCACCTACGGCGGGCCGCAGCGCGGCGGATACTGGATGTGGGAGGAGACCTATGACGGATATATGCTCGTCATAGAGGGCATCGACAACCTGACGATTCAGGGCACCGGAAAAGACCATGTGATTATCGCTGCGATCCCCCGCTATGCCGACGTCCTGCAATTTCGCAACAGCAGCAACATCACGCTCAGGGGCTTTACCGCCGGGCACACGGAGGCCCCTGCCTTCTGTGCCGGGAATGTGCTTGGTTTCACCAACAGCAGGAATGTTCAGATTGATTCCTGCGGGCTGTACGGCTGCGGCGTCATCGGCGTGTGGGGGCAGAATGTAACGAACCTCACGGTGACAGACAGCGAAATCTATGAATGCTCCTACGGTGCAGTTTACCTGACAGGGGCAAGAAACGCCGTGTTTGACGGCTGCACCTTCCGTAACCATGCCTCTGAATATGAGGCGGCTGTCGGATACCTGTTCTCTCTGGACAGCTGTGAATCCGTAATTGTGAAGAATTCCGTCATCCGTAACAACTTTGCCCAGAACATGCTTGCCATGGGCTACTCCAGAGATGTGGTATTTGCGGGCAACACGGTAAAGGACAACTCCTTCCTCAGCGCAGTGTTCAGCAGTCAGCGCAACAGCCCCGTGGTGGAAGGGTGCAGCTTTGAAAACAACAGCATCTATACCTGGTATGAGGGCAACGGCGTGTTCGCAGTGGACGCTCAGGGGCACACCCTCGGCAAAGAAGAACTGAACAATATGAATCTGCGCACCATCTCTGAAGATGAAAAACTGATTCCCGATCGTATCGATACTACCGGCAAAGAGCTGGTCTCCCCCTCCGCCGACGGCGCCTACCATGTAAACACGGTGGACGAGTTTCTCTCCGTCATCGGCAGTGACCGAACCATCATTCTGGAAGCAGAGCTATACGACCTCTCCACCGCATCGAACTATGGCGCACCGGGCGGCGAACACTACTTCTGGAGGGAAAGCTACGACGGGCCTGAGCTGGTGATCAGCGATGTGCACGATTTGACCATTGATGCCGCCATAGAGCCCGACGTCACGATGAACACTGCCATGCGGCACACCATCACCGCAACACCCCGATATGCCAACGTACTGAGCTTCCAGTACTGTGATGATATCAATCTTTTGAACTTCACAGCCGGCCACACCGTAGAACCCGGTGCATGTTCGGGCGGTGTGCTCAGCTTCCAGAACTGCTCCACCGTGCAGGTTGCCTCCTGCCGGCTGTACGGCTGCGGCATTCTCGGCATCGACGCCAGCAACAGCAACACCTTTGTGATCAACAGCTGTGAGATCTTTGACTGCAGTCAGGGCGGGATCAACATGTGGAATGTGGACGGCATCTTCCTCGATGACTGCAGCATTCACGACATCAACGGCCCGGCTCTGAACTTTGCAAACTGCGGCGACAAAACCTGGAACGGACAGAGCATCAACGGTCTTGACGGGCAGTACGCCATTGCCGCGGACGGCAGCCTCACAGAGTTTGACTGGGACGCCTATTTCGCCGAAGCCTACCCCGAAGCGCAACCCTACACCGAGCCGGAGGATATGAACCCGGTGATTGCCCTCTCCGTGGCAAAAGGTGAGTTGCGGCGTCTGCAGGATCTGGGCATTCTCAGCCCGGAGATTGCTTTTGACGGAGAGCTGGAATACAGCAAGTACGCCGAAGGGATCGAACAGAACGGCCGCATCGGAACTCACGGCTTTTACGCCCGGGATTACAGCGGAAAGTACATGATCAACTTCCGCATCGATGACACCTCCACCGGCGATGTCCGCTCCGCTTCCATCGAAGCTGCGGCGGATGAGGGTGATGAAATCACCGGATCGGTGGAATGGGACGGCGAGACCTATTATTACTACGACAACTTTGATGATATCTTCCCCGCCGACCTGACCGTCGGAATGCTGTGCGACAGGCTGGCAGCGTACTGGGGATTCACAGGCTGGCATCTGGAGGACACCTACGATGAGTTCTACGGAGAGGAATTCAAGGCTCCTGCAGAGGATCTGCTGGTCTCCGATCTGCCGGAGGGCAACTACTATGCCACCGTCTACTTTGACGGTGACCAGGAGGGAGCACCCATGTTCTTCCAGAAGATGCACTTCCCCGGCAGGGTATGCTTCATGTTCGGTGAAGGGCATGCCGTGGGCTGACAAACTGTTCAACCCCGGTGAAGCACATGATACCGCAGCAACTGTGCTCCGGAGCTCATGTAATTGAATAGACGCAGAAAGACAAGAGGTACGGCTATGAGAAGAATGGCCATACCTCTTGTCTTTTTATATTGTTCAAATGTCAGGGACCGAATCTCAGAACATTCCAGCTCAGAGCCGGGAGGCAGACCTGCCCGCTCCCCTTTTCCAGTTTTGAAATTGGGAGTTGATGGGGCGTGACCCTATCCGGGCAGTCCTCGGTGTTGACGGCTTTTACATCATCATGATGCAGCACAATATGTTCCGTCATCTGCAGCTCACCAAAGGCACGGAGATCCAGATCCAGAAGGCACGCATCCTCCATATCGCGGTTGACACAGAAAACAGTTACGCTGCCATCATCGCCGAGCGTTGCAGCCGTGTCTATGACAGGGACGGCTTCATAATCTGCACAGTCATACACCGGCGATTTTGCGATCGCCCGCAGGGCCGTACCTCGCCCGTAGCAGGAGGCATGCAGGAAGGGGTAATAGATCGTCTGTGCCCAGCAACCGCCTCCGTTTCTCGTCATAATGGGGGCGATCACATTCACCAGCTGGGCAAGACAGGCAATCTTCACCCGGTCGGCATTGCGCAGGAGCGTAATCAGCATGGAGCCCACCAGAAGGGCATCTTCGAAATTATAGATATCCTCCAGAAGCGGGAGTGCTCTGTCCCACTTCTCGCGCTTCCAGATCTCCTCGTCCTGCTGCCGTGAGTGATACCAGACGTTCCACTCATCAAAGGAGAGGTAGACCTGCTTTTTGCTGTGCTTCCTGCCTTTTACGGCATCACAGATGGAGCCGACGCTGTGGATAAAATCGTCCATGTCCATGGTGCGGGCAAGAAAGCCCGGGGTATCTCCCGTGGGGTTTGCGTAATAACGGTGGAGGGAGACATAGTCGATATTTTCATAGCACTCGTTGAGCATGGTCAGCTCCCAGTCTCCGAAGGTAGGCATCTCGGAGCTGGATGACCCGCAGGCCACAAGCTCAATGGTGGGATCCACCCACTTCATCATTTTGGCCGCTTCATTGGCAACCCGCCCGTATTCATAGGCGGTTTTCTGCCCCATCTGCCAGGGTCCGTCCATCTCGTTGCCGAGGCACCAGACTTTGATGTTGAAAGGGTCCTTCCGGCCGTTGGCGATACGCATATCCGAATAAAGACTGCCGCTTTTGTGGTTACAATACTCCACGATATCTCTGGCCTGCTCCGGGCCGCGGGTACCGAGGTTGATGGCATACATCATCTCGGCACCGGCCTTATCCGCCCAGCGGGCGAACTCATGCAGGCCGACCTCATTGGTCTCCGTGGTGAACCACGCGAGATCCAAACGCTTCGGGCGCGTCTCACGCGGGCCGACGCTGTCCTCCCAGCGAAAGCCGGAGACGAAATTGCCGCCGGGATATCGCACGATGGGCACGCCGAGCTTTTTCACCGCTTCCATCACATCGGTGCGGAAGCCCAGCTCATCGGCTAAAGGGTGCCCGGGTTCATAGATTCCGCCGTAGACGGCTCTCCCCAGATGTTCGATGAAGGAGCCGAAAAGGCGGTTATCAATTCTGCTGATGCTGTAGTCTTTGTCCAGGATGATTTTTGCCTGTTTCATATTTTATCCTTTCACGCTGCCTGAAGTGAGGCCGGCGATAAACGTCTTCTGGGCGAAGAGATAAACAATGATAATCGGCACAACCGCCATGACAGCCCCCGGCATCAGCACGTCAAACGCATTGCCGTAGGGAGTGATGGTCGTTCCCATACCGATGGGGATGGTGAACTTCTCATTGGAGGAGAGCACAATCAGCGGCCAGAGGAGATTATTCCAGCTGTTCATACAGGACAGAATCGTCATGGCACCGTAAGCGGGAATCATATTGGGCACCATAATTTTAAAGAATACACCATAGTCCGTGCATCCGTCAATACGCGCTGCTTCCAAAAGCTCCTTCGGGAGCCCCAGCACGTACTGCCGGAAGAAGAATATCATAAACGGCGGAACCAGATATGGGAGGATCACCCCGAAGTAGGTGTCGGTGAGGTGAGCTTTGATCAGCATGCGGTACAGCGGGAGAAGAAGGATTTCAAAGGGCACCATCATCAGAATCAGCACCAAGGTAAACACGGCATTTCTGCCTTTGAAGCGGTACATGGCGAGGCCGTAACCCACCATGGAGGACAGCACAAGCCCTACCGCCGTCTGGAGGACCATGATAATCAGGCTGGATTTATACCACTGCCAGTAAATACCGTCCCGATAGGTGTTGAGCGCCTCATAGTTTTTAAAGGAAGATACCCCCGGGTCAAATGTCAGGCTCAACCCGTTGCGCAGCATCTCAGTACCGGGTTTCAGCGAGCTGAGAAACATAAAATAGAACGGAACCATCAGCAGCGCCGCCGTGATGAACATCAGTGCCGTGGCAAGAAAGGATTTTACCCTTCTGCTTCTCCCGCCTATTCGGCTGGAATGCTTCATTTCAGTCCTCCTTTCTGAAGAAGCCCATGGCGATCAGCTGAAGCAGATTCACTGCCAGCACTAACCCCAGCAGCACAAGACCCACTGCGGACGCCATGCCCATGTTATTCTTGTAAAAGCCCATCAGATACATATATCCGACGATCGTCCGCCCGACGCCGCCCGGATTATTCTGCGCCCAGAGGGCAACAGACTCGGTGAACATTGCAAAGCCGCCCAGCACCGTAATGGTGATCACGTAGATCAGGACAGGTCTGATTCCGGGCAGGGAGATGTGGAAAAACTGCTGAACGGCATTCGCGCCGTCAATCTCCGCAGCTTCATAGAGCTCTTTGGGAATCGCCTGCAGGCCTGAGATATAATAGATAATGTTTACCCCCATCCATCTCCACAGCGTCAGCAGGATAAGGACAAAGTTGCCCGTGTCGGGGAACATTAGCCAGTCTTTCGGCGGCTGCCCGAACAAAGCAAGAAGCCGGTTGGCGGGTGCGGTTTCCAGTGTGCCGAAAGCGAGGCGAAAAACGATACCGACAACGATGGTAGAGGTCAGCGCAGGGATGAAATAAATCGATTTGAAAAAGCTCGGGAACCTGACTGCCCCGGAATTCAGAATCACGGCAAAAATCAGGGGCACGATGGTCAGCACAACAACATCCCAGAAGGCATAGCGGAAGGTAGTTCCCAGTGCCTGTTTGAAATTGCGGTTGAACAGGCGCTCATAGTTCGCCGTGCCGACAAATTCAACGCTGTTGGGCCCGTCAATTCTCTGAAAGCTCATCAGTATGGTGGTGACAAAAGGATAGAGATAGATCACGAGAAAAAAGATCAGAAACGGCGCAATAAAGAAGTAGGGAACAAATTTCGGATCCAGAAAGATATCCCGGAAGCTGCGGCGTTCCTTTTCCGAAGAAGAAAGTGTCTGCATTCACTGCCTCCCGATGTCTGTTATCAGAACAGCCGGGACGGATTTCCGCCCCGGCGCCCTGCGAGGAATGTGTATTATGGAGAAGAAAACGATGAAAATCAGAAGATCATGCTGCGCAGTTCTTCCGCACAGTCTTTGGCAATCTGCTCCGGATCACCGCCGCCGATGACGAGATCGTATGCCATCATATTGCGAACGATGTCACCTGCAGCGGGGAACATATCCGTAATGCAGGTATCCGGAATATCGTCGAGAACGGACTCGACCACTTCAAAGATATCATCACCGTAATAGTCGAAGAACTTGTTGGGAGCCTTCATCTCTTCGGAGCCGTAGACGTCCGTCATAATCGGGTCAAAGCCCAGAATCAGCCAGGTGTCAACACAGCCTTCAAAGCTCAGCGTAGCATAGGCCAACCACTTCTTGGCGATATCAACATTTGCACTGGTTTTGACAACTGCTGTACCGGTGCCGCCCATCTGTGCGGATTTATGGCCGCCGTCAGACCAGAGAGGCATCGGGGCAACCTTCATCTTGCCGGAGAGGTCAGGCATATAGTCGGTGAAACGGTTGAGGTACCAGAACGGCATACTGACGGAAGCTGCGCCGCCGCCGTTCATCCAGCCGTAGTACTCCTCTGCATGATGGTTGCCGCCGGGGCTTGCAACGGCAGTGCCGTCATCCAGCATTTCCTTCATGAAGGCCAGGGTGTTGACCACAACGGGTTCATCCATAATCACTTCATTGTCCGGCGTCAACCAGTCACCGCCGTGCTGATTGACCAGCGGATAGATGCTCCAGCAGTCTTTGGATTCCCAGGTGCACATGGGTTTGCCGGTCTTTTCCAGGACGGTTTTGCCGGCCTCATGATAATCATCCCAGGTTTTGATGTCTTTGTAGTTGATGCCTGCTTCTTCCAGAATTTCGGTATTGTAGAACATGACACAGGCACCGATGTGGTGGTCAATTCCGTAGAATTTTCCGTCTTTCGCGTAGTTGTTGAAGCGACTCATGACAAGGTGATCTTCCATCGGCTCAACAATGTCATTGAGATCCGCCAGCTGGATATCACCTTTCAGATAGTTGGCAAACATGTTGATCTCGATATCCACAATGTCCGGAGCACCCTCGCCGGATTGCAGGGCAATGGTAAGCTTGTTGTGCATATCCTCATAGGGATAAACCTGCATGTCGATATCAAGCTTCGGATTGTCGGGGTTGGCATTCCACTTGTCCAGCATGACCTTGTATAGCTGGGTGTGAAGTTCCTGGAACGTCCACAGGGTAAGATGGATGGGTTCCTCCTCGGCAAAGGCTGTGATGCCCAGTGAAGCAAGCATGGCAACTGCCAGAAGGATTGCTAAAATCTTTTTCACGATGGGTTCCTCCTTTAATTAAAATAACGTTATCCCTTTCGGGCTTATCGATATGTTATCGTTAATCTGCCAAATTGTCAAGCATTTTTTGCGGTTAACTCGAAAATTTTTTCGTTAATGTTACTAATAGTTTTTCCTTGAAGAGTGTTGCATTTTTCTTTTTTTGCGATATAATGAATAAAAATGGTATATAGTACCTTTATTTTAAGACATTATCAGGATAAAAATATGAAGTCATCCCGTATCACATTGAAAGATATATCCATGGCCTGCGGCTTCACGATGAACACCGTGTCCCGCGCCCTCCGCGATGATCCCCATCTTTCTGCTGCCACCCGGGAACTGATTCAGAACACTGCCCGGGAGATGGGATATATCCGGAACACCATGGCGTCTTCCCTGCGCTCAGGGCGCAGTCACATTGTTGCGGTTATTGTCAATGACCTGCATAACCAGCACTTTTGTGACCTGCTGAACCGAATGGACCTGGATCTGCGGAAAGCTGACTATAACCTGATGATTCTGTGCATGCAGCTGGACAATGCCCTTGCCGAAAAGCTGATTCACACAGCTATTTCCCTCTCTGTTGACGGAATACTGTATTTTCCGAATTTTGACCAGGCGCCTTATCTGGAATATATGGAAAAGAATCGCGTACCCTTTGTGCTGCTGGACCGGCGTGTGCCGGATATTCAGGCAGACAATGTGCGCTGTGATGATGTGCAGGGCGGTTATCTGGCCGGCAGTCATCTGACGGCACTGGGACACAGGCGTTTTCTCTTCCTCTCCGGCATTGAAAAAAGCAGCTCCCAGGTTGATCGGATGGATGGATTCCTCCAGGCACTCCGGGAGGCTGGGTTATCGGAAGAATGCGTGCGTGTGGTTCCGGGTATACAGGTAGAAACCGCCCTTGCACGAAACAGCATTTCAGAGCTTCTGGATCCGGTGGATTACACTGCTATTGTCTCCTTCCGTGATGAAGTGTCATACCCGCTGATGAATGCTCTGCACGAAAGAGGACTCTCCGTGCCGCGGGATATCTCTCTGATCAGTTTTGATAATCTGAGAGCCGAGACACCTGCTCTACCGCCTCTGACAAGTATCTATACGGATGAGAGCATCGCCGAAATCGGTGTGAAAATGCTGCTGGAACGGATGGACGATGCTTCCCTCCCGGCAAGAAATGTTATTCTTCCCGTTAAAATATTTGAAGGCGGAACCACTGCTCCGCCCCCGCATAATATCAACCTGTAATTGCTGACGGCTCCCGGGAGACAAAACTCCCGGGAGCCGGTTCATTTTATCCGTCGGTGAGCATGCTGATCAGCATGTCTCCTCCTGCCAGCGGAGGACCGAATGGATTTCTTCGATATATCCCTCGTCCTCATTGGGCGTTTCAAGAATGAACGGCAGACCCCGGAGAACGGGATGCAGCGCGATACGTTTCATGGCCTCCATGCCGAGGAAGCCCTTCCCCAGCTTCTCATGCCGGTCCTTTCTTGAACCGCGGTCATTTTTGCTGTCGTTGAAGTGTACAGCCTTCAGCCGTTTCAGGCCGATTATCTCGTCAAAACTTGTCAGGACACCGTCCAGGTCATGCACAAGATCATATCCCGCATCCCAGGTATGGCATGTGTCAAAGCATACGCCTATTTTCTACCTGTACTCCACCCGGTCAATCACTTCCCTCAGCTCTTCAAAGCTGCCGCCCACCTCAGAGCCTTTCCCTGCCATAGTCTCCAGCAGCACGGTGGTGCCGGTGTCCGGCGTCAGAACCGCATTGAGCGCCTCGGCGATCTGCCGGATGCCGGCTTCCGTCCCCTGTCCGGTATGGGAACCCGGATGAAAGTTATAAAGATTGCCGGGCAGCAGCTCCATGCGCTGCAGGTCCTGCGTCAGCATATCGAGACCGTTTAAACGCGTCGCTTCATTCGCCGAACAGAGATTCATGGTATAGCTTCCGTGGGCGACCAGTGGTCCGAAATTCTCGCGTTGCAGAAGTGTTTTCAGTGCCTCCACATCTGCAGGATCCACCGGCCTTGTTTTTCCGCCTCTGGGATTTCTTGTAAACCAGGCGAATGTATTTCCGCCAAAGCGGCACATGGTCTTCCCCATCGCCTCATATCCGTCTGTGACGGAAAGATGACATCCGATATAAATCACAGCTTTCTCACCTCATATCCGGGCATAATCGTCAGGCTGTCCGGTTCTACATGGCAGGGCAGCATCAGGATTTTGACGCCGGATCGTTCTGCTGCCGACAGCGCCTCACCAAAAGCGGGGTGCGTCACTGTATTGGGACGCACTTCTAATACGCCATCCATCTGAATCACGAAAGCAACAGCGGCGTGATAGCCTTCTCCCCGTGCACGGATCAGCTCATGCAGATGCTTCACCCCGCGCTTTGTAGGCGCGTCTGGGAAATAGCCGATTCCGTCACGCTCCAGCGTACAGCCTTTCACTTCCATAAGATAACGGTCACTCCCGGATTCCATATAAAAATCAATCCGTGAGCTGCCGTAGGTATATTCCGGAATGATGCGGTCAAATCGCTGGTCCGACAACCATTCCGAAACAGCTTTGTTGGGCGCCTGGCTGTCAATGTTGAAGAGAATGCCGTTCTGTTTGCGTACGGCAACCAGATCATATCGGGTTTTTCTCCCCGGCGTATCGGGCTGCGTCAGGTACACTTCCGCTCCGGGCGTCAGAAGTTCCCGACAACGGCCCGTATTCTTTACATGAACGGTTTCGGTTCTCCCGCCCGATTCTACATGTGCGAGGAAACGGTTCGGCCGGTCAAGGAAAATTCCTTTTGTTATATTTTCATATCTCATGGTCATCAAGTATCTACCAAATAAGATTCGGGTGTAATCTTCCCTGTTTATCTCACAAAAAAGATCAGTCGGCAGCACGCGATCCTTCCCTGTCTATTTTATCCAGCGTATCGCGGAGGATCTCCTTCCTCAGATCTGTCAGCCAGGCGGAGAAGGCAACCGTGTCAAAGGCGTAGGTTTTGTTCAGCTCATATTCTTTTTCCGCCCAGGTGTCAATCGGCGATTCATTGTGCTGGATCAAAGCCTCCAGCTTATCGAGGGCTTTAAAGATTTTTGCCTCAGGCGTCACCTGTGCCTCCATCTCTTCATACAGTGTACTGAAATCTTCTGACAGCTCTGGCGGAAGTGTATTTACCCACTGACTCAGCAATGAATCTTCCACGGTTCTGTCTGTGTCTGTTTTGATGAAGGTGGGAATATCACCCGTGAAGCATTCTCCCAGGTCGTGGATCAGGCACATCTCCTCCACTTTTCTCATATCAGCATCCGGGAATTCATGCTTCAGCAGAAAAGCCATCAGGGAAATTCTCCAGCTGTGCTCTGCCACGCTCTCCGTCCGCCGATTGGTTGTGGTGCAATGCCGCGGTGTATCTTTCAGTCTCTCTGCCACATGCAGGATCTCCAGATATTCTCTCGGGTTCATTGGTTCTCCTTATCCGATGTATACGGTTTCTTTTTGTAAGAGTAATGCAAGAGACACACCAGGCCTTGCAGTGTGTCTCTTGCTGAAAAATCAATAAAGTTTTGCGCCGGCGGGGATGTGGGGATCCACCATCAGGAGGTGGAGCTTTTCTTCATCATTCTCCTTGTGGACGGCTGAAAGCAGCATTCCGCAGGATTCAATGCCCATCATCGCTCTGGGCGGAAGGTTGGTGATGGCAATGCAGGTCTTCCCCACCAGCTCCTCAGGCTCGTAATAGGCATGAATGCCGCTGAGAATAGTGCGGTTGACACCTGTGCCGTCATCCAGCGTGAACTGAAGAAGCTTCTTGGATTTTTTGACCGCTTCGCAGGCCAGCACCTTCACGGCACGGAAGTCGGATTTGGAAAAGGTTTCAAAATCAACCAGGTCCTGGAAAAGCGGTTCAATCTGCACGTTGGAGAAGTCGATCTTCTCTTCCGCCAGCTCAATCGCGACTGTGGATGCAGCACTGCCGATCACACCTGTATTGGCAGCATCCTCATCCTTCTTTTCAGCCTTGGAATCATCCAGAGACTTCATGGTCGGGAAAAGAAGAACATCACGAATGGCCGGGCTGTCGGTCAGGAGCATGGTAAGGCGGTCAATCCCGTAGCCGATGCCGCCCGTGGGAGGCATACCGATCTCCAGAGCATTGAGGAAGTCTTCATCGGTGTGGTTGGCCTCCGCATCGCCCGCGGCAGCAGCGGCATCCTGCGCTTTAAAGCGCTCCCGCTGGTCGATGGGATCGTTGAGCTCGGAATAGGCATTGCACATCTCCCACCCGTTGATGAACAGCTCAAAGCGTTCCACATAGCCGGGCTTATCGGGTTTGCGCTTGGTAAGCGGAGACACCTCGACGGGGTGATCCATAATAAAGGTGGGCTGGATCAGATTATCTTCACAGTACTCCTCAAAAAACATATTGAGAATGTCGCCCTTCTGATGACGAGGTTCATATTCAATATGGTGTTCATCGGCAAGCTTCTTTGCCTCTTCCGTGTCACGGACAGCGTCAAAATCAATGCCGGTGTATTTCTTCACGGCGTCAATCATGGTAAGGCGCTCAAAGGGCTTACCAAGGTCGATCTCTTTTCCGCCGTAAGTGATGACGGTGGTGCCGCAGACTTCCTGTGCGAGGAAGCGGAAAAGGTTTTCTGTCAGATCCATCATGCCGTGATAATCGGTATAGGCCTGGTAGAGCTCCATCAGCGTAAACTCCGGGTTATGACGGGTATCAACCCCTTCATTACGGAACACGCGGCCGATCTCATACACTCTCTCCAGCCCACCGACAATCAGGCGTTTGAGATAGAGCTCGAGAGAAATACGGAGCTTCACATCCTCATCAAGGGCGTTGAAATGGGTTTCAAAAGGACGTGCGGCAGCGCCGCCTGCATTGGGTACCAGCATCGGGGTCTCCACCTCGATGAAGCCCTGACCGTCCAGATAGCGGCGAATGCTGCTGATGATTCTCGAGCGCTTAATGAAAGTGTCCTTCACTTCGGGATTCATGATGAGATCCACATAGCGCTGGCGGTAACGCATGTCAACATTGGTCAGGCCGTGATACTTCTCGGGGAGGATCTGCAGGCTCTTGGAGAGCAGCGTTACCTGCTCTGCATGGACGGAGATTTCACCGGTTTTGGTTTTGAAAACATAGCCCTTAACGCCGATGATATCGCCGATATCCAGCTTTTTGAAATCGGCATAGTCTTCCTCGCCGATAACATCACGTGCCACATAGCACTGCATGATCCCCTTGAGATCCTGCAAGCGGCAGAAGGAGGCCTTGCCCATGATGTTTTTTGCCATCATGCGGCCGGCGATGCTGACGGTCTGCCCCTCCAGGGCGTCAAAGTTCTCACGGATATCGGAACTGTGATGGGTCTGGTCAAATTTTGTAATACGGAAAGGATCCTTTCCCCGTTCCTGCAGAGCGGCAAGCTTATCGCGCCGTACCTGCAGAAGATCGGAAACATCCTTCTCCTGCTGGATGTTATCTGTTCTTTCGCTCATGCCGTACCCCAAAATCAGTTATTCTTTACCGAGACGATTTTGAACTGGAGCTGTCCGGCCGGGGCTTCGATGGTGACAACGTCACCTGCGCGGTGGCCGTGGAGACCTTTGCCGAGGGGAGAGTCATCCGAGATGCGGCCCTCTCTGGGGTTTGCTTCCTGAGAACCAACGACCTCATAAGTCTCTTCCAGATTCTCCTCCAGATCCACAACCTGGACGATGCTGCCGAGCGTGACAGAGTCCTTCGGGAGATCTGCATCCGTGTTGTCGACGATTTCGGCGTTCTCAATGAGATCTTTTAACTCGGCGATTTTGGAATAGAGCTTGCCCTGCTCCGCCTTCGCCTCATCATACTCACTGTTTTCGCTGAGGTCACCAAAGCTTCTCGCTTCCTTGATCAGTTCCGCAACTTCTTTCTCACGGACGGTTTCCAGATAATTCAGTTCTTCCTTGAGGGCTTCCAACCGCTCTGAACTCATTTTGTATCTGCTCGGAATTGCCATAACTGTTTACTCCTTCTTCTGATAAAATCACTTACTTCTCAAACCGGGAAAATATAAAAACCTGAAACAGGGTTTTAACTGAGATATTTCAGGGCAGCCATCAGCTGTTCATCGCCCGACATACTTGCCGTGCCGTCGCTGTCGCCCAGTGTGCCGCTTGTGGTTCCGACCGTATTGGGGTCGGAATTGTGAATAATTGTCGTCGGGATAACGCCGCCGGACAGGGACAGGTCAACGCCGTTTGCCGTAAGATAGCTCTTGGTGGAAAGACGGATGGCACTGCCGTCCTCCAGCTCAAAGGTCTCCTGGGAACGGGTCATGCCGGATGTGGCCTCGCCCATAACGGTCGCCCAACCCTTCTCCTGAAGCACTGCTGCTAAAAGCTCCGCTTCCCCGTAGGAATTGCTGTCAACCAGAACCACCATCGGCAGCTGGAGTGACATTGCATCAGAGCGCGTCACGGTTTTGTGCCCTTCCTTATCCACCTGGGAGAAGAGCTCACCGCTGGGCAGAAGATAGTCCAGCAGCGTAGCTACCTCACCGGGAAGACCGCCAGCGTTTCCTCTGACATCGATACAAAGCGCTACCGCTTTCTGGGACAGGAGATTTTCAATTGCGCTGACTGCATCCGCGCCGCTGCCGGCTTCGAAGTTTTTAATCTGCACATACCCTGCCATGGTTTTTTCCAGACGGGAAACCACCGGACTGCTGTAGACCCTGGAGCAGTCTACGGTGTAGACGTCCTTCCCTACGCTGATATTGAACTGTGTGTTAAGCCGGGAGCGAATCAGGATTCTGACATCATCAATATCGGAGTTGAGAACGCTGACGTCATCGATGGCTGTGATAATCATGCCGGGAGTAAGCCCTGCATTGGCGGACGGCGTGCCGGGCGTAACAGAGACGATCTGAAATCCGCCGTCGGCATATTTGATCATGGAAATGCCGATATCACTGTAGTCATTGGAGGAATAGAGCTGATAGGACTTGTACTCATCCGGCGTCATGTAATAGCTCCATTTATCCCCAAGCCCTGCAACAATGGAGGCAGAGGCGGAGTCCGTCATGGAGCTGCGATCTACGGGATCAATAAAATGTTCTTCGATCAGGTCCTTCAGAGCGATATAGCGCATCGCCTCTTCATAATCGGTGCGCCCACCCACATTATTGAGCATCTGATTGTAGGTCAGCGCGACTGCACCGCCGGTAAAAAGAATCAACAGGGCAAGTACGTATTTCAGACGAATGCCAACGTTGAAAATTGCCGAAATAAAATCCAGTATATTATCCAGAAGACACTGAAGCAGATTTCGCAAACAAACACTCCTTTCCACAAAAGGAATCAAAAAAACATGCGGAACCGGACAGCGTTTTCCGGCTGTCCGGTATCAACAGTACAGGAGGGAATTATGCATCCGGTGCATAATCAAAGGAACCTCCCGAGAAGAAGGCAAGCGGATTGAGAAATGCGCCGCCTTCGCGAATTTCAAAATGCAGATGCGGGCCTGTTGTAAGGCCGGTACTTCCGCAATAGCCGACTGTCTGACCCATATTAACATACTGGCCCGAAGAAACGGCAATTCCGGAGAGATGCCCGTATACGGTGGTATATCCGTTCCCGTGAGTTACCATAACACAGTTACCGTAATTCCCATTCCAGCCCGCCATGGTGACGGTGCCGGCAGCCGCAGCCCAGATCGGATCGCCCTGAGGAACCCCGATATCGATGCCGCTGTGATATTTCGACTGACCCGTAACCGGATGAATCCGGGTGCCGGCGAAGCTAGTGATATAGTAGGTGCCGCAGGGCCAGATGAAGCCCTCAGCGCCCCAGAGGCCGCCCGGCGTATGCTCCGCGTCATACTGATCCTGCAGCTCGGTCAGCTCACTGTCCAGCTCTGACCAGCGGGCATTGATTTCTGCAATCAGATCCTCATTTTCGCTGATCTGGGCCTGAAGCTGATCAATCACCTGCTGCGAAGAGCTGATTTCAATTTCCAGCTGATCGCGCTCATCCGACAGCATTTCCTGAATTGCGACGAGCCCCGCCTTGTATTCCTCATACTCGGCCTGCTTTTCCTCATGCGCTCTTCTGGCAGCGATGTACTGGTCTTCCAGAGCACGGTCGCTCTGCATGATATCGCCTGCATCATCCAGTGCAGAAAGAAGATCGCTGATCGATTCACTCTCGGAAAGGAGCACAAACAGATCCAGCTGCCCGTTTTCTTCCATGGCGCGGATCCGCATCCGATAACGCCGCAGCTGCTCCTCCTCCCGGGCCCTAGCCTCATCAACCTCTTCCGCTTTCTCGGCAATCATATCTTCATAGAGATCGATTTCCTGGTTGTTGAGGTTGATCTGCTCCCGGGTGATGGCAACCTTTTGTTCCAGTGCCATCTTCTGGTCGATGATATCATCCCGCTGGGCAGACAGCTCGTCAATCACCTGCTGCTGGGCCATTTTTTCTTCGGAAACCTGGTCACGCTTTCTTTTGACCTCATCGATCTGCGCCTGCGTGACAGCTGCAAAAGCGTCAGAAACAGAGCTGAACAGGATAACCGCTGCGAGGAGCACAGGAAATATGAAGTTTTTTCCCCTTTTCAGGCACCTCATAGCACGACATCAATAGTACGTATGAGGATATCCGCCGATATAGCCCATCGGGTCGGTGGTATTGCCGTTGACACGTACTTCAAAGTGGAGGTGGACACCGTCAAGGCCGTAGCAGTTGCCAGTGTTGCCGACGCCGCCGATGGTCTGCCCCTGCCCCACGCTGCTGCCCACACCCACATTCATGGAACTCAAGTGGGCGTACAGCGTAGACATGCCGTTACCGTGGTCAATGATGATGCAGTTGCCGTATGCGCCGGAATACTCCGCCATGATAACCGTACCGCTGTCTGCCGCGACAATCGGGGAGCCCATGCTCTGGTAGCCGTCAATATCGACGCCGGAGTGGAAGGAGCCCGTGCTGGCACGGTTGCCATAGGGACTGGTGATCACCGTATGGCCGGGGAACGGCCATACATAGGAACCGCTTCCGCCGCCACCCGTCGGGGCAACAAACTGCTGCTCCACAGGGACTTCTTCATAGATCACATATTCTTCATACTGCCCCGTCTCTTCGTTATACTCGACGACAGGGGTTTCAACAATCTGGGTCTGCTGCTGGGCGGCCGCCTGTGCAGCTGCCTGTTGGGCATAATAGTTTGCCAGGAAGTTTGAGACGGATGCTGCGGCGGCAGCCTCTGCAGCAGCTGCTGCACGCTGCTCCTCTTCAGCCTTCTCAATCTTCTCCATATACTCTTCAATCAGAGCATCGGATTCTTCAATCTGATATTCCAGATCTGCCTGATCCGACTCAAGCCCGGCTTTTGTGTTTTCGTGCTCTGCCTTTTTATTCTCGCAGACTGCCTTGTAGACACGGAATTCCTGCTCAATGGCCTGATGCTCCGCCCGGGCTTCCTGCAGCTGATCGTAAAGCTTCACATCGGCGTCCATAACATCGCCGTAGTCATCTGCAGCAGCTAGAAGGCTGCTGAAGGAATCGGAGTGCAGAATCAGGGAGAGAATATTGTAATTGCCGTTTTCCTCCATGGCGCGCAGACGGGTCCTGTATTTCTGAAGCTGGGTATCTTCTTTTTCGGCCGCCTGGCGGACATCTTCCTGCTTGCGGGCTATTTTATCATCATACAGCTTGATTTCAGACGTTACGAGGGAAATCTGCTCCTGAATGAGCTTGATCTCCTCCATGCAGGCTTCCTTACGCTCTTCCAGAGCAATCTTCTCTTCGATGACGGCCGCCTGTTCCTCTTTCAGCTGCTTAACTTTATTCTCGGCGGAAATACGGCGTTCCTGGGCGGAATCCTTTTCGGAGTTGAGCTCGGCAAGCTGAGATTCAAAGTCGCCGTCAGCGTAGGATCGGGCAGGAAGTATGCTTGCCAGAAGAGACAGGACGAGCATCACTGCCATGACAATTGCAATAACGCGGACCGCCTTTTTTTGATTCATGAACAAACCTTCTTTTTGTAAAAGATTGGATCAGACCTTGAGGTAATTTCTGATGGCGTTGACACCGCCGAATGCGCCGACCAGAATGCCAACGGCAAGAAAACCTGCCAGCACAAATTCCCGTACGGAAGAAAAGGGAACAATGTGCAGGAAGCTGACCGAGAACGAGCTGATAATTCTGGAGCTGAGGGCATTGTACAGGCCCCACATAATGACGAACGCCAGCAGACTGCCCAGCAGGCCGAGTATCAGCCCTTCAATCACGAAGGGAAGGCGAATAAAGGAGTTGCTTGCACCCACCATTTTCATAATAGCGATTTCCTCTCTGCGGGAATAGGTCGCCAGCTTGATGGTGTTGGACATGATAAAGAAGGACACAAACACCAGAACACCGATCAGTACAAAGGAAACCACCGTGATGATGTTTCTGATTTTGATGAAGGAATCGGCATAGTCCAGATGGGCATTAACCTTGGCAATGCCGGGGATCGTCTCCAACTCCTGCTTGGTCTTTGCCATTTCGGCAATATCATCCAGCTGAATCACATAACGATGACGGAAAACCGTGGCATCCACGCCCTCCATCAGGGCAGCATCATAGTTGCCCATGAAATTATCCATGGCCTCTTCCCGGGAGACAAATTCCGCGGAGGCAACATTATCCGTCCCCACGATCTCCTGTTCCAGCGCTGCCGCCTGGATTTCGCCCATATCCTCATCGATAAAGGCGACGATCTCGTTCTGATCTTCCAGGTCATCAATCAGCGTGTCGATGTTGACGCAAAGAAGTGAGATGGTGCCCATAATAATAAGGCATGCTATGATTATTGTCACCGAGGCAAAGGACATAAACCCGTGTTTGAATATACCCCGGAAGCCTTCGCCGAAAAGATATCCTAATCTACTCATAAGCAAAATACCCGTCCATTCCGTCACTAATCACCTGGCCGCCGTCTATGGCAACCACACGTTTGGAAAAGGCATTGACCAGTTCCTTCTCATGCGTAACAACCAGAACCGTTGTTCCCATGTCGTTGATTTTTTCAAAGAGAAGCATCAGCTCAAGGCTTCTAACCGGGTCAAGGTTGCCGGTAGGCTCGTCGGCAACGATCATGCGGGGATTATTGACGAGAGCGCGGGCAATTGCAACACGCTGCTGCTCACCGCCGGAGAGTTCGTTGGGAAGGCGGCGTTCTCTGCCGTCCAGCCCTACCAGATCCAGCACGTAAGGCACGCGCTTGCGGATATCGCGGTTTCTTGCGCCGACAACGCGCATGGCAAAGGCAACATTGTCATATACGGTCATGTTATCAATCAGGCGGAAGTCCTGAAAGATGACACCGAGGGTTCTGCGCATCTTCGGAAGTTTTCCGCGGCGGATTTTCGCCATATCATAATCATTCACGATAATTTTACCGGAAGTCGGCCTGATTTCACCGGTGATCAGTTTGATAATGGTGCTCTTCCCCGAGCCCGAACTTCCGACCAGGAAAACGAATTCCCCGTCCTCGACAGAAAAGTCTATTCCATCCAGCGCAACCGTGTTGGATGAATCGTATATTTTTCTGACATTTCTCATTTCAACCATGAGCAGAAAACCTCCAATTGCAAGTAGTACCCTGCGGTTCATTCTGATTCCGCAGAAAAGGGAATCAGATCCTCGGCTTGCTGAGGGAGTCCAGATACTGTTTGACCATCAGTGCCACCTTAAAGACGATGGCATGGTCGAATTCCCGAAGGTCAAGCCCTGTAATTTTTTTGATCTTCTCCAACCGGTATACCAGCGTATTCCGGTGGACGTAAAGCTTTCTGGATGTCTCGGAGACATTGAGGTTATTTTCAAAGAACCGGTCAATGGTTTCCAGGGTGTCTTCATCCAGCGATTCAATCGGATTCTTTTTGAACACTTCGTTGAGGAACATCTCGCAGAGTCTGGTGGGCAGCTGATAGATAATTCTGCCAAGGCCGAGAGAATCATACTTGATGATATTCTTATCCTCTTCAAAAATGGAGCCGACTTCAATGGCGACCTGTGCTTCCTTATAACGGTCAGCCAGCTCACGCAGATGCTCGGCGGCTGTGCTGATGCCCACAACCGTGGGGATGCCCAGCTCCTCCTTCAGGCGCTGCATAGCAAGCTCGGAAGCCTCCACTGCATCATCCAGGCTTTCCACCGAGCGCAGAAGCTTGACAATGACAATGTCCTTCTCATTCATGCTGATGACATAGTCACCCTGGCGGATCGGGAAAAGACGCTGCACCAGCTCCACAGCGGCAACATCCTGGTTATTGAGCATTCTGACAAGGATGACACATCTGGGATCATCCGTGACAAAATGCAGCTCTTTCGCGCGGACGTACACATCGCCGGGCAGAATATTATCGGAAATAATATTCTTCAGAAAAGCTGATTTGTTATGCTTTTCGTCATAGCTAAGCTTGGATTCATTGAAGGCTACTGCGCAGAGGGAGCAGATCGTCACAGACTGCTCATCCGTTCCTTCCGCAAATGCCGCATAATCCACCTGAGGCGTATCGGAAGCAAGCGGGCAGTAACAGCGTCCTTCGGTTTTGACTACGGCGTTGCCTGAAAACTCCACATAGCTGTAGTCATTCAGCCGGGAGCCCACCATGGCCAGGTCACTGCAGGCGATGACAAACCCTCTCTCGTCGGCAACGCCGACCGGCCTGTCAATCGCGTCCTTCATCTGAGTAATTACATTCTGAAAAATTCTGCTTGACATATGTTATGCCTCCCCATTCCGATTATGCAAATCATGAAAATACGATCATCCGAAAAGTCGAGACATATCATACATCTTTTTTCGTGAATTTTCAATAGAAATCGTACGGTATTTTTGTGCAGTTTTTCAAAAATATTTCCTTTATGCTCAAAAATAAAGAGAATTAACCGACGATTTTTGACTATTTTATAAAAATCTGAGAAATCTGCGGTGGTGATAATTCACAAATGCCGTTTTCAAAACGCAGATTTTCTATTCTGAGCGCGCCGATGGCGAGCCTCCGGAGAACCGTGACAGGCTTTCCCACGGCTGCGAGCATGCGCTTCACCTGATGGTATTTTCCCTCCTGAACGATCACCGTGCAGCTTCTGCCCTGTGGGATCAGCTCAGCTGGGAGACAGACAAGCCCGTCCTTCAGCGTGATACCCCGGGCAAAAGCCTCGGCATCGTGTGCATCGGTGTCTCCGTCCGTCTCGGCATAGTATTCTTTCGTCACATGCTGCTTCGGAGAGATGACGCGGTGGGCAAACTCCCCGTCATTGGTCAGCAGGAGCAGACCCGAGGTGTCCTTATCCAGCCGGCCAACGGGAAAAAGGTCCAGCTTCTTAAGCTCTGCCGGCAGAAGATCCATCACAGTCTTCTGCTTCCCGTCCTCTGAGGAAGTGATCACCCCTTCCGGCTTATCCATGGCAAAATATCGAAACTTCCGATATTCCAGGGGCTTCCCGTCCAGCGTTAACCGGGCAATTTCCGGATCGATTCTGCTCTCAGGAGCGGTCACCGGGATGCCGTCAACACTGACCCTGCCGGAACGGATAATCTGGCGGATCTCCTTCCGGGAGGCAATGCCGAGATCGGAGAGTACCTTATCGATTCTGGTCATATCTGATACTTTTTGCTGTACTGCTCATACAGTGCATCAAAGTTGTGGGAACGGAGCTCCTTCAGGCTGATCATGTATTCATGGGTTTCATAGGCGTCAGCACTGAGCTCTATCATGGCAACGGCGACATTGGAGCAGTGGTCAGCTACGCGCTCCAGATTGGTGAGAATATCATTGAAAACAAAGCCGACGGACAGAGAGCATGTCCCGCTCTGCATTCTCTCCACATGGCGGAGCTTCATCTGGTCACAGAGGACGTCGATGTGCTCTTCCAGCGGTTCCACTTTATACTGGGCCGATTCATCCTCATTCACAAAGGAGCCGATGGAAAGCTCCAGAATTTCACGGATTGCCGCCTTGAGAACTTCAAGCTCCTTCTGGGCAGCCTCGGAGAACACGATTTTCTTTTCGTGAATCTCCTTCGCGGCATCTGCAACGTTCATCGCATGGTCGCTGATTCGCTCAAAGTCGCTGATGGTGTGGAGGAAATCAGAAACCCGCTCATTCTGCTTCGTATCCAGTTCCTTCTGGTTGAGCTTGACGAGATAGGTACCGACCTTATCCTCATAGGTGTCGATGTAGTCTTCCATCTCCACCACATGGTTGTATCCCTCTTCCTTATAGTCGCTGATCAGGTCGATTGCCCGAAGGATATTCTCCTTCGCCTTTATCGCCATGGAATTCACCGTCAGGCGGCTCTGCTCCACAGCCACGGCGGGAAGCTTGAGGAATCGCTCATCGAGACGGTCAAAGTCTGCATTGGCGGCTTTTTCCTCTTCCGTCTCCCGGATCAGTCTGATGAGAAGGCCGGCCACTGCGCCCAGGAAGGGCATCAGGATGAGACCGCTCACAAGGCGGAAGGCCGTATTCACAATCGCGATGCCGAAAGCATTGAGGATCATGCTCTTAAAGGAGAAATGGAAAACCAGATCCGCCGCATAAAAAACCGCGGCGCAGATCAGAAGGCCGGCCGAGCTGAGAATCAGATAACCGAAGGCAGCGCGCTTGCCGTTCACCTTTGCGCCGATGGAGGAAAGCAGCACCGGCAGAGATGCCCCGACCGAGATGCCGAGGAGAACGGGATAGGCTACGGAAAAAGAAATCACCCCAGTGCTGGAGAGAGCCTGAACAATACCGACGGCTGCGGAAGCACTCTGCAGCACTGCAGCAAGCGCCACACCGACCAGCATGCCCAGAATGGGATTGGAAAATGTGGTGATAGCTGACAGGAAAGCTGGCTCTTCACGCAACGGAGCGACTGCGCTGCTCATGCTGTGCATGCCGTACATCAGCACTGCGAAGCCGAGCATAATCTCGCCCACATGCTTCTTTCTCTGGTCCTTGGAGGCCATCCGCAGAACAATGCCGATGACTGCCACGACCGCGCTGATGGTAGACGTGGAAAAAAGGGCTACCCAACCGGTACCCTCTATGCTGGAAAGGCTGATAATCCAACCGGTTATACTTGTGCCGATCATGGAGCCGAGAATGACGGCAAGCGCCTGACCCAGCTTCATAATGCCGGAGTTGACGAAACCGACAACCATCACAGACGTCGCCGATGAGGACTGAATGATTGCCGTGACGGCGGCACCCAGCAAAAGTCCCTTCAGCGGGGTGTTGGAAAGCCGGAAAAGAATCCTTTCCATGCTGTTCCCGGCGACTTTTTTGAGACTGTCCCCCATCAGAGACATGCCGAACAGGAAAAGCGCAACTCCTCCGAGGAGAGAAAGAATATTGGAGACACTCATAGACAGATATTTCTCCTGTTGTCAGTAGATTAGCAGCAGATGAAACGCCAGCCGCAAGTGGGGCCCATACAGGCGTTGAGGGCGCAGAGCGTCAGGCAGAGCCTGTCCACCGGTATCCCGGCTCGGTACTTGGTGGTGTAGCTGTCATAGAAGTTTCCGCCGGACTGCAGCTGCCGCAGAAGATTCTGATATTCTTCATTTTCCGGCTCAATCTCGCAGGCGCGCCGGGCGGACTCCATGGCGGCGACCTTATTGCCCATATACATATTGGCACCGGCATGCAGGTAATACCACCTGGCATCGCGCTCCATAGCGGGCACACCGTTGAGGGCATTGATTGCCTCCCGGTACATCCCGTTGCGGATATAGTTGACGGCAGCGGTATATTCACTGCGTTCATACTGCTGCTGCCGGGCTTCCTGATAGGAGTAGCCTCCCCATCCGCCGTAGCTGCCGTATCCGCCGTAACCGCCATACCCTGCCTGGCCGTAGGGTCCGTATCCGGCCGCACCCTGGGCGCCGGCACCGGCCTGCTGCCCGCCACCCTTCTGAATCTGGTCATAGGCAGCATTGATTTCACTCATTTTGCGGGCAGCGCTTTCATCGCCCGGGTTCAGGTCAGGATGATACTTCTTGGAAAGATCCCTGTACGCTTTTTTAATCTCTTCCTCCGAGGCGGTCGGAGGGATGCCGAGAACCTTATACGGATCCGCTACCATTCTTATTTCCTCTCTTGAGCCTGAATTTCTCGTCAAAAACTGTCCACAGGCCGGAACACAGGATATTTTTCATCAGGCCGACATCCTTCACAAGCGGAAGAAAGTCGAATTGGATGACCGCGTCCGCCAGGAATATTTTCAGAATATCCCGGAAGCGCTCTTCATTGTCAAGCCCGTAATATTTGCGGAAGGGGTTATAGCTGTCTTTATAGGCGTCCTTCTCCAGATCCACCGCGGCATCCAGCAGGTAGATAAATCTGCCGAGGCTGTCTCCCAGGCGGTAGAGCGGTTCCTGCCAGCGATCTTCTCGCCAGACGAAAACAGAGCCGAGAAGATGCCCGAAGGTCGCCGCTGCAGCGTCGGGATCCTCTATCCCGTTTTTCTCCAGATAGCTCAGCTCCATAATGGACTGCTCCATGGCGGCGCACTGGCGCGGATACTTCTCCGCCGTCTCCTGATAGGCCTTTTTGAGAATGCCCGACTCCGCCAGGGCAAGCACACTGCCGTCATCCCGCCAGTCGTCCAGGCGGTTGAGATAGGCCAGGGCGACATTCATATCGGCGGCATAATCGCTGATCTCGCTGCGCCACCACTCCCGCTTCTCCCGGGGGTGGGCAATGCACGTCTCGACACCGCTCTTCTCCTCCGGTTCATAGAGAGACTGGAGCAGAAGGATCAGGAAGGTCATGTCATAGTTGAGCGTGAGCCGGGAGATCTGGCCGTGCCGATCCTTTAACGTTCTGCATAGGCCGCAATAGGTTGCCTTATAGCGGATGCGCTCCTCCTCCGTCAGCGAGGAGGCGGAGGCAATCAGATATCCCACCATGTCAGGACTTCCCGATGAAGGTGTTTCCGCACTTCCGGCAGACGATTTTGATCTTTCCCCTGCCCCTGGGCACACGCAGCACAGCATGGCAGGACGGGCACTGGAAGAATTTGAAATCCTTCCGCTGAACCCAGCGTTCCTTCAGCGCCTTGAGCTTGGCAAAAATCCGGTAACGGATCTGGAGATAACGACTGTTTTCCTCCGAACGTTTCGGAAGATCCTTCGAAAACATCCGAAAGTAAACCAGCACCAGTAGCACCAGCGCAAGAATCCGCAGAAGGCTTCCGAGAAATCCGCGGAAGATCCCTCCCGCCAGCAGGGAGACAAGTGCAGCAATCAGCAGGAAGAGATTCAGCTGGTCATTGCCGTTCCTGCCTATCATGAATCTTGTAATCCGATCTTTCATAACATCACCTTTGCGCGTCAGTTTTATTCTTTATGGGGTACTGTACCACGCGAAGGAACACAAGTGGTCAATATTTTGTGAACTTTCTCTCTCAGGTACGCTTTTTCAGGGAAAGCTCAATGATCTTCTCGCAGAGTTGTGCATAGTCCAGCCCTGCAAGTTTCGCCGCTTTGGGGATGAGACTGTTGGGCGTCATCCCGGGGAGGGTATTCACCTCAAGACACCACGCCTTTCCGTTCTCATCCAGGATAAAATCTGTCCGGGAGCAGACTTCAAGCCCCAGCGCGCGGTGAAGCTTCTCTGCAAGCTCCCCTATCATGTGCTCCTGCTCCGGAGGCAAGACAGCAGGGCAGATCTCCCGGGCGCCTTCCTTCCCGCTCTGGTATTTGGAGACATAATCAAAGGTGTCCGCCCCCTCAGGCGGCACAATCTCGATTGCCCGGAGTGCTTTTCCGTCCAGCACCGGCAGTGTGAATTCCCTGCCCCGGATCTTCTCCTCAATCAGGATCCTGCTGCCATACTGCCCGGCCTGCCGGAGTGCCTCGGCCAGCTGCTGACGCGTATCACAGATATATACCCCGATGGATGAACCGCCGTTGGGCACCTTGACAACGCAGGGCAGGGCACGGTTCTTCAGAATCTCCTCCGCATCCGTCTCACGCAGGTCAATCTCCTCCCAGGCAGGGGTCGGGATACCGGCGATCAGCATCATCTTCTTCGCCGTCAGCTTATCCATTGCCATACCGCTGGCCAGGTAGCCCGAACCGGTGTAGGGAACGCCCAGAAGATCCAGAGCCGCCTGGATCCGTCCGTCCTCACCGTCGGCACCGTGGAGGCCGAGGAAAACACATTCTGCCAGAGAACACACCGCCAGCACATCCTTTCCCAGCCGGGAAGGGCTCTTCCATTTTCTGGATGCTTTGACCGCTTCCAGATCCGGAGCCTCACGGAGAACGGAGACATCCCGGCAGAGCCCGTCGGGTTCATCAAAAATATCCTCCAGGGCACCGTGGTAATCTTCAAGCCCGAGAAACATATCTACAAAAACCGCCCGGTGGCCGAGGCTTCTCAGGGCACGGCAGACGGACGTTGCCGTGACGAGGGAGACATGCCTTTCCGTGCTGATTCCTCCGCCCAGAACAACAATTTTCATAACTGAGATGATCCTTTCTTCTTTTCCTTTTCTAAAAGCTTCTTCAGCAGAGCATTGCATCCTGCGTCCAGATCCCGGTAGGTGGCCTCAAAATTACCGGTGTACCAGGGATCTGCCACATCGCGAGGCGTATCTGTCCAGTCCAGAAGAAGGGAGATCTTCTTCTCCGGATCCCCGCCGCAGATACGGCGCATATCATACAGATTTTCTTCATCCATACCGATGATATAATCAAACTTCTCATAGTCCGCGCGTGTCATCTGCCTTGCGCCGCGGGGTGAAAACGGTATTCCCTTCTCCCGCAGCTTTCGCTTTGCGGGCGGATAGAGATCATTGCCGATCTCCTCCCGTGTCGCCGCCATGGAGGCAATTGTGAAATTCTCTTCCTCCCCGGCCTTTTTCACCATATCCTTCAGCATGAACTCCGCCATCGGACTGCGGCAGATATTGCCGTGGCACACAAATAATATTCTTGTCAAGTGCAATCAGCCTCCTGAAAAGCCGTATTCTGCCCTGTTTTACCGCAATTTGCCGGGCAGAAAAAGTTGTTAATAAACTGTGACTCTGTCATGGAAAAAGCAAAATACGGCAAAATGCGGCAAGTCAATGCCGTCAATGGTAGTCAAATGGTAGTAAAACTGAGGGGCTATTACTACCGTCAGAAATGGGATCACGGCTGTAGATAATACGCATGGATTTTCCACTCACCATCCAGTTTTACAAACTCAATGGTAAGATACACAAATGAATCCGGATAATCTGGGTTCCTGAATTCAATAGAAATGACTTTTGTTCCGTTAGCTTTTTCTGTGGAAATGGAATCGACACCTTGAACGGTGTATGTATCATTGTGCTAAACACCCCGCAAAATTAAGTAGTTTATTATACACCATCACCACGGATTTTTCCACTATAAAAAAACGGCACTCTGTTGCGGCAGAGTGCCTTGCTGGTTTTGTGGTTAAACGGCTTTGAACAGTTTCTGAGAATCCTTTGCCTTGCCTGCGAGCTTTTCCTGCTCCCGGCGAGAAGCATAAATCAGGGCGATTGACTGCCGGCAGGAGATGGTGAAATGAGTTGGAATCTACAGTGTCAATCCAAATTGGATCAGTTTTTCAACAAAAGCTTGTCTGGCGCCGGAAGGGGCATATTCATAAATGCCTAACCCTACCAGTTCGTCGGCAAAAGAATTAAGAATACTGGATACTTCCTTGCAATATAGACCGCCGTCAACCGGAAGAGGAGTGTTCGGAAAGTCTGCAGGATCTAAAACATCCAAATCAAGATGAACGTAGATATGCCCGGAGTGTTTTTTATCAACAGCTCTTTTTAGCAACCCGTTGTCAGAACGGATTTCCTGAACAGTATAGGAGGACATCCCGGATTCCTTTATAAATGCTATTTCTGCACCGTCAAAATCTCTGCCGCCAGCATGAATGATTTGAGATGTGCTCAAAGGTAAGCTGTTCTCCAAGAGGCCAAAACATTTAACGTCCATGAGAGAACGTAAAGGCATCCCATAAAACAGTGAAGTTGCCGATTCCTCCGGCGTATTCAAGTCTCCATGCGCATCGAGCCATATAACAGTGAGGTCTCCCCGATATTTTTCATTGAGATACAGAAGGCAAGGCACATCAGCGTCACATCCGCCGCCCAGAGCAAATAACTTGTCAGGGGAATCTTCTGTCAAACGATCATACGCAGACTGCATTTGCCTGTGAAGAACTTCAAATCCTCTGATTCCGTTTTTCTTCACTGCCATTTCTGCAATATCCGTTGAAACAGGCAGATTTACAAAATCCACTCCGCCCATGTACAGTTCAATTATTTCGTTTGCTCCATCATAAGTAACAAGATCAGCGCCGCCCTGCTACTGAGCATTAACAAGTATTTCTTTCACGATATCCTCACAAATACCAGCTCACCAGGAGCTATTAGCCATACCTTCAAAATTTGTTGATTTATCATACACCATCAGCACGGATTTTTCCACTATAAAAAACGGCACTCTGTAGCTCGCAGAGTGCCTTGCGGGCCTTTATGAAAAACATTCTCTTGCTAAAATAGCAAAAGAGTGCCCGTCACCTGGGGGCGTGACGGGCGGTGAGAAGAATTGGCATTCTCCTTATGCTTCTTCGATGGCGCTGGCAGGGCAGTTGTCCTTTGCCTCGGCGGCAGTATCCAGAGCTTCTTCCGGCACGTCGGTATCAATAGCTACAGCAACGCCTTCGTCACTCATGGAGAAAACTTCAGGGCAGGTTCCCGCGCACAGACCGCAGCCAATGCAGCCGTCATTTACGAAATACTTCATCATATTATCCTCCTTTTTCTGTTTATTCCAGCGTCAAAAGCAACGCCATTTTAAACCGTTTTGTCGCCTTTACGGAATGGAGCCCGGCTTTGGCAAAGTGGAAGTTTTCGCCTGCTTTGATGGGATGGTTTGTTCCTTCATAGCCAATGACTCCCTCACCGTCGAGAGCGAAGATCAGCGCTTCGCCGGGGGCGGCATGCTCCGAAAGGCCGGTACCCTCATCAAAGGCCATTACGACGAACTTCATCTTATCGTTATGAACCACATCCATGTTGACAATCTTACCCTCCGCATAGGGGACAAGCTCTGTCAGCCTGAAAACTTCGCCTGCTTTGATTGCTTCGTTCATGATATCGCTCCTCCTGATTTCTATTTCCGTATATACTGCACCGGAATCTGTTCTCATTCCAACCGGTGTATCCGTCGGTGTCGATATGCAATCGCCGATGCCGAGCGCCTTTCGGTATCCATCTTGTCCGTAAAGCTCCAGGCTCCCGTCAGCGACAATCAGCAGCTTGTGGTATGGAAAGATCTCCGCGCTGATATCGGTGTTTCGGGCAAGAGAAAAGTAGATGACACCATTCCTTCCACCGTGCACTTCTTTGGATATCGTACATCCTGTAACCGGCGCATTATCTGTTGCAATGGAGAAAACCTCTCCGACTTTTTCCTTCACGAGATCACCACCTTACCGGTGCGCTTCGATCAATTCACCGATCTTTCCGATGATCGTATCCGCATCCATGCCGGATTTTTTGCTCATCTCGGCTATAGTTACGTCGATCTGCTTGAAAGTGCCGATCTTATCTTTCCAATCCATGAAGAATCCTTCTTAGTCTAAAATTTTTCCGTCGCGGGAGATCGTAACGATCTGCCACGGGATGAATTTGCCGCTGTTTCTGAGCGCGCTCTCCGCTGCCCGCTGGAGCCCTCCGCAGCAGGGGACCTCCATGCGTACGATGGTCACGTTTTTGATATCGTTATTGCGGATGATCTCCGTCAACTTGTCCGTATAGTCCACTGCATCCAGCTTCGGGCAGCCGATGATCGTGACTTTGCCCCGCATGAAGTCCTCATGCATGTTGGCATAGGCGTAAGCCGTGCAGTCAGCAGCGATCAGCAGCTTCGCTCCGTCAAAGAAGGGAGCCTGCGTCGGAACCAGCTTGATCTGGCAGGGCCACTGGGCAAGCCTTGATACGGGCTTCCCGGCAGCAACAGGTGTGTTCTCTGTTTCTTTCTGCTCAAACTGCATCATTCTGGAGCCGGGGCATCCGCCCTCGTGGTGCATATGCTTCATCTCTTCCATTTTCTTTGCCTCCTGTGCCTTTTTCACGGCTTCGTGGTCATATTCCGGTGCTTCTCTCTCTACGATGTCGATTGCGCCCTCGTGGCAAGCCTCCGCGCAGAGGCCGCAACCATTGCACTTTTCCTCATCTATGTGGATGATCTTACGAATCATTGTGGTTTCCTCCTCCCTTGTTCTGATCCAATTATACGAATGACAACTTCAAAAATCTGTATCTGCAGATACACCAAAAAAGATTTTTTCGTGTATAATAGAGGTAAGACAACAGATAGGAGAAAAGCAATGGATTACTCTGTACTTGAAAAAAGCACACTGTTCTCAGGCGTCCCGACAAAAGAGCTGCGCGACGATCTGGAAGCTGTTCCACATCATATTCAGTGCTATGATAAGGGCGAGACCGTGTTTCACTTAATGGAGGATGCAAACAGGATCGGCGTGATTCTGGAGGGGCGCGTGCAGGCACAAAAACCATTCCCCAACGGGAGCCAAGTCAATGTCTCTCTCCGGAATCCCGGTGATATGATCGGACCTGCTGCTGTGTTTTCCAGGAGCCAAAAATATCCCTGTGATGTTGTATCACTTGAGCCCGCTACGATTATGATGTTTCGCAGAGAAGATATCCTTATGCTCCTGCAAAAGGATTTGCGCATCATGAAAAACTTTATGGCAGAGCTCGCTACCGCAACCTACATGCTGCAGCAACGATTGGAGCTGCTCTCTTATAGCGGGATCGCACAGAAAGCTGCATTTTATCTGTTGATTCAGGCGAGGCAGTCCGGCAATCATGCAATAAGGATACCAGGGTCCGTGTCCAATTGGGCTATGATCATGAACGTTTCACGTTCCTCACTGCACCGGGAACTAAAAAAGCTGGAAGCGGATGGAATCATATCCTATGATCCGCCAACCATAAAAATCCATGATCCCGAGGCACTGCAAAACGTTCTGAGCAAATAGAAAACTCCCGACTAAAAAAGGCACTCTGCAGCTCGCAGAGTGCCTTGCGGGTTTTTGAGGTTAAACGGCTTTGAACAGTTTCTGAGCATCCTCCGCCTTGCCCGCGAGCTTTTCCTGCTCCTTGCGGGCGGCCTCGGCTTCCTCCATGCGGCGAAGTTCCTCGGCAGCGTCTTCCAGCCCCAGGTGAGTGTAAGTGTTGAGCGTGACGCCGATATCGCTGTGGCCCATCAGGTACTGCAGCGTCTTCGGGTTCATGCCCGCCTTGGCCTGATTGCTGCAGTAGGTATGGCGGCAGACGTGCGGGGTGATGTTGGGCATCTGTACCCGGTAGATATCATTGTAGCGCTTGACCATATGGTTGAACCGGTGCTCCCAGTGCATGGCCACTTCCGGCAGGCAGTCCTTGTCCAGAAACAGAAAA
>CACYYN010000023.1 GCA_902778665.1 Oscillospiraceae bacterium | reverse complement strand
CGCTCGATCAGTTCTATGAGCTTGACCGCAGCTTCCTTTCCGAGACGATCCGTATCCTGCTGCATTGTGGTGATTTTTGGGCTCATCAGCTGGGAGACGATAATGCCGTCGTATCCGATCACCGAGATATCATCCGGAATTCGAAGCCCGGCTTCCTGAATAGCTCGGACGCCGCCGGCAAGCGAAAAGTCATCGGGGAAGAGAATGCAGGTGGGTCTTTCCGGTAGAGACAGAATCTTTTTTGTAACGGAATAGCATGTATCCGGATCATAGAATCGTGATTCCGCCACATATTCCTTGGAAATCTGAAGACCGTTTGCTTCGCATGCCCGGTGAAAACCGATTTTCCGGTTCTGGGTTACTGCGGTAGGCTCGCCGTAGATGAAAGCAATTCTCCGGTGCCCCATCGAACAGGCATAGGACACAAGCTCTTCCATACCGCCAACGTTATCTGAAAGGATGGCGGCCCGATTATTGAAGACATGATCGATGGTGACAAGCGGAATGGAAGAATTGGCTACCTCGATAACCTGTTCGTCGTAAAAATCGACACATGCGATCAGAAGACCGTCAATCCCCCGATACAGGCAATGCTGCAGATAGGACATGGGTTTTCCGCCCACATTCCGGTTATTGATGAAGGTGATGTCATAACCGCAATGCTCAGCCTCTGCTTTGAAGCTGTTCAGTAAAGCCGCAAAAAACTCATGGGTCAGTCCCCTATGGCCTTCGTCAACAAACAACACACCGATGTTGTGGGTCCGGTTTGTTTTCAGAGCTCTTGCGGCGGAATTGGTGAAATACCCGAGTTCATCGGCAAGAGCTTTTATCTTGTCCCGCGTTTCCTGCCCGACGTCCGGCTGGTCGTTCAGAGCTTTGCTCACAGTCGCGACCGACACGCCGCACATATTGGCAATGTCTTTCAGCGAAACCATTTGACTGCAAAGCTCCTTTCAACTTAATCGATTTCGTAAATTAATAATACCCTAAATTTCACCGTTCTGCAAGAGGAAAAGTTCAAAAAGAGAAGGGATAAGTCAAACTTTGTGGAGCTTGCACAAAAAATAACCTTCAGATTTGTGCATTTTGCTCAATACAAGCTGAATAATGGTTAACATAAAAGACAAAAATATGCCTCTGACATTCGAAAACGGTTTTTCGAAGACAAGTTAAGGAGAAAAAACCGGATAAAGTTATTCGAAAACGATTTCGGTAAGATAACGAAAACAGCTCCGACCGGGCACATCGGGCGGAGCTGTTTCTCAGCGTTTCAGGGCTTTGATGATTTCACGCTGCACCGGAAGCCGCTGAAGGCGGGGTACGTGCTTGCTGAACCAGGTGTAAAGCTCAGCTTTCACATCCTTCGACAGATAAGGAATCAGCGGAAGAGCGTGATTCTGTATGGCAACCAGCATCCAGCTTGCGAGATTGCTGCAGGGATATTCATCGCTTGCCGTGAGGAGAAATCTCACTGCAGCTTCAGCGGTTTCCGCATCGGGCTCTCCTGCAATATATTCCTTCACGGTGTTTTCCACTGCATTAAAATACTCTGTATGACACGGGTGACTCTTGGCAGAATCCGGCATGCCGAAAAAGCCTTCTCCCAGTTTCCTGGATGCAAGAAGATCGTCTGTTTTGTCTATATAGTCTTCTGTCAGTTTTTTCAGATGGTCAACCATATTGATAGCCTCCTTATCAGATGCTGTTGAGATAATCGCGAATGAAGGTCAGGGCTACGCCAAGCATGGAGCTGTCTTTGGAGTATCTACTGATCCGCAGGTAATTACAGTCCTTATCAAAGGGATCTGCCTCTGCCAGCATTTCTTTCAGTTCCGGGAGATAGGGTTTGAGAAATCCTGTCAGGTAGCCTCCGAGAACAATATCACAGTCAAGCGTCATCCTGATATTGTGCAGCCCGATCACCAGGTGTGTTTTGAAATCCTCCCAAAGAGCGGTGTATTCTTTGTTCCCGTTTTCCAGACCTGCGAAAAACTCAGCCAGCGTAATACCGAGATCGGTGCTCAGCCTTTTGGAGCTGCAATAAGCTTCCAGACAGCCCCTTTTTCCGCAGGAACAGAGGAGACCGTTTGGCTCAACACAGGTATGGCCGAATTCGCCGCTGCGGTAATTATTGCCGATATACTGATCGCCGTTTACCAGGACCGCACCTCCGACGCCTTCGGCAAGAGACAGAAAGGCAATGCTCTCTCGTGCTTCTTTTCCGCCATACCATTCTGCGAAACCGCCGCTGCTGGCATCGTTCCATGGGAGAACGGGATAGGGGATTGCATCAATCAGTCCTTTCAGAGAGAGATTGCGAATATAAAGAGTAGGCGCAAATAATACGGTTGAGCTGTCAGGAGGGATGATTCCGGCAACACTGATGCCGACTCCGAGAATTCTGTCGCGTTTCAGGCGGCTTTCATCGATAAATCTTTCCAGAGTGTCAGCGACAAAGGCGGAATAACCCTCATCTTCTACATTATAAGAATGCGGAAGATCTTTATAAGCGATTTCCTCCCGGGAGAGATCAGCCGCAGCGAAGCGAAGCCGATGCCCTGTAACACTGATGCCGATGGCGCAGCGCGCACCTGGTGTGATACGAAGCTGCATGGCCGGCCTGCCTCCGGCAGAGGGAGTGGAGCCCGCGTATTCAATAAGTCCCGCATCTAGCAGCTCTGTGATATTCTGATAGACGGTTGGCAGGCTCAGATTCAGATCTCGCGAAATATCCTGCTTGGATCTCGGATCCGGGGACTGGTACAGGTAGTGATAGATGCTGCTGCGTGTCTGCCTGCGTCTGTCGGAAATCGCATTATTCAGATTTGGCATAAAATCAAAAACACAAAGGAGTTTTATAAAACTATTTTAAATAAATTCTCCGCTAAAGTCAACCAATGTTTTCAGAAAAAATGTCAATTGTACAAATTAGCCAAATTTTGAGTCATATTTTTGTACAAAACGTTGAAAAACCAATTTTGTTAAATATGTAATTGACTTTTGTAAAAAACCTTTATAAAATAAGCACAGGTGGTAAACACCATAATCAACCCCCTTCCGGGGAGAATAAAAAGGAGAAAGCAAAATGAAAAAAGTTCTCGCACTTGCTCTTGCACTCTGCATGATTTTTGCTCTGTGCGCAGTCTCTGCTTCTGCAGAGGGTAAGCTGGTCGGCGTGGCAATGCCGACGAAAGATCTCCAGCGCTGGAATCAGGACGGCGAAAACATGAAGGCAATGCTGGAAGCCGAAGGTTATTCCGTTGACCTGCAGTATGCTTCCAACGATGTGCAGCAGCAGCTCAACCAGGTGACCAACATGATCAACAATGGCTGCGATGTCGTTGTTATTGCAGCAATTGAAGGCTCCTCTCTGGGCTCCGCTCTGGACCTTGCCAAGGAAAAGGGCATCCCCGTCATCGCATATGACCGTCTGCTGATGGAGTCTGATGCAGTTTCCTACTATGCAACCTTCGATAACTACAAGGTCGGCACCGTTCAGGGCACTTACGTGAAGGAAGCTCTTGATCTGGATAATGCAGAAGGCCCCTTCTACATGGAGATCACTGCCGGTGACCCGGGCGACAACAATGCAAACTACTTCTACAGCGGCGCAATGGATGTCCTCAAGCCCTACATTGATGAAGGCAAGATCATTGTGAAATCCGGCCAGGTTGAGTTCAACGATGTTGCTACTCCGACATGGAAGACCGAAGTTGCCCAGACCCGTGCAAGCAGCATTCTCTCTTCCTTCTACGCAGATGGCTCCAAAATTGATGCATGGCTCTGCTCCAACGACTCCACCGCTCTCGGCGTAACCAACGCTCTGGAAGACAATTACGATAACGATGAGTGGCCCATCATCACCGGTCAGGACTGCGATATCTCCAATGTGAAGAACATGATCGCCGGCAAGCAGAGCATGTCCGTCTTCAAAGACACCCGTACTCTTGCTGCCCAGGTTGTGAAGATGATCGGTCAGATCCTCAATGGCGAAGAAGTTGATGTCAACGACACAGAGACTTATGACAACAACAAGATTGTTGTTCCGTCCTTCCTTTGCGAGCCTGTCTTCGCAGATGTGAACAACTACACGGAGCTGCTGCTTGACTCCGGCTATTACACTGCCGATCAGCTGCAGTAATCCCCAATAATGTCGGCCAAGCCGACAGGTTAATGAACATGATGCAGGTGGGCGGTGCTCGCCTGCATCATTTCAAGAAAGGATTTGCAGATCTGCAATAGTGAGAAGCTGGAGGGAAACATGGCCAAGATTCTTCTGGAAATGAAAAATATTACGAAGACCTTTCCCGGTGTAAAGGCTCTCGATAACGTGAATCTCCAGGTGGAGGAGGGAGAGATCCATGCGCTGGTAGGAGAAAACGGCGCGGGAAAATCGACCCTGATGAACGTTCTGAGCGGGATTTATCCCTATGGGACTTATGAAGGGGATATTATTTACAACGGTCAGGTCTGTAAATTTTCCAATATCAAAGATTCCGAAAAGCTGGGCATTGTCATCATTCATCAGGAGCTGGCGCTGGTTCCTGAGATGACAATCGGCGAAAATATGTATCTCGGAAACGAGTGTGGACACAAATATGCAATCGACTGGAACAAAACCTACTCAGAGGCTGATAAATATCTGAAAATGGTAGGCCTGCAGGAGAGTTCCAAAATTCAGGTAAAAACAATCGGTACCGGCAAGCAGCAGCTGGTCGAAATAGCAAAGGCACTGGCAAAAAAAGCAAAGCTGCTGATTCTGGATGAACCGACGTCCTCTTTGAATGAAGAAGATTCCCGCGCACTGCTGGATCTGATGCTCAGCTTCAAGAAACAGGGAATGACTATGATCATCATTACCCATAAGCTGAACGAGGTTTCCTACGTGGCGGATAAAATAACGGTAATACGTGACGGCTCAACAATTGAGACTATCGATAATCATGGGACTGAGCCCGTCAGTGAGGAACGGATTATCAAGGGCATGGTTGGCCGCGAGATCGTCAACCGCTTCCCCAAACGTGAAAATGTAAAAATCGGTGACGTCAGAATGGAGATCAGCAACTGGACGGTACACCATCCGCTCTATCCCGAACGCAAAGTAGTGGACAATGTTTCCATGTATGTGCGACAGGGGGAAGTTGTCGGAATTTACGGCCTGATGGGAGCGGGACGAACAGAACTGGCCATGAGTATTTTCGGCCAGAGCTACGGCGTGAATTTTTCCGGCGAGCTGAAACTGGACGGGAAGCATATTAAAATGCGTAAAAGTGAATCCGATGCCATTCGCCACAAGATCGCGTATGTGACAGAGGACAGAAAAGGAAACGGCCTTGTGCTTTCCCAGTCGATCAAGGTCAACACATCTCTGGCAAATCTCGGGGCCATTTCTAACAAAACGGTTATCGATGGCGATAAAGAATATGCGGTGGCTGAAGAGTACAGAGAAAAGCTGAAAATTAAGACACCATCAGTGGAGCAGCTGGTGGGAAATCTCTCCGGCGGCAACCAGCAGAAGGTTCTTCTGGCAAAATGGATGTTTGCCGAGCCTGATATTCTCCTGCTTGACGAACCTACACGCGGCATTGACGTCGGCGCAAAATATGAGATTTATTGTATCATCAATGATCTCGCGGCAGCCGGGAAATGTGTAGTCCTGATTTCTTCCGAACTTCCCGAGGTTCTCGGCATGAGCGACCGTATCTACATTATGAATGAAGCCAGAATCGTCGGCGAAATGAAGGCATCGGAAGCTACACAGGAGAATATCATGGCGACGATTCTCAGATCAGGAAGGGGTGCATGACCGTGGATGAGAAGGCAGGGGTATCTCCCAACCGGAAGCAATCCATATCAGATCTTATGCAGAAGTATAAGATCGGTGAATTCTTCCAGAAGTATACGATGATCCTTGCGCTGGTCATTGTGACTATTGTTTTTGCCACATGGAAGGGCAAGGAAGGCATGATTCTGCTCCCTTCCAACCTGACCGGGCTGATTGCTGAAAACGCATATGTATTTGTGCTGGCAACTGGCATGCTGATGTGTATCCTTACAGGCGGAAATATCGACCTGTCTGTCGGATCAGTGGTCTGCTTCACGGCAGCTGTCGGCTGTGTGATGATGGCTTCCGGCATCAATATGTGGCTGGCTGTGCTGGCTATGCTTTTGATCGGTCTTGCCATCGGCGTTTTTCAGGGCTTCTGGATCGCTAAACTGCGGGTTCCGGCATTTATCGCTACGCTTGCAGGCATGTATGCTTTCCGTGGCTTTTCCAACGTGGTGCTGAACGGCTACCGGGTGGATATTACCAACCAAACCTATCTGCAGCTTTTCGGCAACGGGAAAACAAGCTACGTGCCGGATGTGATGCGCAGTGTTTTCCCGGCTCTCGAAGGGGTGTTCACAAAAGAGAATGCGTTTCTGACACGCCTTATTGGAGAAAATTTTGTTACCAAATTCAATGTGACATGTATGTGCGTCGGGCTGATTGCAGCTTTGGTGTTCATCCTGTTTCGGGTTCGTAAGATCCTCATACAGAAGAAGCTTGGCATCAGTCAGTCCGTCTCGGGGCAGATACTATCCATGGTGCTTATTTCGGCACTTGTTTTGTGGCTCAGCTTCAAATTAAGCTGCTATCACGGGATCCCGATGGTGCTGATCTGGGTGGCACTGGTGCTGGGAATTTATGCTTATATCACCACTAAAACTGCCATCGGCCGTCATCTCTATGCTGTTGGCGGGAATGAGAAAGCAACAGCACTCTCCGGTGTTAAGACCCGTAATGTTTACTGGTTCGCTTATGCGAATATCGGCCTGCTGGCCGGCCTTGCCGGTATTCTGACTGCTGGGCGGGCAAAGGGCATTGATCCGGTTTACGGCGAAGGTTATGAGATGGACGCTATTGCCTCCTGTTTCATCGGCGGTGCATCTGCTTACGGGGGAACCGGTAAAGTATCCGGCATGATTATCGGCGCTACGCTGATGGGCGTTATCAACAAGGGTATGATTATTGTCGGGGTGGACGCCAACTATCAGAAGGTAGTCAAAGGTATTGTGCTTCTGATTGCCGTTATGTTTGATGTGCTGTCCAAACGGCAGAAGCGATAACGCAGCGAGGAGGAAAAACAATGGAAAATAAGTCATTTCTTGCCACGCTGAAAAAGAACGCGATGCTCATTGTCATGGTTCTGGTATATCTGTTTTTCCTGGTCCTGACAAAAGGCGGCATTTTCAGCCCTTCCAGCTTTACGGAACTGATCAACCAGAATGCTTACGTCTATATCCTTGGCGTCGGCATGCTGATGTGTATGCTGACCGGCGGCAACATCGACCTGAGCTGTGGTGCATTTGTGTGCCTCCTTGGCGCTTTTGGCGGTGTGTTCATGATAGTCCGAGGAATGGGGGCGGGTGTTTCCATTCTGTTGATGCTTCTGATAGGTGTTGTATACGGCGTGATTCTGGGATTCCTGATCGCATATGTTCACATTCCGCCCTGGATTGCGACACTGTCCGGATTCCTTGCTTTCCGAGGGTTGGGCACATCTATCCTGTCCAATAATTCCAAAACAGGGTCGCTGGCACCTTTCCCGGTAGCCTTCCAGAATATCTTCTACGGGCGTGTGTTCCCGACAGAGAAGGGTGTTTTCAACTGGGCATGCTTCATCTTCGGCCTGTTGGCAGCAGCTGCGGTGGTGCTGGTCATCTTTGTGACCAGAAAAAACCGGCTGGCCAAGGGCTATGAGGCAGATTCCATCCGTGCGGCATGCCTGAAAAGCGGTCTGGGCGCTGCGGTGATTATTCTGGTAATGACCAAGCTCTCTCTGGACGGCGGCATCCCGACGACGCTTCTCTGGGTGGCAGGTATCGTACTGGTTTACAGTTTCATCACCGGCAAAACGACGATTGGCCGTCATTTCTATGTGGTAGGCGGCAATATGGAAGCTGCCCGGCTCTCCGGTGTTAATACCCGCAGAATCATGTTCCTTGCATACCTGAATATGGCTGTTCTCACTGCAATTGCTACATTTACGGTTATTGCACGTTCTCAGTCAGCTTACGCTGATGTGGGTAAGAACTTTGAAATGGATGCTATTTCTGCCTGTGTTGTGGGTGGTGTTTCCGCAAGCGGCGGAGCAGGCACGGTTCTGGGAATGGTGATCGGAGCAACACTTATCGGTATCATCAATCTGGGTATGAGCCTGATCAGCCTGGATGCAAACTATCAGCGTGTTGTCAAAGGGTTTGTGCTTCTGGCTGCCGTGGTGTTTGATATTCTATCCAAGAAAAAAGAAAGATAAGAAAAGTCAGTATTTCCCCGTGGCTACGGTCACGGGGAGGTTTGTGCTGATAGGAGAGAAACTATGCTTTATATTGGAATTGATCTAGGTACGTCAGCTGTCAAACTGCTGCTGATGGATGGGGAAGGAAAAATACTGAACGTTGTGTCAAGGGAATATCCCCTGATATTCCCACATCCGGGGTGGTCGGAGCAGGATCCTGATGCGTGGATCCGGGAGACCATGACAGGTATTTTGCAGCTGACGGAAGGATTTGACAAATCACAGGTTGCCGGCATCGGAGCAGGCGGTCAGATGCACGGGCTGGTTGTTCTGGATGAGAATGATCAGGTGATCCGCCCTGCAATTCTTTGGAATGACGGCAGAACATCTGCAGAAGTTGACTATATAAACAGTGGCATCGGTAAGGATAAGGTTTCTGCATGGACTGCAAACATAGCCTTTGCCGGATTTACCGCGCCGAAGCTTTTGTGGATGCGTAAAAATGAGCCGGATAAATTTGCCCGAATTCGTAAAATCATGCTTCCAAAAGATTATGTAAACTACAGACTTTCCGGTGTACATTGTACGGATTATTCAGATGCTTCCGGCATGCTCCTTCTTGATGTGAAAAACAAATGCTGGGCTAAAGAGATGCTGGATATCTGCGGCGTGACGGAAGAGCAGATGCCGAAACTGTATGAGAGCTATGAACCGGTGGGAAAGATTCTCCCCGAGGTTGCAGAGAAGCTGGGGCTGTCAGAAGATGTAATTATTGCTGCCGGAGCGGGAGATAATGCCGCAGCGGCAGTAGGAACCGGAACGGTGGGCGAGGGCGCCTGCAATATTTCCCTCGGAACTTCGGGCACGATCTTTATCTCCAGCGAAAAATTCGGCGTAGATGAAAACAATGCACTGCATTCCTTTGCTCATGCAGACGGAAATTATCATCTGATGGGAGTTGTGCTTTCAGCGGCATCCTGCAACAAGTGGTGGATGGAGGATATCCTGAAAACCGGCAATTTCTCGGAAGAGCAGGCTGACATCCTCCCGGAAAAGCTTGGCAGAAATCATGTTTTCTTTCTGCCATATCTGATGGGAGAGCGCTCTCCGATCAATGATACAAACGCCCGTGGTACATTCATCGGTATGAGCATGGATAATACCCGTGCTGATCTGACACAGGCTGTGCTGGAGGGGGTAGCCTTTGCAATCAGAGATTCTCTGGAGGTTGCAAGAGGCTTGGGGATTGACATCAGAAAGAGCAGAATCTGCGGCGGCGGAGCAAAAAGCCCACTCTGGAGAAAGATTTTTGCAAATGTCTGCAACCTGGAAATAGAGTCGATAGCCGCTGAAGAAGGACCCGGCTACGGCGGGGCGATGCTCGCCATGGTTGCATGCGGAGAATATCCGGATGTAAAAACAATTGCGGATAAGTTCGTCCGTGTTACAAAGACAGAAAAGCCGGATCCTGAGCTTGCCGCTCTGTATGAAGACCGCTATCAGCGTTTCCGGGAAATCTATCCTTCGGTGAAGGATCTTTTCCCGAAGCTGATCGGATAAAGAAAAGGAGTACGAAAACACTATGAAAATTCTCTCTGTCTATGATAAGGAGTTTGCCCGTTACGGCCATGTGATCACCGGCTATGATGTACGTGAGCTGCTGGAGACTCTTGACCGGATTTCACCTCTTCCGGAGATTGGCACGGAATATGTCCCCGGTAATCCTGTGTTGGAAGCGCTGCCTGTAGCGAAACAGTTTGCCGTGAATGAGTACGGCGGAATGCCGATTCAGCTCGGCTGGTGTAACGGCCACAATACAAAAATGAATTGCCTTGAGTATCATCGTGACAGTGAAGTAAACCTCGGCACGAAGGACTTTATCCTTCTTCTTGCGAAAATTGATGATATAGAAGATGGAAAGCTGGACTCCGCTAAGGTGAAGGCGTTTCTCTGCCCGGCCGGCGTGCCGGTGGAAGTGTTCGGCACCACGCTTCATTACGCACCATGCAATGCGGCCAAGGGGCAGGGCTTCAAGGTGCTCGTCATCCTGCCGAAGGGAACGAACGGACCCAAACCCGAAATGACGCCGGTAAATGATGAGGATAAGCTGCTCTGGGCATGCAACAAATGGCTTCTTGCCCATCCCGACAGCAGGGAAGCCGGAAAAGGTGCCGTCGCAGCAATTGTTGGAGAAAACATTGACATAGCCTCCGAGTTGGAGTAATAATTATAATATATTTTTAGGAGGAGATAAAACAATGCAGAATATTCCTGAAGTAAAGCTCGGTATGATCGCCGTTTCCCGTGACTGTTTCCCCATCGGGCTGTCCATCAGCCGCAGAGAGGCAATTGCCAAGGCATACGGAGAGGGCCTTTATGAGTGCAAGGTTACCGTAGAGAACGAAAAAGACATGCTGCAGGCTGTGGCGGATGTAAAAGCTGCCGGCTGCAACGCCCTTGTTGTGTTCCTTGGCAATTTTGGCCCGGAGACACCGGAGACGCTGATTGCAAGAGAATTCGACGGCCCGGTGATGTTTATTGCTGCTGCCGAAGGCGACGGAGACCTGATTAACGGACGTGGTGATGCCTACTGCGGCATGCTCAACTGCTCCTACAACCTTGGCATGCGTCATCTGAAAGGATACATTCCTTCCTACCCGGTGCTCACGGCAGATGAGGCTGTTGCTGAGATTAAAAAGTTCATCCCCATTGCCTGTGCTGTTATCGGCATCAAAAACCTGAAGATCATCACCTTCGGCCCCCGCCCGCAGGACTTCTTCGCCTGCAATGCTCCCATCAAGGGCCTCTATGAGCTGGGTGTGGAGATCGAAGAAAACTCAGAGCTTGACCTGCTGGTTTCCTACAAGGCACACGCCGGGGATGCAAGAATCCCCGCTGTCTGCGAAGATATGAAGAAGGAAATGGGTGAAGGCAGATATTATGCTGATATGCTGGAGCGCATGGCACAGTTTGAACTCACCCTGCTTGACTGGGCGGAAGAGCACAAGGGTGCACGTAAATACGTTGCCTTTGCAGATAAGTGCTGGCCGGCATTCCCGGAGCAGTTTGGCTTTGAACCCTGCTATGTCAATTCCCGTCTGGCTTCACGCGGGATACCCATTTCCTGTGAAGTGGACATCTACGGCGCCCTGAGTGAGTATATCGGGGCATGCATCTCCGAGGATGCCATCACTCTGCTTGATATTAACAACTCTGTCCCGGCAAGCCTGTTCGAGAAGGAGATCAAAGGCAAGTTCGATTATAAACTTACCGATACCTTCATGGGCTTCCATTGCGGCAATACACCGTCCTGCAAGATGTGCTCTGATCGCGCGATCAAGTATCAGCTGATTCAGCACCGTCTGCTTGAGCCGGAAGGAAGCGAGCCTGATTTCACGAGAGGCACGCTGGAGGGCGACATTGCAGCATCTGATATCACATTCTATCGCCTCCAGTGCGACAGTGAGGGCATTGTGCGTGCATACATTGCTGAAGGCGAGGTTCTGCCGGTGGCAACAGGCAGCTTCGGCGGCATTGGTATTTTCGCAATCCATGAGATGGGCCGTTTCTACCGCCATGTCCTGATTCAGAAGCGCTATCCGCATCACGGTGCTGTGGCTTTCGGCCATTGCGGCGCAGCACTGTTTGAGCTGTTTAAATATCTCGGCGTAGCAGACATCGCTTACAATCAGCCGGCAAACCTGCCCTATCCCACGGAGAATCCGTTTATCTGAATTTCCGGCTTATATCTCAAATAAAACCGGCGCCGGTGTGTTCGTAAAGAACCACCGGCGTCTGATTGACTCACAGGCGGGAATCTGTTAGAATACCCGAAGACATTATGACAAAAAGCAGGAGGATACCAGAACTATGCAGGGACCAAAATGGCAGAGAATTCAATATATGCCCGGGTTTGGATGCGGGGAAGACGGGCAGCGCATCACCGGCTGTAACCAGCATATCGCCCTCTCAAGAAAGGCCGCAGCCGAGGGTATGGTTCTGCTGAAAAACGACAATGGGGTTCTGCCGTTTCAGAAGGGCGAGAAGATAGCACTCTTCGGAAAGGGACAGGCTGACTATGTGAAGGGCGGAGGCGGAAGCGGAGATGTGACATGCGCTTATGTACGCAGTATTCTGGATGGACTCCGGATTAAGGAGACTGAAGGAAAGGTGCATCTGTTTGAGCCGTTGTCAGCTTTTTATGAGTCTGATGTCGCCCGGCAACGAGCCGAAGGAAAAGCACCGGGGTTCACAGTTGAGCCCGAACTTCCTGCAGATCTGCTGGCGAAGGCGGCTCAAAATGCCGACACAGCGGTTATCGTAATTTGCCGCTTCTCGTCCGAAGGATGGGACCGTACCGGCAAGCCTCATGACGGCGATTTCTATCTCAGTGCGGAGGAAGAGGCTATGGTCCGCTCAGTGGTAAAAAACTTTGAGCGTGTTGTTGTTGTCCTCAACGTGGGCGGAATGGTGGATACCTCCTGGTTTACTTCAGAGCCAAAAATCTGTGCAGCGTTGATGGCCTGGCAGGACGGAATGGAAGGCGGTCTTGCAACGGCAGATATCCTTTGCGGAGATGCATTCCCGTCCGGCCATCTGACGGATACTTTTGCAGTTAATTTTGATGCCTATCCCAGCTCAGCTCATTTTGGGGATTCGGAAGAATACGTGGAATACACCGAAGATATTTATGTGGGTTACCGCTATTTTGAAACCATCCCCGGAGCAGCAGAAAAAGTAAGCTATCCCTTTGGGTACGGTCTTACCTATACTGATTTTACAATATCGGAGTGTGCAATGGTGCCGGCAGGGGAGAACCTGGAGTTTTCTGCTGTGGTGGCAAACACCGGAAGGAGATCGGGACGCCAGGTGGTGCAGCTTTACTGCGAGGCGCCGCAGGGCAGACTTGGAAAGCCGAAAAAGGTTCTGGTAGGCTTCCGAAAAACTTCACTCCTGCAGCCGGGAGAGAGAGAAGAGGTTGTAATCCCTGTCTCCCTGCGATCCTTCGCCAGCTACGATGATATGGGGCTTGTGCAGAAATCGGCATATGTTTTGGAGAAGGGGAGCTATCGCTTCCATGTCGGCTTCAATGTGCGAGACACAGAGGAACTGGCATTTACCTGGGAGACGGAAGAAGACACAGTACTCGAGCAGCTCAGTGAGAAGTGTGCACCGAAGCAGCTGCATGAGCGTATGCGCCCGGACGGGAGCTACATGCCGGTGAAAACAGACGAGACTGCAACCAGACCGGACGATGATCTGTCCGTACTTCCATCGGATGGAATGGCACCCGCTGAATTTACCTGGCCGGTTGAATATTGTGTCTGGCGTCCGCCGGTAGGGCCAAGACTGATAGACGTTTATGAAGGCAAAATGACCATGGATGCGTTTTTCCCACTGCTGACAGATGAGATGAAAATTCATCTTCTCGGCGGGCAGCCCAACCGAGGACCGGCAAATACATTCGGCTTCGGCAATATCCCAAAGTACGGTATTCCAAACGCAATGACGGCAGACGGTCCTGCCGGCCTGCGTTTTCAGGAAGAAACCGGCGTGAAAACAACGGCATTTCCGGTTGCCTGTGCTCTTGCCTCCACATGGGATCCTGAACTCGTCACGGAAGTGACGGCTGCCGCCGCGTCGGAAGTATATGAAAACGGGATCGGCACTTGGCTTGCCCCTGCCGTTAACATTCATCGCACACCTCTCTGCGGCAGAAATTTTGAGTATTACTCGGAGGATCCGCTGGTCGCCGGCGTGATGGCAGCTGCTGCCGTGAAAGGCATCCAGAGTCAGGGAGTAGCCGCATCTCTGAAGCATTTTGCATGCAACAATAAGGAGACAAACCGCCGGGAATCCGACTCCCGCCTCAGTGAGCGGGCCTTGCGTGAAATCTATCTCCGCGCTTTTGAAATCTGTGTCAAAGAAGCACAGCCATGGACGATAATGAGCTCTTACAATATAATCAACGGCATCAGAGCCAGTGAGAATAAAGAACTGTTGACAGATATTCTCCGTGGGGAATGGGGATTTGAAGGCCTTGTCACCACTGACTGGTATACCCACGGAGAGCAGTACCGCGAAATCAATGCCGGCAACGACGTGAAAATGGGCAGAGGGATGCCGGAGCATACCCTTTCCGCCCTGAAAGACGGTCGTCTCAGCCGGGATGCACTGGATGCCAGCGCCCGCCGTGTTCTGGAGCTGCTGTTAAAGCTTGCATGAGGAGAAGATAAACATGAAATTTGGCCATTTTGATGATGAAAAACGGGAATATGTTATCGAAACCCCGCGTACACCCCTTCCCTGGATCAATTATCTGGGCAGTGAAGACTTTTTCACGCTTCTGTCCAACACAGCCGGCGGATATGCCTTCTATAAAGATGCCCGCCTCCGCCGTATCACTCGCTATCGCTACAACGCAAGTCCGCTGGATCAGGACGGATTCCATGTCTATCTGAAATCGGACGGAGAGGTTTGGAATATCGCATGGCAGCCCGTGCAGGCGGAGCTGGATGCCTATACCTGCCGCCACGGGCTTGGATACACTGTTTTTGAGAGCAGGAAGAACGGAATCTCCGCAAAGCAGGAGATGTTTGTCCCCCGCGGAGATCATTGCCTGCTGGGGCGTGTGGAGGTAACCAACAACACAGACCGAACAAGACGGGTGGATGTCTTCCCCTACACGGAGTTCTGTCTCTGGGATGCCATGGATGATTCCTCCAATTTCCAGCGCAATTTCTCCACCGGCGAGGTGGAGGTGACACCCGGGGTGATCTATCACAAGACGGAATACCGCGAGCGGCGCAACCACTATGCCCAGTTTTGGGCAAACCGTGTTCCCGATGCCTATGACACCGCCCGGGATGCTTTTATCGGTGTCTACGGGAGCCCGGCAAAGCCGGAAGCCGTGTTCGGCACCGGCTGCCGCAACAGCGTCGCCCACGGCTGGGCCCCGGTGGGAGCCATGCAGTTCTGCTTTACCCTTCAGCCGGGCGAGAGCTGCAGTGTCATTTTAGGCCTCGGTTATATTGAAAATCCGGATGAGGAAAAGTGGGAGAGCAAAGGAGTCATCAACAAAAAAAGAGCCGTCGCTATGCAGCAGCGCTATAGCACGGACGAGAGCTTCTACGCCGCAAAGCAAGAGCTGGCAGAATTCTGGAACAGCCTCCTCTCCGGCTTTACGCTGAAATGCTCCGATGAGCACGTCAGCCGGATGGTGAATATCTGGAACCAGTATCAGTGCATGGTCACCTTCAACATGAGCCGTTCTGCCAGCTACTTTGAGAGCGGCATGGGACGCGGGATGGGCTTCCGTGATTCCTGCCAGGACCTGTTCGGCTTTGTGCATATGATCCCGGAGCGGGCGAGAGCGCGTATACTGGATATCGCCGCCACCCAGTTTCCCGATGGCAGTGCTTACCACCAGTATCAGCCCCTCACCAAGAAGGGAAATATGGCAGTAGGCAGCGGCTTCAACGATGACCCGCTCTGGCTCATCGCCGGCACGGATGCCTACATCCGCGAAACGGGGGATTTCTCCATTCTGGACGAGGCAGTTGCCTTTGACTGCGATGAATCCCTTGCGCAGCCGCTGATGGAGCATCTGCGAAGAAGTTTCCGCTATACGGTGGAGCATCTGGGTCCTCACGGCCTGCCGCTGATCGGTCGGGCGGACTGGAACGACTGCCTGAATCTCAACTGCTTTTCCTCTCAGCCGGGCGAGAGCTTTCAGATTACCGGACCCAGTGAGGGACCGGTTGCAGAGAGTGTATTCATTGCCGGCATGTTTGTTAAATACGGCAGAGCGTACACCGACATTTGCAGACATATCGGTCTGCAGGAGGAAGCAGAGGCATGCGAGAAGCACATTGAAGCGATGGAAAAAACCGTGCTGGATGCCGGTTGGGACGGAGAATGGTTTCGCCGGGCCTATGATGCTTTCGGGGCACCCGTCGGAAGCAGAGAGTGCGACGAGGGACAGATTTTCCTGGAACCGCAGGGGATGTGCGTGATGGCAGGAATCGGCAAGAAGACCGGCGAGGCAGAGAAAGCACTGAAGAGCGTGGAAGAGCGACTTGATACAAAGTATGGTATTGTCCTGCTCCAGCCGGCATATACTACCTATCGGCTGAATCTCGGCGAGATCTCCAGCTATCCTCCCGGATATAAAGAAAACGCGGGAATATTCTGCCATAATAATCCATGGATCGTTTGTGCAGAGGCGGTGCTTGGCCACGGAAGAAGAGCATTCGAGGTTTATCGGCGCACCTGCCCATCCTATCTGGAGGGGATCAGTGAAATCCACAGGACGGAGCCCTATGTCTATCCGCAGATGATTGCCGGCAAAGATGCCCCGACCCATGGTGAGGCCAAGAACAGCTGGCTCACCGGCACCGCAGCATGGACGCTTCTCTCCATCACCCAGGCGATTCTCGGCGTTATCCCCACCTTGGACGGGCTTCAGATAGACCCGTGTCTTCCGCCGGAGATGAAAGGGTACGAAGTATCCCGCCGTTATCGTGGTGCAACCTATCATATCACGGTGGATAACACTGCCGGTGCGGAGTACGGTGTAAAACAGATAATAGTGAACGGTACACCGCTGAAGAACAATGTTATTCCGCCCTTCCCCGCAGGGGAGACCGTAGAAGTTTCCGTGGTGATGGGTTGAACGATGCACTGTATGAAATAACGGGAAGCTGCAGTATACAGCGCCCCGTCCGGATTGATTGAATCAATCAAGTTAATAAAACAGACAGCTTGAAGAAAACCACTTCAAGCTGTCTGTTTTATTTACCGGAAATCTGAAACATTAAACCGGAAAGCAGATACCTCTGCTAACCTTTTTCACCGCTTCTTCCCCTTCCAGCTGGAGAACTAACTCCAGGGCAAAAGGAATGGCAGCCCCCAGCGCCTGGCCGGTTGTGATGTTGCCGTCAACAGTCACCGGTGCATGGGTCAGGTGTGCGCCGGGCATCTTATCTTCAAAACTCGGATGGACCGTTGCACACTTTCCATCCAGCAGGCCGAGGGAAGCGAGAATACTGGGGGCAGCACATATGGCAGCAACTTTCTTGTTTGCCGCAAATTCCATACATTTTTTCCGCACAAAAGAGCTTTTCGATAGGTTTTCCGTACCCTTCAGTCCGCCGGGCAGAATAACAATGTCTGCAGAGTCATAATCAACGTCTTCTGCAAGGACATCTGCCTGAAGACAAATCCCATGAGAAGAGAGAATGTCACGCTGTCCCGTGACGGAGGCGATAATAACTTCTGTTCCGGCACGCCGGAGCAGGTCAACAACCAGAAGACCTTCGCATTCTTCCAGGCCGTCTGCAAAAAAGATGACTGCTTTGCTCATTATTGTGTCTCCTTTATTATTCAACATACAATTTTCAGAATCTGTGCATTCCCGTGGAGGCGCAAGGCGGAGGAAGCCGGCAGAAAGAAACAGTCTCCTTTGAAAAAAGGCAGGGTTTCCTGTTCCAGAACGATGCTGCCACAACCGTCTACACAGAGAAATACCTGAAACGAAAGCTCATCTGAGCAGAAGAGTATCATGCTCCGAAGACACTCGGTGTTGACCAGGAGACGTTCTACCTGAAAATACCGGCAGCGACAGAGAATTTCAGATGCGCAGCCCAGCTCATATTTCATATAGCGCACGGGCTGACGGGGAGCCGGCGTAGGGGTGTAGTCAATCACATCCAGTGCCTTGTCGATATGCAGCGGCCGCTTTGAACCGTTTTTATCCAGCCGGTCATAGTCATAAAGACGATAGGTGAGGTTGGAGTTTTCCTGTATTTCGGCAAGAAGCGTACCAGCACAGATACCATGGATTGTTCCGGGCTTTACATAGAAAATGTCATTCTTCCGGACAGGTATTCTTTGAAGATACTTCTCTACCGTTCCCTGTCGGATGCTTTCCCGCAAGGTGTCCCGGTCAACCGGATACTGAAGGCCATAGATTAATCGCGCGTGCTGCCGAGCAGCAAGAACATACCAAAGCTCTGTTTTGCCGAGCTTGCCGTTCTCGTTGATGGCTGCATAATCATCATCCGGGTGAACCTGAATGGAGAGATCTTCCTTCGCGTCTATCAGTTTTACCAGAATCGGCAGAGTTGCACGCTCTTTATGATGGGTACCGAGCAGCTCCGGATGCTGCTGAAAAACAGACTGCAGATCCTGACCGCAGAATACTCCGCTATCTACGGTGCTGATGCCGTCCGGATTCGTGGAGCACTCCCAGGTCTCGGCCAGAGGGGAGACGTCTAAACCCTTGGAGAAATCCTCATTCAGCCGGTTCCCGCCCCATAGATAATCCTTTGCAGCCGGTCGAAGAAGAAAGGGATCTTTAATCGAGTTCAAATTTCTGCTTGTCATAGGCGGAAATCTCCCTGCCGAGCTGTACCTCGATCATCCGCATTTCTGTTTCTGCCCGGATGGTATGTCTGCATCCGGCATTGACAGCTATCACTTCACCCGGCGCAACCTTTCGCTCCATCCCGTCTACCACAACATATCCATTGCCGGATGTAATGGTCCATACTTCATCCCGATGCTGGTGAGAATGATAACTCATGGATGCACCGGCACGAATCACGATCTGAGCGGTGAGACTGTCATGGTCTACCTGTAACACACGATATTCACCCCAAGATTTTTCTGCATACTTGACCTCTTGTCCCAGCTTGTCTACATATTGCTTGATATAGCCTGACTGCACCTTGTCAGATACCAGAATACCGTCCGGGCTGGCAGAGATCACCACATCCTTCAGCCCCATGGCAAGGATGGGAAGATCCAGCTCATTCAGGATGTGTACATTGTCACAGGTGTCGTCCAGAATACCGTTGCCGATCACTTGTTCGGTCATGGCTTCGGTCAAAGTGTTCCAGGTGCCGATATCCTTCCATTCCCCGTCATAGCGTACAAATTGAATGATGGGCTCTTTTTCTACCACTGCGTAATCAAAGCTTATTTTTTGAAGCGACTCATAATGATCATAGAGGAAACTGTAGCTGCTGTTGCCAAGGAGTTCTTCTGTCTTATCGAGAAGATAGCCCAGCTTGTAGCCAAAGACGCCCCCATTCCAGAGCGCTCCGTTTCGTATGTATGATGCGGCGGAGGTTTTGTCCGGCTTTTCTACAAAGCGGTCTACAATTCCGATGCGGGAAGCTTTTTTGGGGATGATATAACCGTATTTATCGCTGGGGTAGGTAGGCTCTATCCCCATCAGCACCAGATTTGCCTCTCCTTTATCTACCTGAGCGGCAATTGTTTTCAGCGTTTCAAAATAACTGTCTTCCACATATGGATCCACAGGGCAGACGATCACGGCCTCGTCTCTTTCTACATGGCGGATATCATGAAGATAGGAAGAGGCAATTGCAATGGCAGGGAAAGTGTCTCTTCTGCAAGGCTCGATAGAAACACCGACGGCGTCTCCCAACTGGTTATGGATGGAGGATAACTGCGTTTTTGAGGTGGCAATGGTGAGTTCCGCGTCAGAATCCGCCCGGCGAATCTGCCGAACAACCCGCTGGACCATTGACTCAAAGCTTCCGTCTTCTTTCCGGAATATTTTAATAAACTGTTTGGAGCGGATCTCATTGGAAAGCGGCCATAATCTCTTTCCTGAACCGCCGGATAACAAGATAATCTGCATTTTTCAGTTCTCCTGTCCGATTGTTCTGACAGGCATTATAGCATAGCAATGCAAAGGCTGCAACCGAAATGCTGTGAATAACATGAAGGGCATATGTGACAGATGTGTGATGTTGCTTGTGGTACACTCTTATACGTAAGCGAAAAGATGAATTATGAAATACAGGAGGGAAAAGTTATGTGGACCATAAATGGTGTGAAAGAACGCGGAAGAAATGCGTTTCGGGCTAACTACTGGAACTGTGTTCTGGTTGCGCTGATAATGGGCATTTTGTTGGGTGTTTTCACCGGAACAGCCGGCACCACCGGAGGCGGCACTGAAAGTATGGAGAGTGTTGAGCATGTCTCAGAGGCAGTTTCATCTGTCGATCTCGCGGTTGTAATCAGCACTGCTGTGGGAATCAGTTTTGCAGGGGCATTATATTTGCTCTTTAAGATTTTTGTTCAGAATCCGATTGAGGTAGGCGGGCATGTTTTTTTCAGAAATAATCTGTATGGTTCTGCGCCCGTCACGGATCTTAAGATAGGCTTCAGCAACTATGGCAAGACCTTTGGAACGCTTCTGCTGCGAGATGTCTACCTGTTTTTATGGATGCTGCTTCTGCTCATCCCGGGAATTGTGAAATCGTATTCTTACTGTATGGTACCTTACATTCTCGCAGAGCATCCTGAACTTTCTGCAAATGAGATCATCACCCGCTCCAGAGAGATGATGAACGGTAATAAGTGGCGTGCCTTTGTACTGGATCTCTCCTTTATCGGATGGGAAATCCTCAGCGTCCTCTCTCTCGGAATTGTGCACATCTTCTGGACATCTCCCTATATGCACAGTACGCATGCAGCACTTTATGAAGAACTGAAAAAGGAAAAGAGAATGTGATGCTGCTTTGCATTGCATGAACTGATTAAAACAATAGAAATCCTCCCGGCAGCGGATCACATCCTTGCCGGGAGGATTTTGCCTATAAAATGATGAAGGAATACTTCGCAAAAAGTATATGGCCTGAAGATGAAAAATCAGAATGAACGTTCTTCAATCCGGACTCTGCCGGTCAGCAGCAGTCGTCCGTCTGCTGTGGCTTCAATGGTTAATTTGCCGGCTGGCTCCGAAAAGGTCCAGGATCCCGGGCCGAGAATACTGCGCAGCACAGCTCCTGCAGCTGTGGTTCCGCTGGCACAGGAACTCTCCCAGAAAAGAGTATTGCTTCGACGTACATAAACAAGGGGTGTCAACGTTTCATTTTGTCTATTCAGCAGAATCAGCCCCAGGGCATCTGCCTGAAAGAGAGAACACCATTGCCGGATTGCCTCTTCGGCACATTCCTTTTCTACCGGGGTGTCGGTTATCAGGTGGACAATGCCCGGAAGGCGAACAGCTGTAACGGGAAGCATGCCATGATCCAAAGGAACGTTAAGGTCTTCCGTACTGACAGGAGAGGGCATTTCAACCGTGCCGATATAGAGATGTGCCTGCTCATCCGCTGTTCTGATCTGTACAACGACCGGATCGGGAGCGCCGGAAACACGTACATGTACAACTGCGGAATTGAGACCATAGAAACGAGCATATACAGCGGCTGCAGACATTGCCGCATTGCCGCAGAACTCTCCGCCGGCCATCTGAAGAGCAATATCACAGTCAGCATCACCGGGGCTGAGAAAGCCGATCTGCTCTGCGTCAGGCTCCCTTTCCATCAGAATGGAAGCTGCATCACTGAGGGACAACGTGCTGTCTTCCGGCATGGGAGCGAGAAGGGTGATGTTGCCCGTAGGATCTGCATAAATATAGGAACCCTGCTTCATCCGCGCTGATAATTCCTAAGAAACTGACGGGTACGCTCTTCACTCGGATTGCCAAGCACCATCTCAGGATGACCCTGCTCTACAATCACACCGCCATCCATAAAGATGACCCGATCAGAAACTGCTCTAGCGAATGCCATCTCATGGGTTACAATAACCATGGTCATCTTTTCCTCAGCCAGCTCTTTGATGACTTTGAGCACTTCACCGGTCAGCTCAGGGTCCAGGGCGGATGTGGGCTCATCAAAGAAAAGGATTTTTGGATTCATCACAAGGGCGCGCGCTATAGCCACACGCTGCTGCTGCCCACCGGAGAGCTGGCAGGGGTATGCATTAGCTTTACTCTCAAGGCCCATCTTCTTCAAAAGACGTACAGCCTCTTCACGAACCTCGGCAGGACTGCGCTTCATAACGGAGACGGGTGCATCCATCAGGTTTTTCATGACGGAATAGTGCGGGAACAGATTGAAATTCTGAAAAACCAGGCCGAAGCAGCTGCGAAACTGTTTCAGATCTCTCGCATACTCCGCCTTACCGTTTTTTGTCTCTGCTGCTTTCTGGCCGAGATAGAGAATTTCACCGGAATCGATGGTCTCCAGAAATGTGGCACAGCGCAGCAGGGTTGATTTCCCTGAGCCTGAGCTTCCGATAATCGAGACTACTTCGCCCTGATCTACCGAGATTGAGATATCTTTCAGCACATCCAGCGTGCCGAAGGACTTACGGATATTGTTTAAAGACAGAATGTTTTCAGCCATATATCCCTCCGTCAGATCTTGTAGTAGTCAAAGGCCTTTTCCAGACGATTCATCAGAAATGCCACCAGATAATTGAAGACATAATAGAACAAACCTGCCATGGCAAATGTTACCATGCCGGGTGAGCGGGGAGCAACAGCAATCTGCTTGGCCTTTGTAAACATTTCAACCGTGCCGATGACAGATGCGAGGGAAGTGTCCTTTACGAGGGTGATAACCTCATTTGTCATGGGAGGAATAACCCGCTTTACCATCTGAGGGAGAATAATCTTGAAGAAAGTTTTTCCCTTGCTGTACCCCAAAACTTCAGCAGCTTCGTACTGGCCAACCGGAATAGATTCAATGCCGGACCGGTAGATTTCGGCAAAATAAGCTGCATAGTTGATGATAAAAGCGATGATTACAGCCAGAAAACGCCAGTTTTTCGGTACACTGATTCCCAGCAGAAGGTTGGGACCATAGAATACCACCATCATCTGCAGCATCAGCGGAGTACCGCGCATAATGGAAATATAAATTTTAATCAACCACCGAATGGGTGGTATCCGGCTCTTTTGCCCAAAATAAACCGCCAGACCCAGCGGTACGGCACCGAGAAGGGTGAGCGAAAAGATGGAGAGCGTGGTCAGAAAGCAGGTCGCGAGCTGGATGATCATTGTTTGAAAGGTCATGTTGCTTCCCCTTGATAAGTCATCAAATGCGGAGACAGATTTGATCCGTCCCCGCAAAAGAATAGTTTTGATCTGATACAGGATGTGAATGCAATTTTATTTGATGAGGCAGAGACCCTCCAGCACAAGGCCGGAATCAACATAGTTTTCCGCAATTTTCAGCATGGTGCCGTCTTCAGCAATAGCAAGCAACTGTTCATTGACGGCATCGCGCAGCTCCGTGTTGCCAAGGAGGAAGCCGATGGCATACTGCTCTGTGGAGAGAGGCTCATCGAGAATGACGTAGTCGCCGGAATTGCTGGAAATCTGGTAGGTTGCAACTCCAATGTCGGCAGCAATTGCATCAACGGTGCCCATCTGAAGCTCCATAAAACCTGTGTTGTAATCCGGAAGTTCAATATATCCGCCCAGGCTGTCTTTAAAGCCTTCCTTGTCGGCTACAGCGTCCACTGCGGAGGAGCCGGCCTGGGCCATAACTGTTTTCCCTGCCAGGTCTGCCAGAGAGGAGATGCCGGAATCTGCTTTAACCACGAGAACAATGCTATTATCAACATAGGGTTCAGACCAGGTGTACTGATCTTCGCGGCCGGTATAGGTAAAGCCGTTCCAGATGCAGTTGATGTTGCCGGAGCTGAGCTCGGCGTCTTTTGCATCCCAGTCAATGGGAACCGCTTCAAATTCCCAGCCGAGACGATCGCAAACTTCCTTTGCCATTGCAAGATCGAACCCATCATAGGAGCCGTCTTCTGCCAGAAAACCGTAGGGAGGGAACTCTGCATCAAAACCGACAATCAGCTTACCGTCAGCAAAGGCTGCAGTGGCAGTCAACGCAAAAACCAGGCAGAGTGCAAGAAGAACAGCGAGTGTTTTTTTCATTTTTATTATCCTCCAGTTGAAGTATCCTATAGAGCAGGAATTTATTTCGATAGCATATTAGCACACTACCGAACTAAAGTAAAGAGGTTTTTTTATAATTATTTCGCTTTTCTTACATACGGCCTTTTGCCGCGTTGATATATCTCTGTGCATACAGCACACCGGAGAGAAGAATCATACCGACGCATAGCCAGATCAGAGATTCTGACAGGCCATAGGGAATGTCAGAAATGAGCAGGTGGCAGACCATAGTCAGATAGATGAGAACCGTAGCTGCTTTGCCGTGCCAAGCGGAGGACATTACGTTTTCCGTTTTGTTGATGGCACGAAGCCCGAGCACAATCATCAGAATTTCTTTAAAAATCATTGTGATCAGAACCCGAAGCAGATGGGGAAAATGAAGCATAAGACAGACTACCATCGCAGCCTGCGTCAGCTTATCTGCCAGCGGATCGAGAGCTTTACCGAGATTGCTGACCATGTTGAATCTGCGGGCAATAAAGCCGTCTACAATGTCGGTGAGCCCTGAAAGAAGGAGAATCAGCGCTGCGCCGGTGTTGTCGCCACGTGCGAGATACGTCCAGATCAGCCAGGGAATCATGCAGATGCGCAGCACAGAAAGCAGATTGGGTATGGTAAAAATTTTCCCGGAAAAAAGTGTTTTCATCGAATTACGCTTTCTCCCCGCGAAGCCGAGGAAGCCAGTAGTCTTTTCCGAACAGGGCAATTTCTATAAAGAAGCACATAATCAAAGCAGCAAAAACGTCCACAGCGGAGTGCTGCTTGACAAAACATACAGCAGCACAGATCATTACAATAAAAAAGGTCAGGAAAGCTTTCAATCCCTTGCTCAGAAAAGGATCCTTTGCAGTAACGGACAAAATTGCCATGGAATAGCCGACATGCAGAGAAGGACATACACCTGTGCTGGTATCAAAGGCATAGATAAAACTCATCAGAGCGGTCAAAATATTCTCCCGGGGAAAGACCTCCGGACGGAGATCCTGCCTGCTGGGATAGACAATATAGATAAACATGGCAATGGCCTGCGTACACATGATGTAGATCTGGAGCTTCCTGAATCGCTCAACATCATACAGCAGGTAATAGAGCAGAGAGCCGAAAACGAGCAAAAACCATCCGCAATAAAAAATAAGAAAAAACTCATTAAAAGGGATAACATCATCCAGCCAGCAGTGAATCGGATGGCACTTCTCCCGAGGAATTAGATTTTCTGTCACAAAGTACAGAATAAAATAGACAATCCATCCGCCCAGAAGTTTTAAGTGGGAAAAACGCGGTTCGTTCAGGCGGCTGAGAGAGAACCCGGAATAATCAACTCGTTGTCTTTTCATGCGTGTAGTCCTTTAGGGGAAGATTCTTGGGATAATCTTTTTTCGCGATATTGGGATATGGAACGACAGTGTGCTCCGGCAGGGAAACAGCGATTTCGGTGATCCCGTCCATCAAGGCATCGCAGATACGGTGGCGTTCATCAGCAATCGGAGCGTCGGCACGGAAGCGGATTGGTTTTCCGTAAGTCATCAGGCTCAGGCGAGGAGCGATATAGAGCGGGACAAAGCAGAGCTCTTTCCCTGTTTTCTTATAGTAAAAACGGGCAAGGTCAACAAACTTGTCCTGAAAATCATGCACAATATTGTTGTGTTCATCATAGTGCTCCGGAAAGATAACAATGCTGCTGCCTTCCTGAAGCTTTTCTACCGACTGGCGGAAGGTCGTGATCAGGCGTGCATCGTGGTAAACGGGTATCGTTCGGGCATTGTTGAATGTCACAACAGAGATTGGTGTAATAATGTAGCTGAGAATTTTGTAAAACCAGCGGATTGCTTTCGGCTTCCCGGACCAGAAATCCTGAAAAGCATAGGGGGCAACCTCGTTCCAGTTCATCATCTCCCCGATACACCAGGTATAATGGCTGACCGGCGTATAGAGCTCGGCAGCGACCGGGCCGTTGGCCTGACTGTGATTCCCGACAATAATGCAGGGCTCGTTTGGCAGATTCTCCGCTCCGGATAGTTTGAATTTCGGGAAGATCAGCCATGCAAGAGCACGGATGATGCGGAAAATCCAATAAGTGTGTTTATAACCCATATTGATTCTTCTTTATAAATGATCTGATTGACATCTGCTTATAATAGCAGATAAGAGGCGGGAAAGCAAGCAAAACTGCACCGTCTGCGTGCTGCACACGCATCCTTGGAGAACCCGACAGAGAAAAATACTGCATAAAGTTAGCTAATTCTAATTAGAAGGTTAAAAATAGCTAACTATTTCGGACAAAAAATTTGAAAAATTTTCAATTTGGTAATTGATTTTTACAACGAATGTGATATTATAGCCTTAACCCGAATGGGAATCTGAGATGGAGGTAACCTCAATGTTCGTTATTGGTGATGATTGCCTGTCCTGTGGGACCTGCGCAGCAAATTGCCCTGCTGAAGCTATCGACATGGGTGAAGTTCATTACGAAATCGATCAGGACAAGTGCCTGCAGTGTGGTTCCTGCCAGGCTAACTGCCCGGCAGACGCAATTTCTGAGGAATAATATTTCCAGAAAGTAATGAAAGAAAAAAGGGCGAGTGATCGCCCTCTTTTTTTACCCTTTTATAGCATTGCTGATCTGGTTTGCAGCATTGCTGATCTGATTTACAACATTGTCGTTTTCGGAAGGGGGGTGCCGGAAGAGTGGCACAGTTTGATTATCTCTGGGAGGGCGGGCCGGAATTTGCCCAGTCAAAACACTTCCGGTTCGGAACAGATGCTGTTCTGCTCGGAAATTACATGAATCTGACGGGAGCAAAGAAGGCGATTGACCTGGGGTGTGCCTCCGGGGTGATTGCACTGCTGATGCTGTCCAGAAGCAGGACTGTGCATGTGACGGGACTGGAGATAAATGCAGATGCGGCTGACCTTGCTGCAGAAAACATGGCTCATAACAACCTTTCCGAAAGAAGCAGTATCCTTCAGGGAGACATACGGAAAGTCAGAGAGACTCTGCCGGCGGGGAGTTTTGATGTGGTGGTATCCAACCCGCCGTATTATGCGCTCAATACCGGCCGCGTGTCACCGGATGCAGACCGTGCTGCAGCAAGAGGAGAGGTGGCGTGCACGCTGGATGATCTGTGCGCTGCAGCTTCCTATCTCTGCCGATGGGGCGGAAAGTTTGCTGTAGTCTACCGGCCGGACCGATTGGCAGAGCTTTTTACGGAAATGACGGGACACGGGATAGAGCCGAAACGGATGCGCATTGTCTGCCACGATATCTCATCAGTGCCGAGCCTGGTGCTGGTGGAAGGAATCCGGGGAGGAAAACCCGGATTGAAGCTGGAACCGGTGCTTCTGCTGAAGAACCCGGACGGAACGGATACGGAAGAAATTAAAAGAATCTACCATAGAGTATGAAAATGAAAAAGCAACCCGGAATGGGTTGCTTTTTGCGGTCTTCAGCTCACTTCCTTCATCGCACAGGAGGCGTGTGATTCATAAACGCAGGGGTATAGTTCAAGGGCTGTAAAATATAGTGCAGAGAGCGGGATGGAAGCCGGGAGATGGAGAGTTAGCCCACGTCTTCGACAACGCGGGTGGGGGAGCGCTCGAGTATTTCCGGATGCTGGAAGATATAGCGCATGGCGTTGAGAAACTGGGAGTAATACCGGGCATCGGCAATTCGGCTGTCGATCACGGCTTTACAGACGATGTGCTTGGTGTCGGTGACAAGGCCGGTTTTGTCCATTTCATACACATGATGCCGGGCGCCGACAGACAGGGCAACCGGCAGTGTGCCAACATTGCCCATCTGAATATAGGCGGGGGCGGTTTTCAGCATGCCCGCGTCCTGAATCAGCATGGATGCGTGCAGAGGGCTGCGGTCAAGCCAGCTCTGGGGCAGCCAGCCGAAATAGTCCATGATGCGAAGGACCAGAACACCCAGACGGATGAAGAGACGGGGGGCGCGGCTGAAGCTCTCCATCAGGTCCTCGAAAGTGCCGGAGACCTCTTCGGTTCTCAGCTCGTCAATTTTGGTGTTGATCTTCCGATAGACATCAAAAATGGTGTCGGTGGCTTCAAAGCGGATTTTCACCCGGGTGTCGGAGGATTCCAGCGTCTCGCTGCGCTTTACGGTGAGGACAATGTCGATTTCATCCCGGGCAAACACCCGTCTGCCCACGATAAACCGGTTCAACCCGGGCAGCATGGAGATGCAGCGGATATAGGCAGCAATGAAGAAGTGGAGAAAACCGATGTTCTTATAGCCGTTCACCCGTTCCTGACGGAGGCATTTGTCTGCAGCGGTTACGTCAAGATCCTCTTCATAGAGAATGCCGGAGGAACCTCTGTCCCGAAGAAAATAGGGGATGAATTTACTGATGGCCGGAAGGGAGCGGAGAAGCCTGCCGTCTTTCCGGTCACCGGACCGATGTTTGTATGAATTCGCCATAGCGTGAAACTCCTTTATCTGCGCGTTTTAAGGATGCTGCGGATGTCGCTGCCGGCAAAGTGAATGGTTTTGTAAAAACCGTTCAGGCGGGAACAGATGGACGAGGTGTACCTGGCGGCCAGCTCATCCGGGTAGAGGGTGGTGTTGATGATGGTGGGCTTTTTGTTGTTGACACGGGTATTGATGAGGGTATAAAGTGCGCTGGTGACAACCGGCGTCACAACCTCGGTGCCCAGATCGTCAAGAATCATCAGGTCGCAGGTGAGCATATTCCGAACCTTTTCGGCAGCGGCATCGGCTTCATCGGGATCCCGGGAGAACTGCTGCTTTTCAAAAGCGCCGAAGGCCGCGACTGCCGTGTCGTAATAAACGGTGAAGCCCTTTTCGGCCACTTCACGGCCGATGCATGCCGAGAGATAGGATTTGCCCAGCCCCGGCTCTCCCTGAAAGAGCAGATTGTCCGCACGCGCCGGGAAGCGCTCGGCGTATTCCCGGCAGACCTGAAAGACCTTGCGCATATATTCTCTGGGAATGCACTGAAAGTAGTCACTGTACTGGTCGGAATAGAGGGTAAGATCAAAGCGGTCAAAGCACTCATCCCCGCTGCGCAGCAGCGTGCTGAGCTCTTTGGAGAGTTCTTTATTGTAAAGCCCTTCCAGGCAGGAGCAGATTCCGCCGGAGGCGGTTTTACCGGTGTCATGACAGAGCGGGCAGGAATAGATCTCGTCCGTCCAGGTGACGGGATAGCCGTTTTCCACCAGCTTTTCCGCCCGGCGCATCTGGAGGGTGGTATTCTCCTCCTGCAGAGCGGAGATCTTCTCCTCGCTGCCTTCCCCGCGGGAGAAGGCGAGACGCGCCAGCGCAATCATATGGCTGCGAAGAGTGCTGTCAATCTGCTCAACTTCCGGAAGGCGGGCATAGACATCACGGATGCGGCGCTGCTGCTGAGCAGCATTTTCTTCGCGGATCTCCGCAAGACGGGTGCGGGCGCGGGAAAGAAGCCTTGCATTGTGCTGCATAATAACGCCTCCTTTCAGCGATATACAGCTATATATTATGAGTATAAAACGCAATGCCGATGATCGTGTTAACAAACTATGAAATAATGGAGAGATTTGTATTATAGCATCAAATTTCACTTGTCGCAATATAATACCTTGTGGTATAATAGTTTGAATATAGTGGATTAGTGTTGTTTTCTTTCAACAGGCAACCTTTTCCGAAAAGAAGGAGAACAGACTATGCTTGAACTCCTATCACCGGCAGGCTCTCCTGAAGCCGTAATCGCGGCTGTTCAGAACGGTGCAGACGCGGTGTATCTGGGTTTCGGTGATTATAATGCCAGGCGCGGAGCAAAAAATTTTACTGGGGAAGAGTTTGAAAAGGCGGTGCGCTACTGCCGTGTGCGCGGGTGCAAAGTCTACGCCACACTCAACACCCTGGTCAATGACAGAGAAATAGAAGGTGCCGTGCGGTGTGCCCGCATGGCCGCGAAATACGGAGCCGACGGCATCATCATTCAGGACGTGGGGCTTATCCGGGTGCTCCGGCAGGCGCTGCCGGATCTGCCGCTGCATGCCAGCACGCAGATGAGCATTCATAACCTGGCCGGCGCGGAGGCGGCGGCAGAGATGGGCATGACGAGAGTGGTGCTTGCACGGGAGCTGAATCTGGAACAGATCCGGTTCATCACAAAGAATGCCTCAGTAGAGACGGAAGTCTTTGTGCATGGGGCGCTGTGCTTCTGCTATTCCGGGCAGTGCTACATGTCGGCACTGATCGGCAGACGCAGCGGAAACCGGGGCATGTGCGCCCAGCCCTGCAGAATGCAGTACAGCCTGGGCGGGCGGATGGATGATTACCCCCTCTCTCTGAAGGATAACTGCCTGATCAGCCGGCTGCAGGAGTTGGAGGATGCGGGGGTCGCCTGCATCAAAATTGAAGGGCGCATGAAGCGGCCGGAGTATACGGCCATTGTGACGGATATCTACCACCGTGCGCTGACAGAGCACCGCCAACCCACAAAAGAAGAGATGGAGATGCTGGAAAACGCATTCTCCCGCAACGGCTTCACCCAGGGCTATTTTGACGGAGATAAGCAGAATATGTTCGGCGTGCGCGGTGAGCCCGCCGAGGATACGGAAAAGCTCTTTGCCGCCACCCGCCGGGCCTACGGAGACGGGGAGATGCGCCGCGTTCCGGTGCACTTCTACACCGTCTGCCGGAAGGAAGAGCCCATCCGGGCAATTGCCTTTGATGACGACGGCAACAAAGCCGTGGCAGAGGGCCCTGTGCCGGAGAAGGCAAAGCGCCAGGGGCTGACAGATGCCTATATTGTGGAGCAGATGTACAAAACCGGCGGCACGCCCTTCCACGTGGTGGAGAACAAGGCCCAGACGGATCCGGGGCTGTTTGTTTCGGCGGCGGACATCAACGAAATGCGCCGCAGTCTCATAGCCACCCTGTCGGAAAAGCGGGGGAAGGCGCCGGAAAGAAAGGGCGGGAGCATCCCTGCCCTGCCGAAGAACGTCGCCGCGGTGACGGACCCGAAGATGATCTTCCAGGTGCGCACCGAGGACCAGCTGACGGAGGAACTGGCTGAGCTGAAGCCTGCCTATCTCTATGTGCCCGCTCAGCTGATGCTGGACCGTTTTGAGCTTCTCAAGCCCTTTACCGACCGGGGTGCCGTGCCGGTGGCGGTGATGCCCCGGATTATAACCGACAACCAGGTGCAGGAGGTAACGAAGCTTCTGCGTGCCCTGCGGGAGAAAGGAATACGGGAGGCGCTGGCAGGAAACCTGGGCCACGTGTATTTTGCCCGCAACGCCGGCATGGAGGTGCGAGGCGATTTCGGCCTCAACGTGTTCAACTCCTTCTCTCTGGGTGTGCTGCAGGAGGCGGGGCTGAAGTCGGTCACGGCGTCCTTCGAGCTTCGGCTTGCCCAGATCAAGGATCTCTCAAAGCCCATTGACACAGAGATTATTGTTTACGGCCGCCTGCCGCTGATGGTGAGCGAGCAGTGCGTCATTAAAGAAAGCGCAGGCCACTGTGCCTGCCAGACCCCCGGGCAGTTGGCTGACCGGATGGGGTCGGTTTTCCCGGTGGTCAAGGAATACGGCTGCAGGAATGTGATTTACAACGCCCATAAGCTGTATCTGGCGGATAAACGGGAAGACATTTTCGGCGCGGGGCTCTGGGGCCAGCGTATGCTCTTCACCACGGAGAGCGGCAGAGAGTGCGCGGAGGTGGCCAGAGGATATCTGGGCATTTCGGACTATAAGCCGAACGTGCTGACCCGCGGATTGTATTACAGAGGAGTAGACTGATGGCGATAGTGCTTGCATCCGCCTCACCGAGGCGGAGAGAGCTGATGGAGATGTTCGCAGCGCAGAACCTTGTGATCTGCCCGGCGAAGGGAGAAGAGAAGGTCCCCGCGGGGGCGACACCGGGGGAAACCGTGGAAGCTCTGGCCCGGGCGAAGGCCCGGGAGATTGCTGCAGCCCGGCGCGGCGAATCGGAAGATGATGTTATCATCGGGGCCGACACCATTGTCTGGCACTGCGACAGAATATACGGGAAACCCCATTCCCGCGAGGAGGCAGCGGAAATGCTCCGCTCCCTCTCGGGAGAGACCCACGAGGTTTACACCGGGGTGTGCGTACTCCGTGGGGAAGAGGAACTGTGCGAGCATGAGAGAACCTTTGTGACCTTTCGCAAGATGAGCGAGCGGGAGATTGAAGCCTACATCGACACCGGCGAGCCGATGGACAAGGCGGGTGCCTACGGCGCCCAGGGCATCGGATCTCTCTTCGTGACGGGGATTGAAGGAGACTTCTTCAATGTGATGGGGCTGCCGGTATGCCTCCTCGGGCAGATGCTGAAAAAAACTGGAGTGGAACTTCTTTGAGAGAATATCTGAGGAAAAACGGAATACGGATGGCGATCATCGTTTTCTCGGTGGCGTTGGTCATAGCCCTCGGAGCTGCCGCGCGAAACGGCAGGGTGGGTTTCCTCCAGAATATGGCAGGTGTGCTGGAAGCGCCGGTGAAAAAGGTGCTCTCGTCTGCCGTCAACGCCATGAACACGGTTTACGGCTATCTGTTTGAGTATGACTCGCTGCTGGCGGAGAATGAATCGCTACGATCCCAGCTGGCGGATGCACAGGAGTCGGCCCGTGAGGGCATCGCCGCTTCGGAAGAGAACGCCAGGCTCCGGAAGCTGCTGGAGCTGCGGGATGCCCACAATGACTATGTGATGGAATCGAGCAAAATCGTGCTCTGGTCCTCCTCCAACTGGTCCTCCTCCTTTACCATCAGCAAAGGCTCTTCCAGCGGCATTGAGCTGGGAGACCCGGTGATCACCGAGTACGGCGTGGTGGTGGGGCAGATCACGGAGCTGGGCTCTACCTGGGCAACGGTCTCCACGCTGATCGATGTGGACATGTCCGTCGGCGCCTTCGTTGGCGACACGGGCACCTCCGGCATGGTGGTTGGAGAATACTCCTTCATGAAGCGCAACCAGGCCAAGCTCACCTACATGGCTGACGGCGCGCAGATCTTCGTGGGAGACGTGGTGCTGACATCCGGCTCCGGCGGAGCATTTCCCGCGGGACTGGTGATCGGCACGCTCAGTGCCGTCAGAACCGAATCGGGCGGACAGATGGAATACGGCGTGGTGGAGCCGGGATGCGACTTCAGCCAGCTGGTCCAGGTGTTTATTATAAAAGATTTCACAGTTGTGGAGTAAATTTCTTGAAAGAGTTTTTTGAACAACTGTATATCAGGCGGATTCTGCAGTATATTCTCTATATGTTTCTCTCTCTGATGCTGCAGAACATGGTGTTTACGCAGATCAGGCCCTTCGGCGTTTGCCCGATGGTTCTGCCGTCGGTCTGCGTGGCGGTGGGGATGTTTCAGGGCTCCACATGGGGCGCGGTGTTCGCCCTTGTGATGGGCATCTTTGCGGATATGGCTTTCGTGGAGAATACCCTGCTGTTCACCGTGCTGTTTCCGGCGATTGCGTTTTTTTCCGGGTTTGTATGCCAGTTTTTTGTGAACAGAAGGTTCTTCGCATTCATGGGGCTTTCCCTGGCTGCCGCTTTTGTCACGGCCACGGTGCAGATGGTTGCCACCTCGGTGGGAGATGCCTGGTCACCCGTGATGCTGAAAACTGTGGCGCTGCAGACGATCTGGTCAATGCCGCCGTCTATTCTGGCCTACTTCCCGCCCGCGCGGTGGATCAGCTGATGCACCGGGCACGGAGGTTTTTAAGGAATGTATAAACTTGTGAAACCCGGCAGGGTTGCCGCACTGCTGATTATTTTCTTGCTGGTTCTGGCCGTTTTCCTGGTGGAGCTGTACAAGCTGCAGATTATTGAAGGCGAGCAGTATTATAACCGGAGCAATGAGCTGATCAAGGAGACGAAAACCGTAACTGCAGCGAGAGGCAACATTCTGGACCGGTACGGGCGCATTCTTGTGAGCAACAAGGAAGCCTACAACATTAAAATTGATATCACCAAGCTTTTTGCCAGTGAGGACCCCAACAGTGTCATCCTGGATCTGGTGGAAATGGTGCGCGGGTATGGGGATGACTATACCGACGACCTGCCGATTTCCATGGAGCCGCCCTTCGAGTATGACCCGAACATGACGGAAATCCAGCGTACCATGCTCAAAGCCTACTTCAAGGACAAGGGTGACGCTCTGCCGGCCGACCCCACCGCTGTGGAGCTGATGGCCTATATGCGCACCCGCTATGAGATTGACAACAGCTACTCCGCCGAGGAGATGCGGCTGATTGCCGGCGTGCGCTATTCCATCAACGTGCGCTACGCCATCAACACGGCTGACTATGTTTTCGTGCAGGATGCCAGCATGGGGCTGATCTCCTCCATTATGGAGAACAAGCTGACCGGCATTGAGGTGTCGAGAGCCTATGTGCGCCACTACAACACGGAGTATGCGGCTCATCTGCTGGGCTACGTGGGATTGATGACCCAGGAGGAATATGAAAAATACAACCTTCTGGAATATGCCAACGACGCCTATGTGGGCAAGGACGGCATCGAATACGCCTTTGAGACGGAGCTGCACGGCAAGGACGGGGAAGTGGAGGAGACGAGAAACGTCTCCGGCACGATTCTCTCCACCGTCTACACCAAGGACCCCCAGCCCGGCAACCACATCTATCTCACCATAGACAGTGTGCTGCAGGAGCAGACGGAGCGTATTCTCGCCAACGGCATTGAATATATGCGGCGAAACCGCGCCACCGAGCGCGCCGAAGGCATTGCCCGCGGTGACTATAACCCGGATTTGAAGGACGAGATCACCGGCGGGGCAGCCGTGGTGGTGAATGTGAAGACCGGGGAGCCCCTGGCTATCGCCAGCTACCCAACATACGATGTCTCCACGATTATTGAAAAATACAGCGAGCTGCTGGCCGAGCCCAATGCGCCGCTCTTCAACCGCGCCCTGCTGGGCGCTTACGCCCCGGGATCTGCCTTCAAACCCTGCACCGCTATCGCCAGCCTCACAGAGGGCGTAATCAACACGGAAGACAAGATCAAGTGCGAAGGCGTCTACACCCGGTACGCAGCCGAAGGCTACGCGCCGGAATGCTGGATCTGGCAGCAGGGCTACACCCACCCGGAGGAGAACGTCTCCACCGCCCTTCGAGACTCCTGCAACTACTTCTTCTATACCTGCGGCAACGACCTGGGCGTCGACCTGCTGGGTGAGTATGCCCACAAGCTGGGATTAGGATCTGCCACGGGCATTGAGCTGGTGGAGACACTGGGCAATATGTCCAACCGGGAAAACCACTCCGACTACACCGGCACCGAGTGGCGTATCGGTGACACGCTGCAGGCGGCCATCGGTCAGTCAGACAGTATCTTCTCCCCGCTGCAGCTGGCGGAATACTGCGCCACGGTTGCAAACGGCGGCACGCGGCACTCCGCCTCCATCCTGAAGGCTATCCGCAATTACGACTACAGCGACAAGATCTATGAGCGTGAGAGCACCGTGATGGACACGGTGAAGAGCGCCGACTTCAACTGGGACGCTGTGCGCTACGGCATGCACGAAGTGCTTAACAGCCCCTGGACCGCCAACTACGAATACTGGGTGGACTGCCGTTGGACCTGCGCCGGCAAAACCGGAACGGCCCAGAAGGGCGAAGGCATCACCAACGACGGTATTTTCATCTGCTACGGCCCCTATCGGGATCCGGAGATCGCCATCTGCATTGTTGTGGAGCGTGGCGGCGCCGGAGCCAACACCCAGTTTATGGCCAGGGAGATTATGGATGTGTATATCAACATCCGGTCCTATTCCGACTCTTCCGAAGCGGAGATGACTCTGCTGCGGTGAGAACTGAAGAAGCAATCTTAATGAAATGGAGATATAGAGAGAATGAACATTGCATTGATGGCGCATGACAGGAAGAAGGAACTGATGACGCAGTTCTGCATTGCCTATTGTGGGATTCTTGCAGAACACCGACTGTGTGCAACGCATGTTACGGGAAAGCTGGTCGCCGATGCGACGGGCTTGCCGATCACGCTTTACATGCACGCAAACGAAGGCGGAGCACAGCAGATTGCTGCAAGGCTGGCTTTTAACGAGATTGACCTTGTGATTTTCTTCTGTGATCCATCCAACCCGAAGGGCTTCGATGATATCAACCGTATTGAACGTCTGTGCGACACCTATCAGGTTCCTTTTGCCACCAATGCAGCAACAGCGGAAGTGCTGGTGCAGGGGCTGCGCAGAGGCGACCTGGATTGGCGCAACATTGTGAATCCTCCCTACAAACCGAGAACAAAAGCGTAAGACAGAATCAAACCAGTAAGGAAAGAAGAAAGTATGGCTAAAGTAACACCGCGCACCCTCTCCGGCTTCATGGAGCTGCTGCCAGCAGACCAGATGAAAATGGAGCGCATGATGCAAGTGCTCCGCTCTACCTACTCCACCTATGGCTTCACACCTCTCGACACGCCGGTGATTGAATCGGCAGAGGTGCTGCTGGCCAAGGGCGGCGGGGAGACAGAGAAGCAGATTTACCGTTTCACCAAGGGCGAGAGCGACCTTGCCCTGCGTTTTGACCTCACCGTGCCTCTGGCAAAATATGTGGCTGCCCACTACGGGGAGTTGACCTTCCCCTTCCGCCGTTATCAGATCGGCAAGGTCTACCGGGGAGAGCGGGCCCAGAGAGGACGCTTCCGGGAATTCTATCAGGCGGATATTGACGTGATCGGCGACGGTAGCCTGGACATTATGAACGAGGCGGAGATCCCCGCCGTGATCTACAACACCTTCCGGGCGTTCGGCTTTCAGAGATTCAAAATCCACGTGAACAACCGCAAAATTCTCAACGGCTTTTACAGCATGAACGGCATGGCGGAAAAGGCCGGAGAGATCATGCGCACGGTGGACAAGCTGGACAAGATCGGCGCGGAGAAGGTGCGCCTGCTGCTGATTGACGAGATCAAAATGCTGCCCTGCAAGGCGGAGAACGTGATGGACTTTATGGCCATCAACGGCACCAACGCAGAAGTGATTGCGGCGTTGGAGCGCTACCGGGGGATGGACGCCACCTTTGACGAGGGGCTGGACGAGCTCACCGCCGTCACGGCCCACCTGAAGGAGTTCGGCGTGCCGGAGGAGAACTTCACCATCGACCTGACCATTGCCCGCGGGCTGGACTATTACACCGGCACGGTGTATGAGACCATCATGACCGACCACCCGGAGATCGGCTCGGTGTGCTCCGGCGGCCGGTATGACAATCTTGCAGAGTATTACACCGACAAAAAGCTGCCCGGCGTGGGCATCTCCATCGGGCTGACAAGGCTTTTCTACGTGCTGCAGGAGCAGAAGCTTCTGTCGGAAGAGACGGTCTCTTCTCCGGCGGACGCGCTGGTTATCCCCATGACGGAGGATCCGGGAGCTGCCATCGCCTGTGCCACGGTGCTCCGCTCCCACGGTGTGCGCACCCAGCTCTACATGGAGAAAAAGAAGTTCAAAGCGAAAATGACGTATGCCGACCGCCAGAAGATCCCCTTTGCGGTGCTGCTGGGTGAGGATGAGATCCGGGAGAATCTCGTCTCGGTCAAGGACATGCAGACAGGCAACCAGGTCAAACTTGCTGCCGAAGAGGCAGCGGCTATGATAAAAGAAAACATCACCGCAAGAAACCGGAACCCGGTTGTGACGGAGACCTGAGTAAGCAGGCAGTCACAAAACTTTACGAAAAAGAAGGAAAATTGGTATGCAGAACAGAACACACACCTGTAATGAGCTCCGGCTGGAACACGTCGGGCAGAAGGTGAAAATTTCCGGCTGGATGGAAAACGTCCGCATGGTCGGCAGCAACTTCGCATTTGTTGTTGTGCGTGATTTTTACGGCACAACGCAGGTCGTTGTGGAGAACGAGGACCTGATCGCCCAGGTGAAGGGCATCAACAAGGAATCCACCATCTCGGTGGAGGGCACCGTGCGCGCACGCTCCAACCCCAACCCCAAGCAGGACACCGGCGACATCGAGATCGTCCCGGAGAAGATTGAGGTTCTCGGCAAATGCCGTTACAACGAGCTTCCCTTCGAGATCAACCGCAGCCGCGAGGCCGATGAGCTGCAGCGCCTGAAATACCGTTATCTCGATCTGAGAAACCCGGCCGTGAAGAAGAACATCATCCTGCGCTGCAACGTGGTGGCGGCGATCCGCCAGGCCATGATGGAGCACGGCTTCCTGGAGATCACCACGCCGATCCTCACCGCATCCTCTCCCGAGGGCGCGCGTGACTACCTGGTGCCGGCCAGAAAGCACCCCGGCAAGTTTTATGCCCTGCCCCAGGCACCCCAGCAGTTCAAACAGCTGCTGATGACCTCCGGGTTTGACCGCTACTTCCAGATTGCCCCCTGCTTCCGTGATGAGGACGCCCGCGGCGACCGTTCCCCCGGTGAGTTCTATCAGCTGGATATGGAGATGGCCTTCGCATCCCAGGAGGATGTGTTCGCCATCCTGGAAGATGTTCTGCCTCCGATTTTTGCCAAGTACGGCACCTATGACATTGCTTCCGAGGCACCCTTCCGGAGAATCCCGTATCTCGAGTCAATGGAGAAATACGGCTCCGACAAGCCGGATCTCCGCATTGATCTGATTGTAGAAGATATCTCCGAACTGGTGCGGGAGACCGAGTTTGCACCCTTCTCCGCCGGCAGTGTGGTGAAGGCGGTGGCGGTTTCCGACTGCGAGCTCACGAGAAAGCACATTGATAAGCTCTGCGCCGATGTGGAGGTGCAGGCAGGCTTCAAGCCCTACTGGTTCAAAATGGATGAAAACGGCGAGCTGGCGGGCGGCGTGGCCAAGTTCCTCGCTCCCTGCAAAGATGCACTCGCTGAGCGCCTCGGCCTGAAGCCCGGCACCCTGGTGCTGGTGGCAGCCGGCAAGCACGACGACGCGGTGAAGACCGCCGGTGTTATGCGCAAGATGCTGGGCAACGCCTGCCCGAGCCACATGGACAAGGAACGCTATGAGTTCTGCTGGATTGTGGACTTCCCCATGTATGAGATCGGTGAAGAGAGCGGCGAGCTGGAATTCTGCCACAACCCGTTCTCCATGCCTGCAGGCGGCCTGGATGTGCTGCTGAAGGCCGAGCGCGGCGAGATTGACCCTCTCACCATCACAGCCGACCAGTATGACCTGGTGTGCAACGGTGTGGAGCTCTCCTCCGGCGCAGTGCGGAATCACGACCCGGAGATTATGATCAAGGCCTTTGAGATGGTGCGCCTGGGTGAAGAAGACGTGAAGAAAAAGTTCCCCGCCATGTACAACGCCTTCTGCTACGGTGCTCCCCCTCATGCCGGCATCGCCCCGGGCATCGACCGTATGGTCATGCTCCTCTCCGGCGAAGAGAGTATCCGCGAGGTGATTCCCTTCCCGATGAACAAAAACGCTACGGACGTTATGATGGGCGCTCCCTCAACCGTGGAGCAGAAGCAGCTGGATGAGCTGCACATTGCCATCACCGCCCGTGAAGAAGACTGATTCTATATTTTAGAAGAATGAATGCCTCCGGACGAAAGAATCGGAGGCATTCTTACGGAGAAAAGATGCAGAGAGATTTGAGACGAAATGAGAATATCCTCTCCGTCTCCGGTGTGACGGTGATCTTCTTCGGCGTCTGGACTGCCATTAAACTGGTGCTGTACTTTTCCCTGTCAGAGGATGGCTTTCGGGCCATTCCCCGAGGTGCGGAGGGGCAGCCGGAACGGCTGATGCTGACGGCAATTCTGGTGCTGTTTATCGCCATCTCCATGTCGAGCCGTCTCTGCGTCGGGCTGTCCGCCCGGGCGGAGAGCATGGGGAAGAAAAAAGGCTGCGGCTATATTGTTCTGGCGATGCTGATTGTCACGGCGAATCTTCTCGCACTGGGATTCACCCTGGCGGACATAGAAGGAAACTTTGACTCATGGATGGACCTGATCATCACGCTGTTTGTGGAGGCCACCTCCATGCTGACGGTTGTTGAGCTGATTACGGCGGCATTTCGCGTGAGGAAGCTGAAACGGCTGGCGGCGGAAGAGCAGGCAGGAGAAGGGCAGGCGGCATAATGCAGAAGGACTTTCACTATTACGCCACCTATGCTGCGGCTATCCTCGCGGGCTATACCCATGAGGAGAGCCTCACAACCTGCTACAGCGATCAGCTGACGGATCTCTGCTCCAAAAGCTTTCTCTCAAAGCTGGGCGGGCCCCTTTCCGCCGCCACGACCCAGCTTGCCATGGAGATGGCTGACGCCAGGACTGACCTGGTAGGCCGACAGGATATCACGCGCATCTGGGCATCCTTCCACTTTCTGCCCTATGATCTCAATGTCGCACGCAAGGGCTGCTCGAAGCTCTACCTGCATAAATACAGCCTCATCTGCAACCCCAACAGCGATCTGGTCGTGGAGACCGTAAATCTCGGAAAGAGCAGCCTGCAGGCGACGGGGATCGCCATGCACGTTCTGGCGGACACCTGGGCCCACCGTTACTTTGCCGGGACGCCGTCCCTGGTGATCAACAACACCGATTCCTGGTTCTTTGAGCTTCTGCCGGAAGGGGAGGGCTTCCGGGAAAGGCGGATCACCTTCCGCCACAACCCGACCGCCCCGGATGATCTGGAAAAAGGCATTTACACCAACAGCCTGTTTCAGGCCAGCGAAAACGCCATTATGAATCTGGGCCACGGCAGGGCGGGACATCTGCCGGATTACAGCTTTATCCGTTACAAATATCTGCCGGCATGGGGGGATTACGAGGAGGTCATCAAGGATAATCCCCGCGATTATTACATGGCCTTCTGCCAGATGATCGAGGCGATGAAG
>CACYYN010000022.1:7477-46613 GCA_902778665.1 Oscillospiraceae bacterium | reverse complement strand
TTCTGAAAAGCGGATATATTTCTCCGATGCGGATCAGATCTGGAAAGCGTCGGCTTTGCGGGCAGCTTCACAGATCAGCTGTATACAGGTGTCGTAGCCCAGAAACCCGGTGTCCAGTGAAAGCGTATAATTGCGGCTGTCGCCCCAGTGTTTTCCTGTGAACTGCTCATAGAAGGTACGACGGGCGGCATCGGTCTTCTGCATTTTCTTCTGAATTTCCGTGGGATTCTTACTGCCGATCAGCTCACCGACACGGGCTGCCCGGTGGATGTCACTGGCGTACAGAAAAACATTCAGACAGGGGATATTTGCTTTCTCAAGAATATCGTCTGCACATCTGCCGAGGATGACACAAGATTCCTTCAAAGCCAGCTCCACTATGACGCGCTGCTCAATTGCATGAACGGTGTGCTGTTCATCCACATAGGCAGCGGGAGAAATCATCCGCAGGAATATTCCGGTGCGGGTGAGCTCTTCTTCTACACGTTCCACCTCAGGCAGATCAAGGCCGCTCTCTTTTACCGCTGCCTTGATGATATCCCGGTCGTAAAACTCAATGCCGAGTTCTTTCGCAACGCTTTTGCCGATGGAGTGTCCGCCTGCGCCGTATTCTCTGCTTATGGTGATGACCATTGCTGAGACCTCCTGTACTATTAAATCAGAACGGGCAACCTGATTTGCCCTTTCTCGTATCATATCACCATCTGACGGTAAAAAGCAATACCGGTTTTATCAAATTCTCCGGATCAGGTCGGCAGAGCAGAGAGATCACGGAGCAGAAAAAAGAAAACCCTTCAAAAGCTTTCACTTTTGAAGGGTTTTTGGTGCTCCAGCGGGGGCTCGAACCCTAACAGAATCCAGTGTTTATTGGGCCTCTCAGCCGTTTACGACATTTTTTACGACATACGACACCCTTAAACCAGTTTTGCACCGCAGTCCGGGCAGTAGGTAAACACATGCCCGTCAGGTGCTTTCACATACCTGCTCCCGCATTCGGGGCAGGTCTTTTTCTCTTTGTTCAGCTTCCTGTCCTGGATGAAGGCGTTCACCGTCTCCCGGATCTCGCTGCCGTGCGCCTTCTCGATCTCGGTGTATACATCCTGCGTCATGGCGATGGTGCTGTGCCCGAGAAGATGCTGCGCATCCTTCACGTCGATGCCGGCGGAGTGCAGCATGCTGGCATAGCTGTGACGGAGCTGGTGGGCGGTTGCCCGGATGCCGTTGTCTTCCTGATATTTCTTCAGGCCGGCTTCCAGATAGGTCTTCGTCGGCAGACCGTCCGGGAAGAAGACATAGGTCTCCGGATCCTCATACTCCGGCAGGATCTCCAGCACATTGTCATAGAGATCGATCTCCCGGAACCCTGCCTCACTCTTCGGCAGCTTGAGCTGGGGCTTTCTTGTGTCGCTGTATGCGATCGCCTGCACGATGCGGGCCTTTTTCTTTTCCCGGTCGATGTTCTTCTGCTGCAGGGCAGCTGCCTCGCCCCGCCGGCATCCGGTGTACAGCATGAAGTAGCTCATCCTTGCGAATAGGCTCTGCGTCTTCGTCTGCTCAATAATCTGGATGTCCTCATCCTCAGCTGCGTGCCGTTTCTTTTTCCCGGCTCCCTTGATCGGCGGCAGATTGGCACAGGGGTTGCTGTTGATATCACCGTCGGCGAACGCATGGTCAAGAATCCCTTTCAGCACGATCTTGGTGTTCGTGATCACCTTCATGCTGTAGCCCTGGGCGGCAAACCGCTTCAGGTAGGCAATGCACTGCTGCGGGGTGATCTCGTCGATGGGGATGCTGCCGAATTCCTCGTCAGCCCGGTGCAGGGCCGTCCGGTATCCGCAGACGGAATTCGGGGAGAGCGTCGGCTCCTTCTCCTGCCACCAGTCACCGGCGACCTTTCCGAAGGAGCGGGCCTTCTTCTCCGGGGCGGACTTCATCGCCTTCTCAAAGGCCTCGATCTTCGCATCGACCTCGTCATCGCTGTGCCCGTAGAAGTGCTTCCGGCCGGTATACCGGGAAGGCCCGAAATCCTTATAGCTTTTTGTGGTCTCCCGCAGCCCGTCCGGCCGGGCCTTGTATTTTGCCCTCCTGCCCATCGCATCACCTCCTTCTTTCTGCAGGCAACGAAAATATTAATGATTCTTTCAAAAAAATTGTGGAAAATAGACATACAAAAAAGCAAAAAGGTGTGTTATACTTTTCGTGTATTTATGAAAAGATACAATCTTCCCTCAAATGAAGCTGCACTCAGAACGGGGTGAATAATATGGCAACGAAAAGCATATTGAAAACTGTGCATATCAAAGATAATGAAACTGCAAGAAAGCTGGCAAGCGCATTGGAAAATGCAGGCCGGAAAAAAGAAAAAGCAGTTCATTTTAAACGGTCTGTTTCTGTCGCATCCAGATCGGAAATCAGAGAAATGTTTAAGCAGGGCCAGAATCAATGATGCACGGATATAAGGTTGTTAATCTGAAGATTCTGGTGGATGAGATGGGAGAGGAATTCGCAAAGAATTTCCTCTCTGATTTTTCGTGCCCTCTGAATCTGGACGTCGAAAGTTTTCTTAGATATAAGGCTATTGAATTTTCAAAGCAGAGCCTTTCACAGACGCATCTGGTGATGGCTTCGCATAAAAAGGAAATGGTGCTGGTAGGCTATTTTACATTGGCAAATAAAAATATATCTGTATCCACAAAAGGATTGAGTAGCACGAATAAAAAGCGGATAGCAAAGTTTGCAATTTATTATCCGCAAATCAGAAAATATGTATTAACAGCTCCGTTGATAGCTCAACTGGGAAAGAATTACACGAACGGGTATAATGAACTGATAACAGGTGATGAACTTCTTGCGATTGCATGTGAAAAGGTAAAAAATATTCAGCTTGATCTCGGTGGGCGGTATGTTTATCTGGAGTGTGAAGATAAACCGAAACTGGTTGACTTTTATAAAGACAATGGATTTTGCGAGTTCGATAAAAGAGAACTCGACCGAGAAGAAACTGATATATCAGGAGACTATTTGATACAGATGATTAAATATCTTAAATGAAAAGTCTCTTGGACTCCCTAAAGCATTTCGATCGTTTTCGTGATCTCAAGAAAACGAATGCTCTATCTCCCCGCCTCATCGGTGGGGGCTTTTTTATTCCCCGGGATCCGCCAGAACACGGATCCCGTTTTTCTTTATCCAGCGCTGGGCCCGTTCATGAGCCCATCTTTCCGGTTGCGCTCGGCGGAATCATGCAGCATGCTGGCAGCTGCTCCACGGATCTCCTCGGAGGCATCTCGATAATCGGCAAAGAGCCGCTCTTCTTCAGGCTTGATTTTTTGAATGACGGAGGCTGAATTAGAAGCTCCGTATACAAGATAATCTACAGAAGTACCTAATGCTGAAGCAATTGCCATCAGAGCGGGAAGCTTAGGCTCTTGAGTATCACCGGATAAGATCTTGTTGATAGTACCAAATGGAATGCCAGAAGCTTTTGAAAGCTCTTCATTTGTCATATTTGCAGCTTTCTTTACTTGCTTTATTCTTGCGAGAATCGGAGCAAAGTCATACATTTTTTTCACCTCCAAGGCGAGTATAATAGAGCACGGGTAAAAAGTAAAGAAAAAAATTACCGTCAGCGGAAAATAATTGTTGACAAATACCACTGACGGTAATAATATAATATCAAATTTACCGTTAGCGGTAAAAGGAGGTGATGGAATGACGGCGAATCTGGTAGCAGAGCTAATCAAAAAAGGTGTACCAGCACAGAGCGTGTCCAAAGCGGTGGCAGGAACTATTGGAGTGACTGAACGTACTGCACGAAACAAAATAAACTGTATAACTGGATTCACTGTCCCAGAGGCAGTGAAAATCAACGAAGAATGGTTTGACGGAGAACAAAAGCTCGACTATCTATTCGAAGATATCAAGGCAGCAAATCCGCAGCCGGTTTAAAAATCGATCATGGTAGTATCTGCCATGTGAAGAAGGTGAGGAGGTGAAGAAATGACACCATTGGGAAGACACATGCGGGAAAAAGCTAACAGGAATGAGCTCAATATTGATTCCTTCGGGGCGATCGTTGATGAGTTCCTGGACAACAACGACTGCCAGATGCTGATAACTTTTCGGAAGGGGAATCCAGTGCCGGAAGTAACGGACAACATGGGCGGAGGGCCTGTCCTGGCATTCTACTTTATCCTGAAGGCGATTACTCCGACGTTTGCGGAGCTGTGCAATCTGATAAGCGGGAAAGGGACGGAAGGCTTTGACAAAGAGCAGCTGGCTGATGCCCTGTGCGAGTTGGTAAAAGCCGAGATCATGGATGCTTGAACGGCAGCGGTGCCACAGGTGAAGAAGGTGAGGAGGTGAAGAAGGTGGAGAAGATGATTCGGGCTCAGATCCTGCATTACAGGCAGCTCGCAGAGGATGCCAGAGAGGCAGGCGATGAGATGGGCAACTGCATGATCGCCAGTGAGCTGCACGGCTTCCAGGCTGCCCTGGAGCTGGTCCTGAGCAGGGAGTTGGTTGAGAAGCTGTTCCGTCCGACAGAGGCCGGGGAGGAATAAAAGATCCCGCCGGAGCGGGAGAGCATCATTGCTTATTCAGGTTGGCAGCGAAAAGAAAACCCGCCTGAGAGGCGGGAGCAGATTTTCGCCGAATTTACGGAGTACAGACCGGGCATTGCTGCCCGGCAGGGCGATAATTCACCTCGGTATCATAAAGTTTGGAAGTTTCGGAAAGACGTCCAAGAGCTTCAGTCAATGCGGGAGAAACAGTAATCTTGGGCATTCTGGTAATAGCGGATGCTTTGATAGACTCACAAGCTTCTGTCATGTTTTCAGCGACTCCTGTCATCCGGTTTGTTACTCCACGAATGTGGGAGCGGGTCATTTCTGCCCGCCTCTTGCGGTCACCCGCAAGGCCAGACTGTGCCTTCATCCCGGAGGGATGCTCCGTGTCCAGTCGTTACACCTTCCCTGGTGGGGCTTGGCTCAGCGTGATCTGCTGAAAACATTCTATCAGAGCAAAACAAACGCTGTCAATCTGAATAAGCAATGATGCAAAAGGAAACAACACATTTTTCGCAGAGAAACCAAAAAAGCCGGGTGCATTTTCGCATCCGGAGCGGGAAGGAGGAAAACAAGTGGCATCTGCTGAAGTGCAGGTCAAAGTAACCGGTATAGACGAAGCGATCGAAAAAGCGAGAAGACTGCGGGAATTGATAAAAGAGGCTAAATCGTTGGCCGACGAATTAGCCTATATGAAGATTGAGTTACATCTGGAATACGGGCCGGTGAAAGCTACAGAGAATGGGATCGATGGTAACTCATTTCGGGAGTATAAGACTATTGGAATTGACCCAAATGTCTTTATAGATGACTGACATTTTCGCATCCGGAGCGGGAAGGAGGAAGAAAATGGATATTTCCAGAACTGCATTAATTTTAAGCGCGATCGCTCTTCTTATAGCAATTCTAAACACGGTCGGGAAGTTTCTCGGATAGTTCAATACAGCAAAATAAAAAGCGCCGCATCGGGCTGCACTCCGATACGGCTGTGAGTATGAGGTGTTCCATGTGTCACCGGAACATCTCCATTATAACAGACAATAAAGGAGAATACAATAATGCCAAGAGAAAAAGAGACATTCCGGCTGGAGCTGGAGCAGATCCTGGCTAAATTCGGCGGGAAGCATATCATCACCTTCGCCGAAGTGCAGGCGTATACCGGTAAAGGCTACAAGTGGTGCAACAAGCACCTGAAGATTCCGCATGATGGCTGCACGGCGGTGCAGCTGGCCAAAGCACTGAGCGAACTGTGAGGTGAGAGACATGCCGAGGAAGAAAAAAACACCGGATCCGGCCGAGCCGGTAACGTCAGTAACGCCGGTAACGGCAGAAACATCTCCGGTAACGCGCAGCAGAGAAAAGAAGGTCTATCGATGCATGGATTGCGGGAGAGAGATCTACACCTGGATAAACGAGAAGGTCTACACCGTCAAATACAGAAAGGGAGGCATTGCAATTGCCTGCTCGGTCTGTGCCATGAAGAAAAAGGTCCGGCTGAGAGCACTGGGCATCACCTATGATGCGAAGCGGTTCCTGTATCTGGGAGAGGAGGGACGATAATGCTGCCGGGATTATTCAAGGCGCTGCCGATCTGGGACAGGATCCTGATCATCGGCTTTATCCTCTTCAGCATCTACATCATCGCCTGCATTATCATCATGACGGCTCCGGAGCGCCGGCGCCAGGTTGCCAGATGGATCAGCCGCCTCTGCGATAAGCTGGAGGCCATGACTGCCGCCATGCGGGATGACGAGCCCTATGATGCCTCCTGGATGAAATACGACGAGTGGGAGGAGACAAGGCCGTGAGCGGGAATTATCCGGAAGAGAAAAAGACCGTGCCGAAGCTGAGCGCGAAGGACGCGACCTACAGAATCTATCGGAGAAAGTGGCAGAAGCAGCTGCAGGCACATAAGGTGCACCGCCACACCGAAAAGGAGCGGGAAACAAAAAAAGAGGAGCGGGAGGAAGAATCATGATTGAAATCATTCTCATCCAGCTGGCAACGGCCGTGGCCTGCTATTTCATCGGTGTCTTCGTTGGAAAGCAATCTGAAAAGAGAGGCAGGGATCAGGATGAAGCCGTGTGACAACTGGCGCTGCCCGTTCTGGACAATGGAGAACAAAGGCGAGTGCCAGTATAGAGACGAGTGCCCGAACTACAGCTGCGATGAAGATCTGCAGATCGAGCATGTGGAATATGATGCAGAGCAGATGGGGAGGGAGAAATGAACGGTTATGCCTTTGAAGCAGAGCAGCAGCCGGACGGCACATATATCATGAGCATCAGCGGAAAGTCTTACCGATGCCGGGACTGGCAGGATGTATGCGACCGATTCCATAAACTCACGGAAGGAGACAGCAATGTCAGGGAAGAGCAAACCGGGTGCTGCGCACCGTGCGCCCAGACGGTCCATAGCTGACCTGATAGATCAGAAGGAGATTCTGACGGAGGATGGCCGGCGATTTGAAGAGGTCCCGATGGCGGAATGTGCAATCCATTATGACGGAAGGATCCTCCGGGGGCTGGCCGTTCGTGTGGTGCTGCAGGCTGTGCAGGATTGGAACAAGCTGAACAAAGACGGCCGGAAAGAAAGAGCAAAAACAGAAGGGGTATGGATCTGGCGCTATGAGGTGGTGAAGTTTTTCAACAGCAGTTTCTGCTGCAATATTCTGGAGGCGTATATGCCGGACACGGATATAGAAGCTGCGCTGAAGAACATGAGCGTGAAAACATTCGGCGACCGGCAGCTCGCCCTCGGCCGGGGATACGGTTTTCAGAAAAGGAAGCCGGAACCATGAAGCCGGTGAGAGATTCAAAAAGCGTGCTGACAGATTTGAAAAATGTTCTGTACATGCCGTTTAAATATGAGACGCATCTGGACGGGAGCGGAGACTATCGCTGCACGATGGATATGCTTCGCCAGGTGAAAAAAGTAATTCAGGACGCTATGGACCTGATCGAATACCTCATCAGAGAGCGGGACAGCCTGCTGGACCTGCTGGAAGATAACAATGGCGACGTCTGACGAGCGCCTCAGAAAAAAAACGGTATGAGGAGTTGGAGCGAAGGCCGGATGAGCTGCTCGCGGATGCTGTGAGCGGGCATCAGTTCTGGAGCTCTCAGATGAGGGAATGCCCGCATCCGGGTATCCGGAAGAAGTATCAGTCGATAATCGGTCGATGCTATGTCAGCGTGTGGACGTGCAGATCAAAATGCAAATATGCGGTCACGTTTCCCTATCATGGCGGCGTGGCCTGTGGGTATGAAAGGAAGAAAGCCGATGAAAGCAATCGAGGAAATCAAAAGACAGCAGAGCGGGAAGGAGAATAGTCCCGCCTGGATGATCGGCATGCAGCTGATCGATATGATCAAAGCAGAGCCTGCGATCTCCGGAATTATTGAGGAGGATCTGCAGAACCCGGACATGAGCCTTACTAAATGTGCGGATGCCATGAGAAAGCATGCGGACGAGATCCACAGCAAAAGCAGAGGTAACTGCGTCTGCATCACGCCGGCGAAGGCGGAAACGGTCATCCGGAAGTTTTACGGTCTCCCGGATCAGACGGAGAGGCCGGAGCCGGCAGCTGAGCCGGTGCCAGCCACAGAGGAGGATATCCTGAATCTGGAGGACTTTCTCTGATGGGAAAACGAATTGATGAGCGGGAGTGGGAGCAGGCAACGCTTGAAGCACTCCCGTATGAGCCGGATGATAAGCTCCGGAGATATGCGGAGAAGCTGGAGGAGATCAAACCTCACCTGATCATCTGGGCCCGGGAGAGCGTGCCGGACCCGGCCAACTGGGGCATACTGAACAGCTTCGGCAGCTATGCGATGGAAGAGAAAAACCACTGGGGTGCAGCCTGCAGATGCACTGCCTGTGGGGAGACCTTCACAGCAGGATATAAGAACAAACAGATTCTGATGCTGCAGATGGAAGACGGCCTTCTCCTGGACGGATGGACGGACGGCGAAGAACCTGAAACCGTGTCCTTCGATGTCAGCGGAAATAAAAGGGAAACCATGACCTGCCCGATGTGCGGCACGGAGGGAGAGCTTATCAGGCGCAGCAGAATAAATGGAAGAAGCCTCACGGTCCAGATCGCCGAGTTGACGAAAATCGGAACCACCACCGTCATCCTTTACTGGCTGGCCACCAGATGGCTGGAAAAGACAGGCTATAGCTCTGTGACGGCAGCAGCAAGGTGTGCGACGGCTGTCAGCCCTTCCGGCAGAGTCATCCGGTACGGAACCGGGACAGATGGGAAATGGAGAAAAATCGGCCGGTGGAATGATCCGGAAACCATGCCGTACTGCGAGGGCGGCGGTTTCTACATGAAATCAACAGGCGCATATATGTTCTGCAATGTGGAGGACATGACCGGCACCACGGGAGAGAAAACAGCGATCGACACCTATTTCAAAGCAAAGGATGCCCTGTGCGCTTCCTCTTATCTGAAGATCTGGTCAAAGAACCGGAGCATCGAGGCGCTGGTGAAAACCGGGGGCGCTGCCATTGCGTCAGACTATGTGCGGGCACGTATGAGATACAGCTACAGCACGGACATGGCTGGCATGGACCTGAGAGAGAAAAAACCGCACCGGATCCTCGGCGTCGGGAAGGTAGACTATCGTTTCATCGTATCTCATGCCTGGACGCTTCAGCTGGTTGGCGCATTCAAAGACTATCGGAAGATCTTCCCGAAGACGACGGCGGCGGAATTCACAGCCTGGGGGAAGCAGATTGATCCTACCGGAATAGACCGCTTCACCCCATTCTTTTCAGACGGCCTCGGGAGAATCTGCAGCTATATTGAGAAGCAGAAAACCGATGCGGTCCATTATCTGGACTACAGAAGAATGCTCAGAAGCCTTTGCGAGATGACGGAGCGGGAAACAGAGCTGACGCAGGAGGAGAAATTCCCGAGAGACCTGCGGAACGCTCATGACCGTGTATCGGATGCGCTGACGGCCATCAGAATAGAGCAAAAGAAGATCGGCACATCGAAAGAGTGCCGAACCTTTGCGGAAATGAAGAAGAAGTATGCTCCACTGGAATGGAAAAACGGGGAATACTGCATTGTCATTCCGGAAAGTCCTGCGGAACTGGTCAGAGAAGGTGCAGTGCTGCATCACTGCGTGGGAGGTTATGCCTCACAGCACTGCCGGGGGCAGATGATCTTCTTCGTCCGTCATGCCAGAAGGCCGGAGCGAAGCTGGTTCACACTCAACGAGGATGTGAACGGCAGCAAAGTGCACCGGATCCAGCTGCACGGATACGGCAATGAGTACGCACACGGGAAGAGGCTGAGCATCCCGAAAGAAGTAACAGACTTTGTGCAGGCGTGGGAGACGGATGTGCTGGCTCCCTACCTGCTGAAAAATAACAGGAGGACAACCGCATGAGCGACGAACTGACCATCAGCAGAACCACAGCCGTCCGGGAAGGCGAATTCCGGGACATCAATATTATCAAGACAGAGATCAACACGCTTTACCAGACAGCTCTCCGGTCTGAGCTTTCCTATGCCATCCAGCTGGGGAGAAAGCTCACCGAGGCAAAGCAACTGGTGGACCACGGGGAATGGGGAAACTGGATCAAGGAGAATCTGCCATTCTCTCAGGACAAAGCCACCATGATGATGAAGATTTATGACGCCTACGGGGCAAATCAGGAGAGCCTTTTCGGTGATCTAAATTCCGAAACGTTTCGGAATTTGGGGATTTCTCAGGCTTTTGCCCTTCTTTCCGTGCCGGAAAATGAGCGGGAAGAATTCGTGAAAGAGCACGATGTGGAGAGCATGTCCGTCCGGGAACTGAAAAAAGCGATCGAGGAGCGGGATGCTGCCGTCTCAGCACAGAAGAAGCTTGAAGAAGACAATAAAATGTTGAGAGATTCAAACCGGGACCTCAACATGAAGGCCCAGCAGGTCACAAATCTGCAGACAGAGGCGGCAAAGGCCGTTGACAAAGCGAAAAAGGCCGAATCGGCAAGAGAAGATGCCGAGAAGAAGCTGCAGGATGCCCGTGCAGCCCTGGCGGATGCGAAAGCGAATCCCGTGATATCGGAGGAGAAAAGAAGAGAGATCCGGGAAGAAGCCCATGCCGAGGCACAGGCGGAAATTGCCGCAGCGGAAGCGGGCAGAGCCGCTGCCGAGCAGAAAGCCGAGGACCTCCGGAAGCAGCTTGCGAAAGCTTCACCGGATATAACAACCTTCGAGGTCTATTTCACGCAGCTGCAGGAGGACCAGAACCGCCTCCACGGGCTCCTGCTTAGAATTCGGAATACTGATCAGGAGACAGCAGGAAAGCTCTCCAAGGCCATCATGGCAGTAGTTGATGCTTTCCGCAAAAAGGTGGAGACGTAAAACATGTGTAAGCATCCGGCAGGAAATTTAAATTATACTGAAAAGAGGAGGATCTCCATAAAAGCTTGTTTGCGTCGTGTGTGAAACTGATCTCCTTTGCATCTGAAAACGGTTAATTTCGCATGCGAAAATGGTTCAAAATATGCTCATCAATCCTGCCGGTTTAGCGGATGGCACCGGCCGGGCCCACCGGTGCCATTTTATGGAGAGAAAGACATGAATTTCAAAAAGCTTAGTTCTGTGTTGGCCAAGCGAAAGATGCTGGTGCTGTATTCAAGTAACAAAGGTCCGCAATGGGCAGGGGATGATTTTTCCTGTTATGAGCTGAGCGGGCTGCCGTCGTTTTCTGTTGATTCACTGCTCTTTACATTCGGTGTAAAGCCTGAGAAGAAAGAGAGCTGGTTCACACAAGAGGAAACACTCCCGAAGTCGTGGGATCTGTCTCCGGATGATCGGACAGATATCCCGATCGTGATCGACGATAACGGCATACTGTTCAACGGCACAATATTCTCCATCCTTCATGTGAGCGGGAAGTGCTTTGTATTGCCGGAGCGATATCTGCAGCCCATCTATTCTGACCAGATGCAGCTGTTTATGAGGACCATGCCGGAGACAGGAGAAAGTAAGATCATTGCAAAAGAAGGCATGTTTGTGACGGCCCTGTTTGCTCCGATAAGCGCAACGGATGATCTGCAGGCCTGGATGGTACTGACATGCAACGCAATGCACTGATCATAAAGAGACTTTGAGGCAACGGCATCAGAAATCTGGTGCTGCTGTCTGAGAGCCTTTGGACAAAAAAACCGCCCTGGCGGGCGGCATGGGGAAATAGTCAATTATTCAGAAACCTTAGACTGATTTCGCCAATGGGATTTCAGACCATCAATGTGTTCAAATAAATCATCTCTTATCATAACACCCATTGGATCTAAGATAAAGTCGATTCCTTCACGGCGGGCAAGTTTTGCAGCAGGGACAAAATCACTGTCTCCGGCTATTAAAATAATCTGATCAACCTGCTTTTTATAGGCAAGAGAGGCAATGTCAACACCTATTTTCATATCCACGCCTTTTTGCTGAATATTAAATACGAAATCCTTATCTGTGAGACTTTCGATACTTCTTTTCCCAGATAGAAGAGCTTTAGTTACTTCAGGCTTTAAATTATAGTTCATTTGGTCTGATAAATGCCCAAGCCGAAGAGCGAATTTTCTCTTTTTTTTCAGTTCTTCCAGAAACGCAGTTGACCAGGTGTACGTTTCAGATTTATCGAGGTCAACGTTTTCCTGGCGAAGAGGATGGTAAACACTCCGGCGTCCTATAGGCTCACAGTCATAATAGAACACGCGGTATAGACGGATTGATTCATCTTTTGAACTACTGTGAATATGGGCTTGACAATATGCAACAAGTTCTTTTGCTCTTGCTTCAGCAGTTAATTCGCCCCATAAGTTTTTAGCCCGTTTCCTATAGAACCCACCATCAACAAGAATTGCTGTGCGTATCATTGAAAACCCCTTTCTAACAAATAAGGCCCGAGGATTCAGCAATCTCCTTATGGTGGAGCGCTTACTACCAAGAGCCTGTTTAGCAATAAAGGCTTTAATAGCCCCTCGCAAAAGCGAGTATGCAGTGTATTTCTACCTGCAGACAAAATATATCATAGATTTCTTCATCGCGTCAAGTAGTGTATAAGAATTTTCCATTAACAATACTCATGGGACTTTGAGGTAACGGCATCAGAAATCTGGTGCTGCTGTCTGAGGGCCTCAAGTGAACCTTGAAAACTGAAAGATCTTCTTTATATAGATACGCGCGCGCACGCGTATCTATGAAGACCTTTTAGCGGCTAACATTAGAATCAGACTGAAGGAGGGAGTATGAGGAAGCTCATGGAGTACAAAATCATATCCGGCCGCGTTGTGGAAACAAAGCGGTCATGGTTTCCCATGAATAACGATTATACAAAACCCAGGGGGGCCAGAAGAGCCGGCACTTCCAGTGAGAAAAAGATCCGGGCAAACGAAAAGAGCAGTGAAAGAAATCTCGCCCGGGTGATCAACTGTAACTTCGATGCCGGCGACATGTTCTGCACCCTTGCCTACGACAGCGGTCATTATCCGGCAGACTTCGATTATGAGCAGGCAAAAGAGATGCTGAAGCTGTTCCAATCAAAACTTCGGAAGGCGTATAAAAGCCACACAGAAAAGAGTCTGAAAGCGATCTGGGTGACGGCAAACTGGAGCCCGCACAAGAATGCGCCTGCCCGTCTGCATCATCACATGATTTTACCGGCTGATGCGCTGGAACTTGCCAGATCAATCTGGGAGAACTTCGGAGGCCCGGGGACCTTCAAGATGGAAGGCATCGACGGTCGCATCGATCACTCCGATATGGCAGCCTACATGATGGAAAACGTGCATGACAGGCCTGCAGGGGAGAACAAGTGGAGTTGCTGCCGGGGCATGGACAGACCGATCTACACCGAGCCCGTGGAGGTGATGGACATGGAGGACATGCAGCCGGATTACGGAAGCACCATTATGGACGTGGAGGAGTGCCGTGATGAGGACGGCGTGCTGATCAGCAAGTACATGCGCTGCAAGCTGAAAGAACGGCCTGCGGTCAGAGGCGGGCAGGTTGTCCTGCCTAAGAAACCGGGGAGGAAGAAGACATGAGCAAACCGAGAGAGCCCTGGTGGGGATATGTGAAGAATGTGATCCGGAAGTATCCGCAGTATAAAGCCGAGCTCCGGCAACTCAGAAGCCAGCAGATCACACCGGGATACAGCAAGACAGGCGGCGGAGGAAAGACACAGCGAAAGACGGAAGCTATTGCCATCCGCCAGCTGCCGCCGCGTGATCAGGAGCGTTTTGATGCCGTGGAGAGGGCGCTCCGGAAGACAAGACGCATGCCGGACGGAGAGCTGCACTGCAGGCTGATTGAGATGACATACTTCAAGAAGACCCATAACATGCAGGGCGCTGCGCATGTGCTGCATGTGGATTACTGCACAGCGCTCCGCTGGAACAGGTCTTTCGTGTATCTGGTGGCCGATTATCTCGGCCTCACATAAAGTTGCATTAAAAAAGCCTTCTGGCTGTGTTATTCTGCTATCATCATCAAGGATGGCAAAACAAAAACAGAGGGCGTCAACCCTCTGTTTCTGTTTGCTTCTGATATTCACGGAAGAGCATCAGCAGGAACTGTGCCCGGCTCATTTCACCGCGTGCCTGTTCGATGGCTTCAAAGTCTTCTTTCTTGATATCGGCATAGAAGCGGGAATAAGTCTTCTCGTTGTACTTGCGCTTGACAGCTGTAGATGTTTTGCTCATGTTACTTTCTCCTGTCTCTGATCAATACGGCGGCATTCAATCCGAGTGCAATGACGTTGAGGCCGGTGACAACAATATCAAAAGCATCGAATCCGTGTCGGATACCATTGATGATGTTGCTTATGATTGATGCGATGAAAACGATTAAAGTGAAAATTTTCATTGCTCTTTTCTCCGATGGGCTGTATAATGTTTTTGAAAGTCGGGAGAGCTTTCGCTCTCCCTTCCTGTCAGCCCTTGAGGATATCTCTTAGGATTTTAAAGATCTGTGCAATGCCGGCCAGTATTGAAACGATCTTTGCTATTCTGTCGAGATTATCTCTCTTGGGCTTTCTTTCATGTTTGCCCGTCGGACTGTACCTCCTTTCTTTAGGATGGTCTTATTATAACATACTCATACGAGTATGTTAAGCATTAAATGCAGAAAAAATAAAATTTTTTTGAAAGCACAGGATGTGGTCAGACCCTGTGCTTTTGAATTTCTGCCGTGCTGGGCATTGGGTTATATAGCACGGTACTGCAAGGAATTTTTCGTTGGTATTAACAAACCTCCTTTTTAGATATGTTTTTTGCCTCATGTTGGTTTCTCACCCAATGCCCTTTTATTATTGCCATGAAAGAATATGCCGAGAAGTTTTATAAGTCCGTGGCATGGAAACAATGCCGGGCTGCGTACGCAAAGAGCAAAGGTGGATTGTGTGAGGTCTGCCTTGCAAGAGGGAGGATAGTTCCCGGGGAGATCGTCCACCACAAAATCCACATCAGCCCTAAGAACATTAATGATCTGAATGTAATTCTTGATTGGAACAACCTGCAGCTCGTGTGTCGTGAGTGTCATGCCGAAGCGCACCGCCACGATGGCAATGAGAATCCACAGCGGTACGAGGTGGACCAATTCGGACGAGTGACGGTGAGGGCAGATGCTCCCCCCGGTTCCGCCTGAGAGAGAGGCTTCCGGGGACCGATGCGGGGAGTCAGGAAAAACCGATCGCGTGCGCGTGAGATTTTTGGAATATGAATGATTTAAGCGCTGATAATAAAAATAACAAGGAATTGGTGAGAATTAAGCGGGAGGTGAACCGGAAACATGGCAAAATCGCTGAAAAAGCAGGCTAAAGAGATTTTAAAGCAAGCTGAAGAGCGCGGCGTTTCCCAAAATTACTTCTTCGCTACAACCTTTCAGCGCTATCAAGTTCAATTGCAGATTATGGAGGATCTTCAGACTGCAATAACAGAGCATGGAATGACCGTAACGAAGGAATATGTAAAGGGCCGCGAGAATCTTGTGGCGAATCCGGCTATTGCAGAATACAACCGCACGGCGACGGCAGCAAACAGCACTGTGAGCACATTGATCAACATCATGAAGCAGCTGACGGATGACGCAAAGGAAGGCGGGAAACTGAACGACCTGATCGCTTCCCTGAACGATGAATAATTATATTTTCGCCTATTATCAGAAAATCAGGGACGGGACCGAAAACGTCGGGAAATGGATAACACTGCTGTATGACCTGATCATCCGAGGCTTGCAGGAAAAGCGATTTTTTTACAACCACAAAAAAGCAATGGCAGCAATCCGCTTCATGGAAAACTTTTGCCATCATCATGAAGGGGAACTTGCTCCGCAACTGATCCGGTTGGAGCTCTGGCAGAAAGCGATTGCTTCCATCATCTTCGGTGTACTGGACGAGACGGGAGCAAGGCAATTCCGGGAGGTGTTTCTGGTGATTGCCAGAAAAAACGGGAAAACACTTTTTGCAGCGGCCATTGCGGAATATATGACTTTCCTCGACGGCGAATACGGCGGGAAGATCTATTTCGCAGCTCCGAAGCTGGATCAAGCCAACCTGTGCTTTGATGCCTATTATCAGATGATCATGCAGGAGCCGGAACTTGCAAAGATGATCAGAAAACGGAGGACGGATATCTATGTGCAGGAGAATAACAGCACCGCAAAGCCGCTGGCCTTCAACGCAAAGAAATCCGATGGACTGAATATATCCTGCGCGATTGCAGATGAATGTGCAAGCTGGCAAGGCGATGCTGGGCTGAAGTTTTACGAGGTCCTCAAGTCGTCCATGGGTGCGAGGCGACAGCCGCTTTTGCTGTCTATATCAACATCAGGGTATTTGAATGACGGAATATATGACGAGCTGATCAAGAGATCAACTCGTTTTTTGATGGGAGAAAGCAAAGAACAACGGTTGTTGCCGTTCCTCTATATGATTGATGATGTTGAAAAATGGAACGACATCAACGAGCTTAGAAAAGCGAATCCGAACCTTGGCGTTTCTGTTACTGTGGACTATCTTCTGGAAGAAATAGCGATAGCAGAAGGCAGCTACAGCAAGAAGACGGAATTCATAGTAAAGTATTGCAATATAAAACAGTCATCGGCTTTTGCATGGCTTCCGGCACAGATAGTGCAGCAGGCGTGTGGGGAAGAGTTACGGCTTGAAAATTTCCGGGAATGCTATTGCGTGGGCGGGATCGACCTGTCACAAACAACAGACCTTACAGCCTGCACGGCGGTGATTGAGAAAGGCGGAGAATTATATATCTTTGCAAAATTCTTCCTGCCGGCGGAGAAGATTGAGGAAGCATCACAGAAAGACGGACTTCCGTATCAGATCTATATCCAGCGTGGTATTCTGACAGCATCCGGCGACAATTTTGTTGATTACAGAGAATGCTATAACTGGTTTGTCCAGCTTGTAGAGAAATATCATATATACCCACTTCAGGTTGGATATGACCGGTATTCCGCGCAATATCTTATCCAGGATCTGAAAACATACGGCTTTCACTGTGATGATGTTTATCAGGGAGATAACCTCTGGCCGGTGATTCAGGAGACAGAAGGCCTTCTGAAAGACGGGAAAATACATATCGGAGATAATGATCTCCTGAAGATTCATCTGCTGAATTCTGCGGTAAAAATGAACGTAGAACGCGGCAGGGGTAAGCTCGTAAAGATAAACCCGTCAGACCACATCGACGGCACTGCGGCTCTTCTGGATGCCATGACGGTGCGACAGAAGTGGTATGGAGAGATTGGCGGGCAATTGAGAAACGAGGGCAAATAAATGGGACTTTTTGACAAAATATTCGGCCGGCAGCCGAAGCCCAGCGGACAGGATAACGGATATTTTCAGACGCTGAATGCCTACACTCCTGTTTTCCGAAATTATGCCGGCAGTATTTATGAAGCGGCGCTGATCCGGGCGGCAGTGGATGCCAGAGCAAGGCATATCAGCAAGCTGAAATTTGAAATGATAGGCTCAGCGAAGCCGGAGCTCAAAACAAAGCTGACAAAAGCACCGAATGAATGGATGACATGGGGGCAGTTCCTTTACCGGCTGTCGACAATCCTCGATATGCAGACTACAGCTTTCATTGTGCCGGTGTTTGATGAATACCGTTATGTTACCGGCTATTATCCGGTGCTGCCCTCGTCTACATCTGTTCAGGACTATGGCGGTACTGCGTGGCTACGCTATCGCTTCTCCAATGGGCAGGAGGCAGCGGTCGAGCTTTCACGCTGCGGGGTTATGACTCGTTTCCAATATGATGACGATTTCTTCGGCTCCGGAAATGAAGCTTTGAGCGACACGATGGATCTCATTGCACTGCAAGGGCAGGCAATTAAAGAAGCGGCGAAGAACTCCAACAGTTATCGTCTGATGGCAAGGCTGAATAACTTTACCAATGCCGAAGACCTCGCAAAAGAGCGGAAACGCTTCAACCGACAGAACTTCCAGGACGAGGATGGCGGCGGGCTGCTTCTGTTCCCGAATCAGTACACAGATATTAAGCAGCTTACAATCACACCATACACTGTAGACGAAGCACAGGCGAAAGAAATCAGGACAAATGTTTATGATTACTTCGGCGTAAATGAAGACGTTCTGCAGAACAAAGCCTACGGCGATGCATGGCAAGGCTTTTACGAGGGTGCGATTGAGCCGTTTGCAATTCAGTTTTCCGATGTGATGACCAAAGCAGTCTTCAGCCTAAACGAGCGCGGCTATGGAAATCAGATCATGCTGACGGCCAACAGGCTGCAGTATATGTCCACAAAAGAAAAGCTGAATATAGCGTCCCAGATGACGGACAGAGGTGTCTTCTCCATCAACGAGGCCAGAGAGATCTTCAATCTGGCACCGGTAGATGGTGGAGATGTGAGAACAATCAGAGGCGAATATAAAAACGCCAATGATGTTAACAATGATGACGGAGGGACAGATGAAAACAATGATTGATGATAAGATTAACGGTGGCAGAGAATACCGGAATGTTCAAATGGAATTCCGGGCGCTGGAGTCTGAGGATGACAGTGAAAAGATAGTTGAAGGATACGCCACCACATTTGATGATCCTTATCTGCTCTATGAATTCGGTGATTATCGTGTTTTTGAGCAGGTGGATAAAAGAGCCTTTGATGAATGCGATATGTCCGATGTGATCATGCAGTATGATCACCAGGGGCGAGTATTCGCAAGACTCAGCAACGGCACTCTGCAGCTGGACGCAGATGACAGAGGGCTGCATATCCGGGCAAATCTTGGCGGGACAGAGATTGGCCGTCAGCTCTATGATGAGATCCGTGGCGGCTATACGAATAAAATGTCCTTCGGGTTCCGGGTGGCAGAAGATGAGCGGCTTGTGAAAGAAGACAACTCCACAGGCATCACAACGGTCACCAGAACAATTACCAAGATCGGAAAACTGTACGATGTTTCCGCTGTGAGCCTTCCGGCGAACGACGGGACAGAAATCAGTGCGCGTAATTTCAGCGACGGATTGATTGCCGAAATCAGACAGGAGCGGTCTGAGCGCGAGAGGCAGAAAGAGCAGCTGATGCTCAAAATCAAACTTTCCATAGGAGGTTAATTATGGAAATCAGAGACATGAAAATGGAAGATGTCGAATCCAGGCTGGAAGAGATCCGCGGCCTGCTCGATACTCCGGATGCTGATCTGACCGCTCTGAATGCAGAAGTCGATCAGCTTACTCAGCGTAAAGCTGACATTATTAAGGCAGCTGAAGAGCGCAAAGCGCTTGAAGCTAAAGTAATTGAGAACGGCAAGACCGTCAGAACTTTTGAAAAGGAGACCAAAAAGATGGCAGACAATTTTGCTATTGATTCCATCGAATACAGAAATGCATGGGTTAAGAGCATTTCCAACCGCGACATGAGCATGGAAGAGCGTGCAGCTCTGACTGCAGCCGGTGCTGTAATCCCGACCATGACTGTTAATGCAGTGTGGGATAAACTGATTAAGCCCGCTGAGCTTCTCAACCGTGTTGATGTTTCTCAGTTCCCGAATTATGTGCGCTTCCCCAAAGCTGCAACTGTTAATCCTGCAGCCGGCCAGGCTGTCGGTGGTCCCATTACGGAGTCTTCCGATGTTGTTGACTACACGGATCTCACTCCGTTTGAGTATGTAAAACTGCTCACTGTTGGTGCTGATATTGATCATATGGCTATCGGTGCCCTGCATGATTGGATTGTTGACAATCTTGTCGGAACCATCCGGGCCAAGATGAACGCTGATGTGCTTGTCGGTGCCGGCACTGCCGGATGCAAGGGCATTACTGCAACTGTTACTGCATCTGCAACTGCTCTTCCGGCCACTCTGGCAAAGAAGGATGTCCTTGCAATCATGGCGTCTCTTGGTGCCAACTATCATAAGGGCGCTATCTGGATCATGACTCCGAATATGTTCTACAGCGAGGTCATGGCTCTGACTGCCCTGAACGATTATGTCATCAATGATGGTTTCGGCATGAAGCTGTTCGGCCATGATGTTGTGCTAATGTCTGAGGCCCTTGTCTCCGGCAAAGAGACCATTTTCTTCGGTGATCCGAAAGCATATAAGCTCAACATCTTCAAGGCTATTGAAGTAAAGCCTTTTGAGACTGCAACCACAACCAATATTCAGTGGCGTGGTGCAACGATGGCAGACGGCGAGCTGATTGATGCCAATGCGTTTGTAAGATTCGCCAGAGCATAAAGGAATTCGGCATGAAGATAAAACTGCTGCATGATCAGAGGGTTTTATTCTCTGCCGGTTCTGAGATCGATGTCGACGAGCGGGAAGATGAAAAGCTTCTCGCTCTTGATATTGCTGTAAAGGCGGAGGAAGAGAAGAAACCCCAGAAGAAGAAAGGCTGATAATATGCTCGGCAAGGTGAAGACAGCATTGCGTATTTCGACAGATGCCTTTGACACAGATATCGAGGATCTGATCGCAGCGGCAAAAGCAGATCTTGGCATCGCTGGTGTTGTTCTGCCGGATGGACTGGATGAAATCTGCCAGCGTGCTATCATCACATATTGCCGCATGAATTTCGGTTATCCTGACGGCGGCGGACATCTGAATAGCAGCTATGACCGCCTGAAATCATCTTATGATGAGCAGAAGGCCCAGCTTGCAACGGCTACAGGCTACACGAACTGGGGTGATGAGGATGATGGTAACTGAAGACGTTCTGCAGTTAGTATCGGTCACCAAAGCCCAGAACAGTTACGGAGTATGGGAAAAGGCAGAAGAGCTGAAGCAGGTTTTCTGCAAAGTATCTTCTGTCAGCCAGAGCGAATTTTTCGAAGCCGGCAGGAATGGCTTGAATCCGGAATGGCGTTTCATGGTATTCGCCGGGGATTACAACGGAGAAGAAACCGTGATCTTCCAGGGCAAACGCTATGGGGTATATCGCACATTCTATACAGGCGACTGGGTGGAGCTTTATACTCAGAGGAAAGGCGGAACCAATGGCCAGTAGAAGAACGGCTATTGATAAGCTCGACATTGCGATTAATAAGATTCTGGAAGAATACGGCGACAATATCGCTGCTGATGTTAACTCCGCAGCCAGGGAAGTTACCAAGAAAGGCGTGACTGCTGTTAAGCAGGGAGCAAAAAGCTCTTTTAAAGGCAAAAAGTATGCCAAGGGGTGGACTTCAAAGTTTGAAGAGGGCCGTGTCAGCCTTCAGGGGATAATCTTCAATAAAGACATCCCCGGGCTCCCTCATCTTTTGGAACATGGCCATGCAAAGCGAAACGGCGGGCGAGTTGAAGGCAGGATACACATTGGAAACGTGGAGCAGGAAATAGTGCAGAAATTTGAAAGGGCGGTGAGGGAAGCCATTGACAGCGCAGGAAATAAATGAACTGATAGCGTTAATAGGACTGCCTTATGCTTATTATCAGTTCCCGGAAGGGACGGAGCAGCCGACTCCTTTCATCTGCTTTTATCTTTCCGGATCCAATGACTTTATGGCTGACCGAAAGAACTATGTGAAGATTCGGCAGCTAAATATTGAGCTCTATACCGATAACAAAGATTATGAGATGGAAGCGGCCGTGGAGACGGTCCTTACAGAACACAATCTATCATACCGGGTAGAGGAGAGTTATCTCGACAGTGAACGGATGCACATGGTGACATATATATCCGAAATAATTTTAAAGGATGAGGTATAACAATGGCAAATAAAGTAAAATATGGTCTTTCTAATGCCTATTATGCTGTGCTGAATGAAGAGCAGGGGACCTTTGGGGCGCCTGTCGCGCTTCCTGGTGCTGTGAACCTCTCTCTTGACCAGGACGGCGAGACAAACAAATTCCGGGCAGACAACATTGACTTCTATACCAGCATTTCCAACAACGGTTATTCCGGAGATCTGGAGCTCGCTCTGATCCCGGATTCCTTCCTGAAGGATGTTATGGGTGAAGTGGTTGATGAAGGCTCCGGACTGCAATATGAGCTTTCTGATGCGAAGCCGAAGCCTTTCGCACTCCTTTTCCAGTTTGAAGGCGATGTGAATGCGGTACGCCATGTGCTGTATAACTGCAAGGCAACCCGCCCGCAGCTCGCTTCTCAGACTACCGAGGAGACGATCACGCCGGTGACGGAAACCATCAACATTACTGCAGTTGCTTTCAGCACAACTATCGGCGGCGAAACAAAGCAGATTGTCAAAGCAAAATGCGCTCCGACGGATAGCGCTTATGCAACCTTCTTTACCGCTGTCCAGCTTCCGGCACCATAATGGAACGGCAGGTTATGATTGACGGTCGCCAGTATCACATGGTGGCCAACGGGGCATCTCCTCGCATTTATCGTGGCCTGTTTGGGAAGGATGTTTTTAAAGACACGCAAAAGATGATCTCTCCGGACGGGACGATCAACGACAGTGAAGTCTTTGAAAACCTTGCTTTCCTTATGGTTGTGCAGGGCGGTGAGATTCCAATCGGTACAAAGATTGATGACTGGCTTGCCAGCATCGATTCGCCTACGGCGATTCTTTCAGCTGCTCCGGATATCATAGGACTCTGGAATGATAACTTAGATCAGGCCAGCGAAGCTAAAAAAAAATAAGACCGACAGACCGAGACATGAACACGGCGCTTTACCTGTTGCGCTGTGTGCAGATCGGTCTGTCTATTTCTGATTTGGAATTGCTGAGTATGGGCATGATCTTCGATATGTTCACGGAGCAGGCAAATGATGAATGGAAAGGCTGGCGGGAAAAAGCCACGCAAGAAGATTTCGATAGATTCTAAAGAGGTGGTTATATGGCCGACAGAATCAAAGGTATAACCATTGAAATCGGAGGAGATACCACAAAGCTGCAGTCAGCTTTGAAAGATGTCAACTCCACGCTGAAAAGTACACAAACACAGCTTAAAGACGTCGACAAGCTTCTTAAACTTGATCCGACCAACACAGAACTGCTTCGACAGAAGCAGGCTGCTCTTGGCACTGAAATTGCAGCGACAAGGGAAAAACTGCAAAAGCTGAAAGATGCACAGGCTCAGATGGATGCTTCCGGGGTTGATAAAAACTCCAAAGAATATCAGGCATTACAGCGGGAGATCATCGCAACAGAGCAGGAACTGAAGGGACTTGAAAAAGAAACCAGAAACTTTGGTTCCGTAGGAGCACAGCAGATTGCAGCTGTCGGCGAAAAGATTAAGGGGCTTGGGCAGAAAGCTGTTGAAGCAGGGAAAAGCCTTACAACACATATCACGGTGCCAATTGTGGCAACTGCAGCAGCTGCGGCAGGAAAGTTTGCAGAAGTCGATAAGATCATGCAACTGACCAACGCCACGATGAAGAACACCGAAGAAGAAGCAAAGCTTCTGGATGCTGCTATGAGCGAAGCAGCAGCTAATTCCACGTTTGGGATGGCTGATGCCGCAAATGCAACATTGAACTTTGCCCGTGCCGGTTTGGATGCGAAAGAGGCAGCTGCGGCTCTTGCTCCGGCAATGAACCTGGCGGCAGGTGAAGGCGGGAATCTGGATACAGTTTCTGCGGGCCTCGTTGCAACTATCAATGGTTTCGGAGATAGCTTCGATAACACAGCACATTACGCTGATGTATTCGCTGCAGCGTGCAATAACTCTGCACTGGATGTTGATGCGCTATCAAGCTCCATGAGCATTGCAGCACCTATTTTCCGGACGGCAGGAATGGAAGTTGAAGACGCAGCTTTGATGATTGGCGTTATGGCAAATGCCGGCATTGAAGCCAATGAAGCTGCCAATGCATTGAAAACAGGAATTGCTCGACTTGTAAGCCCTGCGAAAGAAGGCGCTGAAGCAATGGCAGCGCTTGGCCTTGAAATAACCAATGACGATCTGAAAGATGCTCATAAAATTTATGAGAAATTGCACGTTGCTTTTTCAGGCTTAAGTGAGAGTGAACAGATTGCAGCAGCTTCTGCCATCTTTGGAAAAAACCAGATGGCAAAATTCCTCGCTCTGATTAATACGGCGCCTGAAGAAGTGAATGAGCTTGAGAAGTCTCTGAAGAATTGTGCCGGAACGACTGACGAAATGTCGGAAGCCATGATGTCCGGCTTCGGCGGTTCAATTGAAAGGCTGAAATCATCTCTTGATGTTCTGATGACATCACTCGGCAGCCTGGTTGCAAAGTATATGCAGCCGGTGATCGATAAAGTGCAGGAGTGGCTCGATAAGTTCAACAGCCTGGACGAAAGCCAGCAGAACATGATCGTAAAGATCGGCCTTGTCGTTGCTGCCATAGGGCCATTGGTTACTGTAATCGGAAGCGTGTTGACTGGTATAGGCCAGTTTATGACCTTCGCGCCGGTTGTTATGGGAGCGCTTGGAGCAGTCAGCCCTGCAATTTTGCCGATCATCGCTGTTATTGGCGCTCTGGTTGCTGCCGGTGTTGCACTGTATAAGAACTGGGACACCATCAAAGAGTATGCCGGGAAACTGAAGGACAAATTGGTCAGCGTTTGGGAAACAATTCAGACTTCAGTTGGGGCAAAAGTGGAAGACCTGCGGGCAGCCTGGGACAATCTTGGGCAAACGGTTGCAAATCTTTGGGCGACTGTTACAAGTGCCTTTAGCAGTATGGTTAACAACGTCTTGGCAGCTGTAGGCCCAATTATCAATGCTGTGCAGAATATTATTGCTGCGTGCCGTGATGCTTTGTCCTGGCTAAATGCTGTTGGCGAGAAAGGCGGCCAGAGGCTCGCAAAGAATGAAGCGAACGGATACAGCACATATTTGGAAGGCTTTGCCGCCGGCGGTTTCCCACAGAGCGGGCAGATCTTCCTCGCAAGGGAAGCAGGCCCTGAAATGGTTGGCACAATTGGAGGCAGATCTGCTGTAGCAAACAATGACCAGATCATAACCGGCATTAAGCGCGGTGTATATGAAGCAGTAACTTCTGCAATGAGCGGGAGCAGCGGAGTGACGGAAGTTAGGGTATTCCTGGATAGCAGAGAGATCAAGGCTGGGCAGAAAAGACTTAGTAGAGCGCTTGGAGGATAACAATGCTTGATTATACACTGACTATAAACGGTGTTGATTTCACTGAGATGATTGAGCGGGACAGTTACCAGACGAGCCGGATCCCGATCTACTCAGAACGTATCACCACAATCGATGGCGTTGACCACATAGTCATGCTCCGAAATAAAAGCGCTTTGTCCTTCAGCTTGAATCCGCAGACGGCAGCTCAAACAGAAGCAGCATATGATGCTCTGATCCAGCAGCCTTGTGAAGTGTACTTCTTCAATCTGCAAGCGCAGGAATATCAAAGCGCTTATATGATTACCGACAGGCAAACAACTGAGTACCTTAGCAGGTGCCAGTATAAAAACCTGAAATGGAATCAGATGGGGCAGATCACGTTTGAGGAACTGTAGCAATGCAGGAAACAACTCAACTCTATAAGGACATTATATCAAGCCCTCGCTATTGGTATGAGGTCTCTGTCACAATAGGCGAATCCGGAAGGCTGATCACAGAGAAAAAAGAATTGATCCTTTTTGGCGGGACTGCGATCCTTGTTGCGACCAGTGCAGCTGATGGAGGTTACCGTGAGGCCCAGCTGGTCGGGTGCAAAACTTATCAACAGGTGTTTGCTGATACTCCTACGATAGGCAATGCAATCGCCAGCGAGATCGATGTGCAGCTGATCAGGCCGATGGGAGAAATTCCGCGCCGCGCAATGATCAAGCCTTATGTCCGGGCAACTGACGGCACGAGGCACTCGGAATGGATCCAGAAGGGCGTCTATTTCATCGATACAAGAGACCATACTGCATCAGCCGAAGGGCTTGAAGTCATGTCTATCCACGGATATGACGCTATGCTGATGACGGAAATGGACTATCCGTCAGACTCGCAGCATGATTATCCGCTGCTTGATATTACTATGGTTGAGCATATTGCGAATGCAATAGGAGTATCAGTAGATGCCAGAACAAGGGCGATAATGACCGAGGGGTATACATTCCCACTCCCGATCGGCTATTCATCCAGGGAAGTACTTGGGATGATTGCCGCATCTTATGGCGGGAATTTCGTTATGTCTGATGTTGGCGAGCTCCGCCTTGTGATGTTAAATGAGCTTCCTCCGGAGACCGGCTTGCTGTTGGATCATGCCGGCAACCGCCTCGTATTCGGAGCAGACAGAATAAACATCTGGCAAACGTCATAATGAGGAGGTGGTCAATTGTCTGATGCGGTAAATATCCTAAGAAAAGCGGCATCAGTCGAGAAGGCACCGCTTTTTGAACCTTATAGCAAAGTTATTATCCATGTCGGTCTGAGCGAAGACGGCGATACAGAGATCGTTTACGAAGCTGGTGACGATACAGGACGTACACTGGAGATCAATAACGAATGGGGCACGCAAATGATGGCCAATACCATTCTTGCAAAGATCAAAGGCTATCAGTATCAGCCGTTTTCAGCAAGCAGTGCATTTGTAGATCCGTCTGTTGAACTTGGCGACGGCATTACTGTAAACGGAATATATTCCGGCATATTTGTACAAGCTACAACATTCAACAGCCTGATGGCTTCTGATGTATCTGCTCCTGTCGATGAAGAGATCGAACACGAATACGGCTTTGAATCCAAGACGGACCGGGCATACACCAGAATGGTTGCGCAGACGAGATCCGGGATCAGTTTGAGCGCAGACGCTATAGCTGCAGAAGTCGCGAGAGCAACAGACGCTGAAGGAGAACTGAGCAGCCGGATTACAGTAAATGCGGAAAGCATCACTGCCGAGGTCTCAAGAGCAACAAGTGCAGAAGGGACGCTCAGAAGCTCAATCAGCCAAAACGCAGAAAGTATTTCTGCCGAGGTAAGAAGAGCGACAAGCGTTGAGGGCGCAAAGTTAGATCACACTTTTACAAATTCTTCCTTCGGCTGGCAGTTGACATCTGATGCGTTTATCCTCAAAAGCAACAATCAGGAAGTCTTTAAAGCCAATAAAGACGGCATAACAGTAAAAGGAAACGGCGAGTTTACAGGGAAAATCACAGCGACAAGCGGCTATATTGGGAATGAGTCCAACGGGTTCACAATTTCCAATAGAGCAATGTATAACGGCATGACATCCCTCGGTGACACGCAGCATAATGGTGTTTATGTCGGAACCGATGGCATATCGATCGGCAAGGGAGCTTTCAAGGTCACTTCTGCCGGAGCGGTTACAGCAACAAATCTGGCGATTACTGGTGGGTCAATCAACATTGGCAATGCATTTCAGGTTGACAGCAGAGGGAACCTAACTGCGACGAGCGGGACGTTTTCTGGGAATGTATATGCGGGCAATATCCAGTATGGTGGGAATTATGGAACTTTTAATGGTGCCGGATTAACTCCGTATTCTGTTTCTGGTGGTTATGGCGGGCAGATAGGATCAGGCACAATTATTGGCGGAAATGTTGCCTCATATACTTTAACAGGCGGAACAAGTGGAAATCTTGATACCTACACTGTTTCATATGGAAATACAGCATTCACTGGGACATTGGACCAAGTTGGAATAAACCAAAGCAATATCGCAGCAATTAACGGATACTTTACTGGAACTGCTAATTTTAACTATGCAATTGTCAGTGTATTGCAGGCGAGTGCGGTAACTCTTGGCGGGCATCCATTATATTATTCTGAAGGATACGTCAGATATAGTCAATGAGGAGGTTTTATGCAAAAAATCATTACAGCAACAGGCAAAGAATTTGACATCGTGTGGTGTGGGCGATCTACCATTGATTTTGCATTGCGATTCGCTATACAAGGGACGGATATGGCAACGATTCTGAGCACATTCACAAATCCAGAAGAAACATCGCTGCTGATTCACCTTATTGACACTATGAATAATAAAGCAGAATACCGTGGCTTTACTACCTTCAAGGGAGTGGACCTGCATCCGGATAATTCAATAATTGTCGCGCTGATTGAAACTGTTTAAGGGGTAGTTATGGACGATATCATAATTGTAAATCGAAGTGAGATCTTGAAGCTGATTAATTCCGTGCGGCAGTTTTGCGATATTACGGAAATCAAAGGTTTCGACAGTATAAACATTATCCTTGGCATCGAAATTGGTTTGGAAAGTATTTTGAAATCTTCTACCACTGTAAATACACCGAAAGAAGTGGCGGACATTTCTAAGAAAGAGCAGAAAGAAACAAAATGACTTTAGGAATTCCTTATAAAGGAGCGTGATGACTTCTGGCAGATAAAGCAATATCTGAGCTGACTGCGGCATCACAGGTCGGCTCACAGGACCTTTTTGTGCTGGAGCAGGGTGCAGTAGCAAAAAAGCTAACCGGGCAGATCTTGGAGAACTGGCTGCTATCTTTCGCAGATGGTCACGGTGGAATCCAGACAATTGAAAAGACTGGCACAAGCGCACTGGTGGACACCTACACGATCACATTCTCTGATGCTACCACCAGCACGTTTACCGTCACGAACGGACGGAGTATCAGTAATCTTACATCCAGTAAATCCGGCAAGGTGACAACGGTCACGATTACCTACAACGACGGCACAACATCAACGCTTACCGTCAGAGATGGTGAGAATGTTTCAAGCATCACCGAATACTGGGCGGTAAGTACATCAGGCAGTACCACACCTCAGTCATGGCAGACAACACCGCAAACACTGACGGCAACCTATAAGTATCTGTGGCACTATACACGGTACACATATACTGATGGGACCTCTTCGTCAACGACGCCGGCGGTGCAGGGTGTATATGGTGATAAAGGTGATACTGGAGACACCGGCACATCTATCACCGGCATTGCGAAGACCGGGACCAGCGGTTTGGTAGACACCTACACGGTCACCATGAGTAACGGAACAACCACAACTTTCACAGTGACGAATGGCAGCGAGATCGAGAGTATTGTCAAGACAAGCACGGCTGGTCTGGTTGACACCTATACCGTCACTATGGGCAACGGGGAAACGCACACCTTTACTGTGACGAACGGCCGCAGCATTGTTTCCTTTACGCAGACATCCGGTACCCATGCTGCCGGAACGATAGATGTGTATACCATCACATACAACGATGGTGATACGTCACAGATCCAGGTCTATAACGGTGCCAACGGGACCGGCGCTGTTTCCTCTGTCGCTGGCATTGGCGTTTCCGGATCTGCTGGAGATGTTCCGCTGATCATCCAGGACTACGGAGCTCCTACAACAGCAACTGTCGGCCAAGTCAACCAGCTGTACTTTGACAAGACTGGCGGTATCATGTACATCTGCATTTCCACTGCCGGAGGGACTTATGACTGGCGAGGAATGAGCAGTGCTGTAGACAGTGCATTGTCTACGACTTCTGCCAACCCGGTACAGAACAGGATTATTTCGGCAAAGGTCGGCGTTGGAAGTCTTGACTCTACGTTTTCAGCGACAAATCTTACTGAAGCGGCCAACGAACTACAGGCTGGGAAGGTCCCAAATACGCGCACGATCAACGGATTGAATCTGTCAGCAAACCGCACCTTGACAGCTGAAAATATCGGCTATGACGATACGCTTGCGACACACACTGCGGATTCTGTCGGCGAGGAACTGAGTGAGTTAAAGGGTTCTTTAAACTCCTTGGAAAATAATCTTGCGTTAGTGGTATACGGTAATACAAATAATACCGGTAGCCGAATCAATTACGGCACTGCGTTATATTTGACGGGACACAGTACATTAGCAGACGGTTTTTATGTCGCAATAAATAACATCGCAAACGGGGCAACATATACAAACAGTAATTTAGTATATTCTAATAACGCATTATCAGATATTTTGATGCGTGGTTATGTTGATGTAACTGTTGGAGATATAACATTAAACGCTCAAGGGTTTGCTAATATATCGTCATATGCACCACAAGATAAAATTGTTGTTTTGGCAATGTTTTTGACTTGGACATCATTAGACCCTGTTGCGGCAATATCTATAACCGCACAAGGCGCATATGTTATTGGTGCGCCTAATCAGATTATAACAGGGCTAAAAGTACGTTATTATTACACAGCATAAATGGAGGGCTAAAAATGAAATACGCAATTATTAAAGTTATCAACGGTGTATACTCGATTCATGCCGAAGGCATCACGGCAATTGAAACCGCAAAAGTGCAGTTCCACGGTGTTTGTCAGACATTGTGGAATGCCGCAGACGTAATCACTGCCGCAGTTTTTATCGCTGACGAAAACCTTGATTGTGTCGAGGGTTACAAAGAATTTATCCATCACAAAACGGCAACCGATTGAAGTTTAAAGTAATCTTTTATTATGTCACGTCAATAATTATTAATGCCATAGCATATATCGTTTCCGGAGGTTGAAATGAAGCTGATTATTGAAGGAACAGAAGAAGAAATTCAGGCTGTTCTTAAAAAGATTGAACAGCCTGTTAGGACACAATTTAGCACGTCTGAAAATAAGAATGACAAATCAGAGTGCAACCGGGTCTTTGAGAAGCCCAAGTTCATGACCTTCTGCGGCAGTCACTACAAGAGTATCATGTTTTAATACGGACATGATATCATGAGTTTTGCAGAGCTGCTGGGCTTCTCTTTCTACTATTGCTGCATAGTTGATAATGTCTCTGTCCAGCATCGAAAGAAGTTCTTGAAATTTGGGATAAGACATTTCTGCATTTATCCCAATTGTTAAAGGATGGAACATGAACTTGGATACAGCGTCAGCTGTTCGGATTTGACCTGCCAAGTATGGGAGAATTGCAGCTGAAGAGACTTCGCCCATATTGTGCGTGTGCAAAACGCATGGAAGTTTCTTCAAATAATTGTATGCAGTGATTCCGTGCATGACTTGTCCGCCACCGCTGCTGATACTAAGAATCAGTTCTGTTGGCATCGTCTGAAACGAGTTGACAATATTAATAACGGAATTAACAAAGTTGTCATCTATTGCCCCAACGTGCGTAATGGTAAAAACAGAATGATTCGTTTGCTGGCTGTGCGGCAGATTTGGATTTGGAATAACACCTGTCATTAATTTCACCTCCTTCCGTAATGAAATGGGGTACTGCGAATCTCAGTACCACTTGGACTCAAGCCACATCTTCAAAGTCTTTTCGACGCACCAAGATTTAGAGCGTTCGTCATCGGTACAGTATTTCTCAAGACAATCAAAGACTTCCTGTGAGACGGCGATACTCATTCTGGCGCAAGGCTCTGGATGCGGTTGCCCCATGCGGGGGAGGCCTCTGGTAGGATTGCGTTCTGCCATGACAACACCTCCGAGGAAAGAATACCACAGTCACGGCAAAAAGGCAAAATAAAGGCACTACAAGTCACGACATTAAACTATGGCAAAAAGTAACAACGCGACAGGAATTCAACGGTAATCAATAAGCCAGAAGCAACGTGCATTTTCAAGCGAAAGATGCACGTTGCAGAGAAACATCAGCAATACGGCAGGGAACGAAAGTGAGGTGAAAGTCTCCCTTTCAAACAATTAAAAAATATTACTAAATAACAATGCCATGCAACCGGGCGGGCATCAACTGCTCAAGATGCCCGCATATATATCCGAGAGGAGGAAGTATGAGTGAATTAAGCATTTACACGGCCTTGCGGACCAAAGGCCTGTCGCCAGCTGGAGCATGTGGTGTCATGGGCAATATGTTCGCAGAATCTGGGCTGAGAAGTAATAACGTCCAGGATAACTGTCCCATGGGCGACAAAGACTACACCTATAACGTAGATAATGGGATGATGACCAGGTGGCAGTTTATGTCAGATGGATATGGTTATGGGCTGTGCCAGTGGACCGCCTCTGATCGGAAAGACAAACTGTACACAATGACACGAAGCCTGGGGGTATCGATTTCAGACGAGGCTGCCCAGTGCCAGTTTTGCATAGAAGAGCTGCAGAGCAACTATGAGGATCTGTATAAATACCTATGCGAAACAGACAACCTGAAAGAAGCCACAGAGCGCGTCTGCAAAGAGTTTGAACGGCCAACTATCAATAATGTCAGACCGAGGTACGAAGCAGCGCAGCGCTATCTCGAGGCCATGACAGGAGACGGCTGCACGGACTCTTGCCCGATCACAATTACGCCGGCACCGATCCTTGCAGGGGAGAAGGTCCAGATCAGTGTCAGGGTGCTCCGGAAGGGAGATAAAGGCAGAGATGTTTTTCTGCTTCAGTGTGCACTGGCAGATATTGGTATAAAGTGCGGAAAGCCAGACGGAGATTTCGGACCGAAGACAGATGCCGGTGTCCGAGAGCTGCAAAGGAACTGCGAGTTAGAAGTGACTGGCGTAGCTGACCAGGGCACCTGGCAGATCGTGTTCCAGTGAGGAGGTGCATATGAGCGAATCTGTTCTTATTGCATTGATCGCTGCGGCTGTTCCTGCAATTGGCTCCATCATTGTACAGCTGATCGTTACACGACAGCAGAACCGGAAGCGGAAAAAGGAGGATGCCGAGAAGGAAAAGCAGCGGGCAGTCGAGCAGGCCCAGAAGGACGCAGAGCTGAAGGCCTGGATGAAAGAAATTGAGCGAACACTCAAAGAGAATAATCATAAGTTGGATATCCATAATGGATATGCAGAGAAGATTGGATCATTGCAAACGGATGTAGCATACATCCGGGGAAAACTGGATGGAAAGGAGGTAGCCTGATGAGTAAAGACGATATCATCCGGAAGCTGACGAGCAGAAAGTTCTGGCTGGCAGTTGTTGCACTGGTGACCGGTCTGCTGGCTGCGTTCAACGTGGATGCAGGGACCATTGAGAAAGTGTCCGGCATTATAATGGCAGCGGCATCCGTGGTGGCATATATTGTCGCGGAAGGCATGGTGGATGCAGGGAATGCTTCACCTACTGTTGTCGTGCAGCAAATAGAAGACACGGGAAAAACAGAATAACAGAATAATAGAAGCCCTCTGCAGCAGCATGCAGAGGGCATTTTTCATCCAATTTTTTACGACACTTTTTACGACATAGAAGGCAAATACAAGCAAATAAAAGAAACCGTCAGAAGTTCAAAAAAGCCCCGATTTCCTTGGAAAATCAAGAAAATCGGGGGCTTTCTGTTGGTGCTCCAGCGGGGGCTCGAACCCCGGACACCCGCCTTAAAAGGGCGGTGCTCTACCTGCTGAGCTACTGGGGCAGGTATGAAACTGGGACGGCGGGACTCGAACCCACAATGACGGAGTCAAAGTCCGGTGTGTTACCTCTTACACTACATCCCATTATAAACCGGCACAACCTGTCGGAGAAAATCAGAGGGTGGGATATGGGGCTCGAACCCACGACACCCGGAACCACAATCCGGTGCTCTACCAACTGAGCTAATCCCACCATATTCAAATTAAAGCACGCCAAGAGGGATTCGAACCCCCGACCTACTGCTTAGAAGGCAGTTGCTCTATCCTGCTGAGCTATTGGCGCATATCTAAGGCAGGTCTGATGGAGCGGGTGATGGGAATCGAACCCACGTATCCAGCTTGGAAGGCTGGTGTTCTACCATTGAACTACACCCGCATGGCCGTTCCCTTGTCAGCCAAAAGATAATACCACAACAGTAACTGCCCTGTCAACAATTATTTTTCCCCAGATTACAAATTTTTAAGCGTATTACGCGCACATGAGATAAAACTACGGATGGCTTTTTCGTTCTGACGCTTGTCTTTGACGATAATCCCGAGCTTACGATATGCGGGAGGATCCAGGGATACAACGGCGGGGTGGTCTTTGCTGTCCTGCATAATCAGCCTCGAGAGAATGCTCACACCAAGTCCGTGGGCAACCATGGAGATAATCGCTGCATCCTCCATGTTGGTATACCGAAAGTCGGGAGACTGCTTGGCCGGGATATTCTGGAAGATCGGGAGAATATCCATATCAAACCCGCCGGAGGGCATCAGAAATTCCATGCCGGAAAAATACTCCACAGGGAAGGGACCGTCTTCCAGGGAATAGGTCCCCGGGAGGATGGCAACCAGCTCATCGTCCCGCAGGGGAGTCCAGTTCAGGCCGGCCATCAGCTCCGGCTGATAGCTGACGATAGCGCAGTCCAGCATGCCGCTTTTGACGGCGCTATACTGTTCCGTTATGTTCTGCATCGAGAGGGAGGTGCTGGTGTCGGGGCTGGTGAATTTGTACTCCGCCAGAATGGCGGGGAGCCAGTTGCGTGCCACAGATGAGTAGGAGCCGATCCGGATGGTTTTGCAGGTCCTGTCCCGCAGGGTTGCAGCATTTTTCTCCAGCCGGTCTGCAGCATCCACAAGTGCCTCCAGATCTGCCAGCAGTTCCCGGCCTACAGGGGAAATCTGCACACCGGCTTTGTTCCGGATCAGCAGGGTAAGGCCCAGTTCATCCTCCAGGGCATTCATCATGTGAGTCAGGCCGGACTGCGTATAGCCCAGTTCTTCCGCTGCGGCGGAAAGTGACCCGCGGTTGACAGCAGTCAGCAGTGCACTTACTTTTTTTGTATCCATAGCAATTTCGTATTCCTTCAGCAGAGTGTCCGATGACAAAAAAGATGATGGTTATTAGAAAACTTCATATAACTATAATATAGATTTACAAAATAATCAAGAGCTCTCAACAAATATGTGAAATCTGCCAATGCCCTGTACAAAAAAATTGTGAATTAAAAGTTAACACTTGCAGAATATATAGCAGCGGGCTATAATACAACAGGATATAAGGTAAAATTGTCTTATCAGTGCCTTTCACAGGCGGTCGCCTGTGCAGATGACAGTTTTCCATTCGGAAAGCGGGGCGGAAAATGGAAAGAGCCCTTATTAAAATACATGGTATTGTGCAGGGCGTCGGGTTCCGTCCTTTTATCCACAGGCTTGTGCGGGAACATGACCTGAAGGGGTTTATTAAAAATACGTCCTCCGGCGTGGAGCTTGAGCTGGATGGAGAGCGGGAAGTTCTGGAACGTTTTGTCTCGGAAATTCCGTCCCGAGCGCCGGGGCTGGCCGTTATTGAGAATATAGAAACGGAATACGGCCTTGAATGCGGTAGGTTTGAGAATTTTGAAATCCGGTCCAGTAAGCGGGAGGCATTTCGCAACACGCTGATTTCTCCCGATATCTGTATCTGCGATGACTGCCTGCGGGAAATGCTTACCCCGGGAGACCGGCGATATCGATATCCTTTTATAAACTGCACCAACTGCGGGCCACGGTTTACGATTATTAAGGATATTCCGTATGACAGGGCCAAAACATCTATGAGTGATTTCCCCATGTGCCCGGCCTGCAATGCGGAGTATCACGATATAGAAAACAGAAGATATCATGCCCAGCCGGATGCATGCCCGGTTTGCGGCCCTCATGTGTTTTTCATGGATGGAGAGGGCAGAGCGTGTGCAAACGGTGATGATGCGATTGCCATAGCTCGTTCCCTTTTGCGCAAGGGCAGTATCATCGCGGTGAAGGGTCTGGGTGGAATGCACCTGGCCTGCCGGGCAGATGTCGAAGCGGTTGCCCGCCTGCTTCGAAAGCGGAAGCAGCGGGATGAGAAACCCTTTGCAGTTATGTGCAGAAATGTGGAATGTGCACGTATACTCTGTGAGGTTTCGCCGGAAGAGGCGGCTGTGCTGGAGGGAATCCGAAGGCCTATTGTCCTTTTAAGAAAGCGGAAGGAATATGAGGAGACACTGCGTCATCTGAGTGAAAACCGCTGTCTCGGGGTTATGCTTCCGTATACACCGCTTCATGTTCTCCTTTTCGGAGATGATATAGACGCACTGGTGATGACCAGTGCCAACTTAAGCGACACTCCCATCCTCTATCAGAATGAAGAGGCAGTTCGAGCTCTGCACGGCATTGCGGACGGATTTCTTCTTCACAACCGGGATATTCAGACCCGCTGCGATGATTCTCTCTGCAGCGTTCTGGACGGGCGGGAATATTTTCTGCGCCGCAGCAGGGGATATGTTCCGCAGCCGGTGCGGATTTCGAAAAGGGATGACCTCCCGTCTGTTCTCGCATGCGGTGCGGAGCAGAAGGCCAGCTTCTGTCTTACAAGGGGCGGGCATGCCTTCTTATCCCAGCACATCGGGGATCTGAAGAATTTTGAGACACTGTCTTTCTATCGGAATCAGATTTCGCATTTCAGGCGTCTGTTCGATATTGTCCCGCAGAGAATTGTGTGCGATCTGCACCCCGACTATCTCTCAACGGAAACGGCCAGAGAGATGAGTGAAGAGCAGCACATCCCGCTTCTTCAGGTGCAGCACCACCATGCCCATCTCGCTTCCTGCATGGCAGATAATGCCCTGACGGGGGAAGTGATCGGCCTGACATGGGACGGCACCGGCCTCGGGACGGACGGAACCATATGGGGCGGGGAGTGCCTTATCGGAGGATTTGAAACATTCCGGCGTTTCGGCTCCGTTTTGCCCATTCCGCTGATCGGCGGAGACAGAGCAGTGAAAGAGATTGACCGGGTTGCCTTCGCCCTGCGGCATGCAGCTTCATGTAAAAATGACGATGAAAATGCGTCTCATTATGAAGCGATGCTTGCATCCGGCGTCAACTGTCCTCTTTCCTCCGGCATGGGGCGCCTGTTTGACGGAGCTGCCGCTCTGCTGGGAATCAAAAAATCTGCCGGCTATGAGGGGCAGGGGGCTGTTCTTCTGGAGGCTGCAGCCGATGAGGCGGAAGACGGATGCTTCCCCATAGAATGGTTGGAAGAAAACAACACGCTGTTTTTTGACTGGCGGGCAATGGTCGCTGCCATGGAGCAGAGAGCCGGAGCGGGAGAGAGTACGGCTGTGCTCTCCGCATGCTTTATGAACACGCTTGTCAGAATGGCAGAACAACAGTGCCGGCGGGCGCGCGAATGTTCCGGGCTGAACCGTGTGGTGCTGTCCGGAGGCAGCTTTCAGAATCTTTACCTGATGAAAAGGTTGCCGGTACTCCTGCGGGAGGATGGATTTGAGGTCTATCATCAAAAAAGGGTATCCTGCAATGATGAAGGATTGAGCCTCGGACAGGCAGCGATTGCGCTGCACCGGCTTGGAAAGGAAACAAATGTGTCTGGCAGTACCACTTAAAATAGTCGAAATCAACGGCAGGGAAGCTGTCGCCGAATCTATGGGTATGAAACGGAAGATTCGGGTGGATTTTATAGATAACCCCAGAGTAGGGGAGTATGTGATTGTCCATGCGGGGTTTGCCATCGAGCGGCTTCCGGAAGAGCAGGCTCTTGCAGATCTGGAGACCTGGGAAGAGCTGGACGGTGCCGTTTATGCCGAATATGAGAAGCAGGCGGCAAAGGCATGAGGAATGGGGAAGAGATTCTGGACGCGATACGGGCTCTGCCGCTGGACCGTGAAGTACGTCTGATGGAGGTGTGCGGCACCCATACCATGGCGATTGCCGCAAGCGGCATCCGAAATATGCTTCCGGAAAAGGTGAAGCTTCTCTCAGGTCCGGGATGTCCTGTCTGTGTGACACCTCCGGAGGAAATTGATGCGTTTCTTGGTCTTTCCATGCGCAGAGATGTGATCATTGCCACGTATGGCGATATGATCCGTGTTCCCGGCAGTACACCGGGTGACAACCTTGCCAGGAGAAGGGCACTGGGTGCACAGGTGCAGGTGGTATATTCACCGGTAGATGCGGTAGAAACGGCCCGTCAGAATCCCGGGAAGGAAGTCATCTTTCTAGGCGTCGGCTTTGAAACCACGGCTCCGGGAACGGCGGCTGCTGCGCTTACGGCAAAGGAAGAAGGGATAAAGAATTTTACCGTTTTTTCCATGCTGAAGACAGTGGAGCCGGCACTCCGAAAGCTGATGGCAATGGATGACTTCAATGTTCAGGGCTTCCTTTGCCCGGGCCATGTGGCAACCATTATCGGGGCGAAGGGATTTGCCTTCCTGCCGGAGGAATACGCTATGCCGGCAGTGATTGCGGGTTTCGAGCCGGAAGATATTTTAACGGCAGTTTTGCGGCTGCTTCGGCAGATCACTGCGGGTAAACCGAAGCTGGAAAATGAATATGTGAGGGCTGTTTCGGAAAACGGGAATACACTTGCACAGCGCTTCATGGCAGATTGCTTTGCCAGACATCCTGCATGCTGGAGAGGTCTTGGAAAGATCGACGGCAGTGCCCTGAAGTTCCGGGAGGAATATGCCGATCTGGACGCGGAAAAACGTTTTCCGGAGTATCTGGGAGAAGAAGCGGTTGCCGGCCTTTCTGCAAAAGCAGTGACGTCGTGCCGCTGCGGAGAGGTTATCACAGGGAAGATTTCCCCTGCCGATTGTCCGCTTTTCGCGAGACGCTGTGTGCCGGAGGACCCCGTGGGGCCCTGCATGGTAAGCTCAGAGGGTGCCTGTGCGGCAGCCTATAAATATATGGATTATGATGGATGATATCATTACATTGGATTACGGCAGCGGAGGGAAGAAGACCTCCCGCCTGATTGAAAACATGATTGTGCCCGCACTGGACAATTCGGCTCTTCGTGAGCTGGGGGACGGTGCCATTCTCCCCGGAGACAGCAGGCTCGTCTTTTCAACGGACAGTTTTGTGGTTTCTCCCCTGTTTTTCCCCGGCGGGGACATCGGTGAGCTCTCGGTGTGCGGCACGGTGAATGACATTGCCGTATGCGGCGGTGAGCCGAAGTTTCTCTCCTGCGGCCTGATCCTGGAAGAGGGGCTTGAAACCGAGGTGCTGCGTAAGGTCATCGCTTCCATGAGTGCCGCAGCGAAAAGAGCGGGTGTTCAGATCGTCACCGGGGATACCAAAGTGGTGGAAAAGGGCAGAGGAGACCGGCTCTACATCAACACTGCCGGTATCGGCTATCTGAAGGTGCCGGGGCTTTCACCGAAAGCCATCCGCAACGGGGATGTTGTAATCCTGTCCGGCACAGCCGGAGATCACGGGACGGCTGTTATGCTGGCAAGGAGCGGCATGATGCAGGGCACATTGCAGAGTGACTGCGCTCCGCTCAACGGCCTTTGCAATGCGATTTTTGCGGCCGGCGGTGCAGTGAGAGTCCTGCGAGATCCGACCCGGGGAGGCGTGGCTACCACGCTCAATGAGTT